>JBFKEA010000045.1:0-13107 GCA_041619375.1 Spongiibacter sp. | reverse complement strand
TCGATAATCATGACCTTGAGATCGGAAAAATTGGCGTCCATAAAACTCACAACCTTATATTGGTCTGATTCAGCAGCGGCCACGTAACCAGCTCGCGCTGTCAGAGCGATTTTTTACCACGGAACGCATCTGCCTTCCATTATCTGATTACATTTGCCACTGAGACTCACATCATAAGCTCGCCGGCAAAAATTGCCGGCGGCGGTGCGAATACGGTATTTTAACGGCGCGTCTCCCAGATCCACGTAGGCTGCCCGCACCTCTAGGACGCCGCTGACACCGAAGCCTAGGTAATCATCGCAAGGCCGCCGGACTACGTCCCCTGCTTACTGAAGGGTTTGGGAGCCATCTCACATATTTGCCACTGGTGACTAAATGACAATCCGACTCGGCGTGGTCATGGACCCGATCGAACAGACCAATTACAAAAAAGACTCCACCCTAGCCATGTTATGGGCCGCGGGTGAGCGCGGCTGGCAAATCGACTATATGACCCTGAGTGATCTCTATATCACCGCGGGCCGCGCTCGCGCTCAAGTACGCAGTATAACGGCCCACCGCAATCCCGAAAAATTTTATACCTTGGGTGAGTGCCACGACATCGACATGGGCGAATTCGACGTGGTGCTGATGCGCAAAGACCCGCCTTTCGACAATGAATTTCTCTACGCCACCCATATCCTCGAACAGGCCGAACGCCAGGGAGCCTGGGTAGTCAACCGCCCGCAGTCACTGCGCGACTGCAATGAAAAACTATTCGCCCTGCAATTTCCCCAGTGCACGCCAACCCAACTGGTGAGTCGCGACCCCGCGCGGCTGCGTGCCTTTCATAAAGAACACGGCGATGTCGTGATGAAGCCGCTGGACGGCATGGGCGGCAGCTCGATCTTCCGCCTGCGGCCCGACGATGCCAACGTCTCGGTCATTATTGAAACCCTCACCAACCACGGTCGCACCATGACTATGGCGCAGCGCTATCTCCCGGCGATCAGCGAAGGTGACAAACGCATCCTGCTCATCGACGGCCAGCCCGTAGACTACTGCCTGGCGCGCATTCCCGCCGCGGGCGAGAGCCGCGGCAACCTCGCCGCCGGTGGCAGTGGCCGCGCCCAACCGCTGAGCGATCGCGACCGCTGGATCGCCGCCGAAGTCGGCCCACACGCCAGGGAAAAGGGCCTGCTGTTTGTCGGCCTCGATGTGATCGGCGATTCACTGACCGAAATCAATGTGACCAGCCCGACCTGCATACGCGAAATTGACGACCAATACGGCACCGATATCGCCGGCATGTTGATGGACACCATTGCCAGCAAACTGGCGGAGGCGCGAGCACCGGCATGAACCCGCCCAGCCTCGCCGACGACGGCCGTCGGGATCCCCCCGAGCGCCTCGGCTTTATCTTTTGCTTTGCCGCCGCACTGCATATTGCCCTGATTCTGGGCATTAGCTTCAGCGCCGGCGATATCGATCCGCGCCTGCCCAGCCTGGAAGTGACGCTGGCGCAGTTCCACAGCCTGCAGGCGCCGGAAAAAGCCGATTACATCGCCCAGCACGATCAACAGGGCAGCGGCAGCCTGGCCGAAAAAGCCGAGCTCAGCAGCCGCGTGCACAGTGCCTTTCACGACAATAGCGCGCCGCCGGAACACGTGCTCAAACAGGCGCGCGCCCAGCAGGCCAGCGACCAGCGCAGCTACCTGCACAGCAGCGGCCTCAGCCCGCGCTCGGTCAGCACCGAGCAGAGCCCCAAACGCCAGCTACAGCAGCGACTGAACGGCGACGATGATATCGACGAGCTCAGCGAAAATATCGCCGCGCTGGAGGCCCAGCTGGACCATTTAAATCAGGCCTACGCCAGTATGCCGCGCCCCAAATTTATCACTTCCGTGGCCACCCGCGGCTCGCCAGACGCCCTCTACCTCGACCGCTGGGAGTCCCGCGTAGAGCAGGTCGGCAACCTCCACTACCCGGAGGAGGCCCGCCGCAAGGGTCTGGTCGGCGAATTGCGCCTACTGCTCATGTTGTTTCCCGATGGCCGCATCGATGAAGTGCGCATTATGCGCAGCTCCGGCCACCCCGAGCTGGATCGCGCAGCCCACCGCATTGTGCGCCTGGCCGCGCCCTACGAGGCCATTCCCGCCGAGGTGCTGGACGGCAAAAATCGCCTCGGCATCGTCCGCAGCTGGCGCTTCGAGCGCAGCGGCCTGAGCGCCAGCGGCAGCTGAGCCTTGAGTTTAGCCGGAATTCACCCATACTTATCGGCAACCACTCACGGTTTATCGCCCGGAGCGCCGATGGCGGAAAACACGCCCACATCGCTAAAAGACCACTTCCTGATTGCCCTGCCCAATCTCGGGGAGGGGCTGTTTGCGCACAGCATTGTGTTTATCTGCGAACACGATGAAAACGGCGCTATGGGGCTGATCGTCAACCGGCCGCTGGACATGGAAGTCGATGAAATCCTCGAACAACTGGACATCGATGAACTGAACTACCAGCAGCACCAGCCGGTATTCGCCGGTGGCCCAGTGCACACCGACCGCGGTTTTGTGTTGCACCGCCGCGACGACCAGCAGTGGGACGCCAGCATTGAGGTCAGCAGCGAAATTGCCCTGACCACCTCGCTGGATATTCTCGACGCCATTGCCCATGACCGCGGCCCCCGCGACACCTTGATCGCACTGGGTTATGCCGGCTGGTCAGCCGGCCAACTGGAGCAGGAATTGGCCGACAACGCCTGGCTGATACTGCCCGCCGACTACCGGGTCATGTTCGAGGTGCCCGCCGACCAGCGCGTCGACGCGGCGCTGGCCAAGCTCGGTATCAACTTTGCCCAACTGGGCTCCGACAGCGGCCACGCCTGAACGCCGCCGGCACAATTCCGCTACAATGCCCAGCCGATTGACTCGTCGAGCACACCACCGTCATGACTAACCCCCGCAAGGCCCAGCGCCTGCTTGCCTTTGACTACGGCCTGCGCTGGATTGGCTGTGCCGTTGGCCAGAGCCTGACCGGCACCGCCAACCCACTGGCGGCCCTCAAAGCCAAAGACGGCATCCCGCAGTGGCCGCAGATCGAAGCCCTGATCAACGAGTGGCAGCCGCAACAGGTCATCGTCGGCCTGCCGCTGAATATGGATGGTAGCGAGTCGGAAATGTGCCAGCGGGCGCGCAAATTTGGCAACCGCATCCACGGCCGGTTTGGTGTCGCCGTGGCCTTTGCCGACGAGCGCCTGTCGAGTTTTGCCGCCAAGGGCGAACTCCTCGACCAGGGCGGCAATCAGGGCTTTAAAGACCGCGGCGTCGACAGCCTGAGCGCGGTCATTATTTTAGAGAGCTGGCTGCGCGAGCACGCTGGCGACTAGCGGCGACCAAAGCCGCGCGGCTGATCATCCTCTTCGTCCTTAATACTCAAGTTGCCCGCCGCCGTCTTCATTTGATCAACATCGTTGTCGGCACCCAGCTTGATCAACAGCCGCAGATCGTTGGCCGAATCGGCGTGGGCGATGGCATCCTGATAGGTGATCTCGCCTTCCAGATACAGGTCGTACAGCGCCTGATCAAAGGTCTGCATGCCCTGTTCAGTGGACTGGCGCATCAGGTCCTTAAGCGCCGCCACATCGCCCTTGCGAATCATATCGGCGGCCAGCGGGGTATTCAGCAATATTTCGACACAGGCCCTGCGACCCTGACCATCGCGGGTGGGCAGCAGCTGCTGGGCCACCATCGCCTTGAGGTTCAGCGACAAATCCATCCACAACTGCCCGTGCCGCTCGGCGGGAAAAAAGTGCAGGATACGATCCAGCGCCTGGTTGGCGTTGTTGGCGTGCAGGGTGCACAGACACAGGTGGCCGGTTTCAGCAAAGGTAATCGCGTGCTCCATGGTTTCGCGCGAGCGCACCTCGCCGATCATGATCACATCCGGCGCCTGGCGCAGCATGTTTTTGAGCGCGACCTCAAAGGACTCGGTGTCGATACCGACCTCGCGCTGAGTGACAATGCAGCCGCGATGCTGGTGCACATACTCGATGGGGTCTTCCACGGTAATAATATGGCCGCGGGAATTTTCATTGCGGTGGCCGATCATCGATGCCAACGACGTCGACTTACCGGTGCCGGTAGCGCCGACAAAAATAATCAACCCGCGCTTGGTCATCGCCAGGTCTTTAATGATATCGGGCAAGCCCAACTCGTCAGTGCTGGGAATGCGCGTTTCAATGCGGCGCAACACCATGCCGACCAAGTTGCGCTGGTAAAAAGCGCTGACCCGGAAGCGACCGATACCCCGCGAACTGATCGCAAAATTGCACTCGCGATCGCGGACGAACTCGCGGCGCTGCTGCTCGTTCATTACCCCCAATACCACTTCGCGAGCCTGCTCGGGGCTCAGCGCATTGCTGCTCATCGGAATCAACTGGCCATTGAGTTTGACCGATGGCGCCACCCCCGCCGAAATAAATAAATCCGAGGCGCCCTTCTCCTGCATTATGCGCAGCAGCTTTTCAATTTCCAAAACTTACTCCTTGCTCGCCACGCGTCCGGCCAATCAGAAATTTTCCGGGAAGCGCGCTTTTAACTTGGCCGCATCGCGGGTAATCATCCGTTTTGACAACAAGTCCTTCAGGCATTGATCAATGGTTTGCATGCCGACGTTGGCACCGGACTGAATGGCCGAATACATCTGCGCAACCTTGTCCTCGCGAATCAGATTGCGAATCGCCGGGGTGCCAATCATGATCTCGTGCGCCGCCACCCGGCCGCCCTCCGGCTTTTTCAACAGGGTTTGTGAAATGACCGCCTGCAGCGACTCCGACAACATCGAGCGCACCATGGATTTCTCTTCGCCTGGGAAAACATCGACCACCCGGTCAATGGTTTTCGCCGCCGAGGTGGTGTGCAGGGTGCCGAACACCAAGTGACCGGTTTCCGCCGCGGTTAACGCCAGCCGAATGGTCTCCAGGTCGCGCAGCTCGCCGACCAGAATAATGTCGGGGTCTTCACGCAGCGCCGAGCGCAGTGCCTCGTTAAAGCCGTGGGTATCGCGGTGCACCTCGCGCTGGTTGACCAGGCATTTCTTCGACTCGTGAACAAATTCAATGGGATCTTCAATGGTGAGAATATGCTCGAATTTATTGTCATTGATGTAGTCGATCATCGCCGCCAGCGTGGTCGACTTGCCCGAACCCGTCGGCCCAGTCACCAGCACTAGGCCGCGCGGCAGCATGGACACATCGGTAAACACCTTGCCCATACCCAGCTCGTCCAGCGTCAGTACTTTAGAGGGAATGGTCCGGAACACCGCGCCGGCACCGCGGTTGTGGTTGAAGGCATTGACCCGGAAGCGCGCCACTCCCGGCACCTCGAAGGAGAAATCCGTTTCCAGAAATTCCTCGTAGTCGCGGCGCTGGCGATCGTTCATGATCTCGTAAATCAGCCCGTGAACCTCGCGGTGGTCCATCGGCGGAACATTGATACGGCGCACATCGCCGTCAACGCGAATCATTGGCGGCAAACCCGCTGACAGGTGTAGATCCGAGGCGTTTTGCTTGGCACTAAAGGCCAGCAATTCTGTAATATCCATGATTCTCCTTAGGATACAGCGGAATGTTGCAGCCACCGAGTGCCGCACATTGCCTTATTATTCAGTGATAATGCGCTGCACAACACGGCCGGCGCAATGACTTTTATTATCGCAGTTGTGACACACATGCCAAGCGACCTGGAGCATAAATCTACAATGACGCCATCGCAGCCTCTAACAGCCAATATAGCAGCCCTGCGCGCGCGCATCGCCCAGTCCTGTGCATCGGTGCAGCGCGACCCCGATGAAATCACCCTGATGGCGGTCAGCAAAACCCGCAGCGCCGTAGAGGTCGCCACAGCGGTGACCGCCGGCCTGCGGCATATCGGCGAAAACTACCTGCAGGAGGCGCTGGACAAGCAGCAAGCGCTGCAGGGCAGCGACATCTGCTGGCACTTTATCGGTCCGATCCAATCCAACAAAACCCGCGACATCGCCGAGCACTTCGATTGGGTACACAGTGTCGACCGCGCCAAAGTGGCCCGCCGGCTCAGCGAGCAGCGGCCGCCGGATAAGCCGGCGCTCAATATCTGCCTGCAGATCAACATCAGCAACGAGGCCAGCAAAGCCGGTGCCAGCGCCGCCGAGGCCAGCGAACTGGCGCGCTATATTGCCGAGCTGCCCGGTCTGCGACTGCGCGGTCTAATGGCCATCCCCGCCGCCAGCGACGACCGCCAGCAGCAACGCCAGGCCTTTGCCGCCCTGCGCCGGCTGCGCGACCAACTTCAGACGCAGCTACCTGCACAGCAGCTGGACACCCTGTCGATGGGCATGTCCGGCGACCTCGACGCCGCCATTGCCGAGGGCAGCACCCTGCTGCGCGTCGGCACGGCCATCTTTGGCCCGCGTGCGACACGCTGACTTTCAGCGGGCTTTTACAGCCTGATATACTCGCCAGCTAATTCGCTTTGCCCAAGGGGCAAACCAGCACCCGGAGGTTTTCGGTGAGCACAGCTACAATCGGCTTTATCGGCGGCGGCAATATGGCCGCCAGCATTATTGGCGGCCTGCTGGCCAGCGGCGTCGACGCCGACCGCATCCACGCTGGCGACCCCAGCGAAGACAGCCTGACGCGACTGCGCCAACTGGGCGCCATCCACACCAGCCGCGATAACGGCGACATTATTTCTGCCTGTGATGTGCTGGTCATGGCCGTCAAACCGCAATTGATGAAAGTCGTTGCCGAACAAATCCGCGACGCCGTTCAACAGCGCCAGCCACTGATTATCAGCATCGCCGCCGGCGTCACCAGCGACAGCCTCAATCGCTGGCTGGGCGGCGGTCTGGCCATTGTTCGCTGCATGCCCAACACCCCGGCGCTGCTGCGCTGCGGCGCCACCGGCCTGTTTGCCAACCCGGCGGTCAGCGCCGCGCAGCGCGCCGTGGCCGAGCAAATCCTGCAGGCCACCGGCCTGGCCCTGTGGGTCGACAGCGAGACCGAGCTGGACGCGGTAACCGCGGTATCGGGCAGTGGCCCGGCCTATTTCTTTTTGCTAATGGAAGCCATGCAGGCCAGCGGCGAGGCTCTGGGGCTGAGCGCAGACATGGCCGCCCAGCTGAGCCAGCAAACCGCACTGGGCGCGGCGCGCATGGCGCTGGAGAGTGATGTCGACGTCGCCGAACTGCGCCGCCGGGTCACCTCACCCAATGGCACCACCGAGTGCGCCATTAACATTTTTGAAGACGGCGGCTTTCGCGCACTGGTCGACGCCGCTTTAACCGGCGCGGCAAAGCGCGCCGAACAATTGGGCCGCGAGCTCGAAGGGGAATAAACCACCGATGTCTGCTTTCAATGATATTGCCTACCTGCTGGTCAACACCTTGGTCAGCTTGGCGCTGCTGGTGTTTCTGTTGCGCCTGATTCTGCAACTGGTGCGCGCCGACTTTTACAACCCGATCTGCCAGACCATCGTCAAGGTCAGCAATCCGGCCGTGCTGCCGCTGCGCCGCCTGATCCCCGCCATGGGGCGAATCGACAGCGCCTCGCTGCTGATTGCCGTGCTGATACAGGCCGTCGGCATCGCCCTGCTGTGCCAGCTGCTGTTCAACGCCCTGCCCAACCCGGCGCAACTGGCACTGTGGTCGGTTATCGGCCTGTGCGCGGCGGTGCTCAACTTTTATTTTTTCGCCATTATCGGCAGCATTATCCTCAGCTGGGTCGCCCAGGGCAGTTACCACCCCGGCGTGCAATTGCTTCACCAGGTGACCGAGCCGGTCTTGGCGCCCTTTCGCAAGCTGGTACCACCGCTGGGCGGCCTGGACCTGTCGCCGATTCTGGTGTTTTTAAGCATCAATGTGCTGGAGGTGCTGATGCGCCATATGGCCGCCTCGGTAGGCCTGCATCCGGCACTGGTAATGGGCCTGTAAGGGCCGGTGACAGCCATTTACCGCTGGCAGGGTGACGCCCTGCTGCTGTTCTGCCATATTCAGCCCGGCGCCAGCCGCGACGGCTTTGCCGGCCGGCACGGCGAGCGGCTGAAAATCCGCCTGCGCGCCGCCGCCACCGACGGCAGGGCAAACCGCGCGCTCTGCGCCTTTGTGGCGACTGCCTTCGCGGTAAAAAAAGCCCAGGTCAGCCTGTTATCAGGCGCGCAAAGTCGGCAGAAAACCCTTAGAATTCAAACACCCGGCACATTGCCGGATGAATTAGCCATCACCGCCGCAACCAAGGGGTAATCGAACCAGGTGACACAACAGCCAGAGCACGCCGGCAGCGTCGGTATCGTCACGCCACAGACCCTGCACTTTGACCAGCCGCTGGCGCTGTCCTGTGGGCAAAGCCTGCCCCAGCACGATATCGTCTTCGAAACCTACGGCGAGCTCAACGCTGCGCGCAGCAATGCCATCCTGATCTGCCACGCCCTGAGCGGCCACCATCACGCCGCCGGTCGCCACCATACCGACGACCGCAAGCCGGGCTGGTGGGACAGCTGCATCGGCCCCGGCAAGCCCATCGACACCGATGTGTTTTTCGTACTGAGTATCAACAATATCGGCGGCTGCCACGGCTCGACCGGCCCCAAAACCATCAACCCCGACACCGGCAGGCCCTGGGGGCCCGATTTTCCTCCGCTGCGCTGCCGCGACTGGGTGGAAAGCCAGCGGCTGATGATGAAGCACTTTGGCATCGAGCAGTGGGCAGCGGTGATCGGCGGCAGCCTCGGCGGCATGCAGGCCATGCGCTGGGCGCTGGAATACCCCGACGCCCTGCGCCACTGCGTGGTGATCGCCTCGGCGATGAAGCTCTCTGCGCAGAACATCGCCTTCAATGAGATTGCCCGCAGCGCCATCTGCTCCGACCCGAATTTTCACAGCGGTCGCTATTTAGAACACGACACGCTGCCGCGCCAGGGCCTGGCACTGGCGCGGATGATCGGCCACGTCACCTATCTGTCCGACGACGGCATGAAAGAAAAATTCGGCCGCGACCTGAAGGCCGGCGACCTCAAACTCGGCTCCCGCGGGCCGGTGGAATTTCAGGTGGAGAGCTACCTGCGCCATCAGGGCTCGCGCTTTGCCGAGAGCTTTGACGCCAACACCTACCTGCTGATGACCAAGGCACTGGACTACTACGATCTGGCCCGCGAATACGATGACGACGCCGTCGCCGCCTTCAGCCACGCCCGCTGCCAGTTTATGGTGATGTCTTTCACTTCTGACTGGCGCTTTGCGCCGGACCGCTCGCGGGAAATTGTCGACGCGCTGGTGGCCGCCAATAAATCGGTCAGCTACGCCGAGATCGAAGCCAACCACGGCCACGACGCCTTTTTGATTCCCATCCCCCGCTATATCGCGGTATTCAGCGCCTATATGCAGCGCGTGGCGGAGGGCCTGTGATGCGCTTTGACCTGACTCTGATCCAACCGTGGATAAAGCCCGGCTCCCGCGTGCTCGACCTCGGCTGTGGCGACGGCACCCTGCTGCACACCCTGGCTGAGCAACAGCAGGTCTCTGGCCTCGGCCTAGAAATCGACCCCGACAACATCACTGAAGCGCTGAGCAAGGGCGTGAATGTAATCGAGCACGATCTCAATACCGGGCTGGGCAACTTCCGCGACGACAGCTTCGACGTGGTGGTTATGACACTGGCTCTGCAAACTCTGCGCTACCCGCACTTGGTGATCGACGAAATGCTCCGCGTCGGCCGCCAGTGCATCGTCACCTTCCCCAACTTCGGTCACTGGCGCAGTCGCTGGCACCTCAGCGCCCGCGGCCGCATGCCAGTCAGCAAGTTTCTGCCCTACACTTGGTATGACACGCCCAATATTCACTTTTGTACGGTCAAAGACTTTGAGGCACTGTGCGCCGACAAGCAGATTCGCATTCTTAACAACTGTGTGGTCAGTGGCGACAACACCCAGGGCGCGGTAGCCCAGCGCTTTCCCAACCTGCTGGGCGTCACCGCCGTCTATCATATAAGCAAATAAACTGCCGCTAACGCAGTGAGGAACCGACCATGACAAGCACACGCTATCTGCTGGCACTGTTATTCAGCCTGCTGACCGCCCTGCCCACCGCGGCGCAATCGGCCGATGAGGCCCCGGCGGCGACGCCGACCGTCAAAAGCTTCGGCTCCGATACCGTTCACTTCAATGTGCTGCCCACCACCTTCCTGACTCCACAGGTAGCGCGCAGCTACGGCATCGTGCGCGGCGACAACAAGTTTCTGGTCAATGTCTCGGTGCAGCAGCGCAGTGGCGATAGCAATCGCGCCATCCGCGCAAAGGTCAGCGGCACCAGCTCCGACCTGATTCACATCACCACGCTGGGGTTTCGCGAAATTATTGAACAGGACGCCATCTACTATATCGCCGAGCTGGAAATTGACGGCAAGCGCGAACGCCGCGACTTTCGCCTGAGCGTCAGCACCGCCACCCGCAACCAGCCCTACGATATTCAGTTTGTTAAAACACTGCACGCCGAGGACTGAGCCATGTCGCTGAAAATCGTAGTCGCCAGCGGAAATCGCGGCAAACTCGCCGAGTTCAGCCAACTGCTCGGCGAGCGCTTTACGCTGCTCAGCCAGCGCGAACTGAAGGTTGAAGAAGTCGAGGAAACCGGCCTCAGTTTCGTTGAAAATGCCCTGCTCAAGGCGCGCAATGCCGCCCTGCAAACGGGCCTGCCGGCACTGGCCGACGACTCCGGCTTGTGTGTTGACGCGCTGGGCGGCGCGCCGGGCATTTACTCGGCGCGCTACGCCGGTGCCGGTGCCAACGACGCCGACAACAATGCCAAACTGATCCGCGACCTCAGTGGTATTGCCCAGCGCCGCGCCCACTTTCACTGCGCACTGGTGTTTATCCGTCACCCCGAAGACCCGGCACCGATGATCTGCGAGGGCCGCTGGCCCGGCGAAATTGTCGACCAGCCGCGCGGTAACAACGGCTTTGGTTACGACCCGCATTTCTATATCCCCGAGCTCGGCCACTGCGCCGCCGAACTGCCCACCGAACAGAAAAACCGCCTCAGCCACCGCGGCCGCGCCGTTGCCCAACTAGTGCAGCGCCTGCAATCGGAATTCCCGCGGCGCTGATGCGCCGACCAGCGGGCAAAGCATTGAGCAAAACCGGCGGTTTCGGGGTCACAGCCATATCGCTATGCTGTAAGCACATTTTTGGGCCACTGTGGCCAGTCAATTTTGTATAGGAGTTTTGAGCGCATGATGAAATGGATACTGCGCGGCCTGCTGTTGCTGGTCGTTATTGTCATCGCCACCGTGGTGTTCGCCCTTGAGCCCATTGCCAAATGGGCAATAGAAAGCGAGGGCAGCAAAGCCGTGGGAGCCAAAGTCGCCGTCGACCGCGTCGACATTCAGCTCTACCCCACTCATCTGGCGCTGCACGGTCTGACCGTGGCCAACCCTAACGAACCAATGCGCAATCTTATCGAAAGCGAGACCGTGTCTGCCCAGGTCGACAGTGCGGCGCTGTTAAAGCGCCAGTTCATCGCCGACCAGGTGCTGTTGTCGGGTATGCAAATGGCCACCCAGCGCAGCACCCCCGGCACCCTGGACGGCAGCATGCCGCCCGCCAAACCTGAATCCAGCGCCGGCCTGCCGACCATTCATCTGCCCGATGCCAGCGCCATGCTGGCCGAGGAACAGGCCATTATCCAGGCCGAGGTCGCCGACATAGAGCAGGGCTTTAAGGCGCTCGATGACAAATGGCAGAACAAGTCTCAGACCCTGCCGAAACAGCAGCGTCTGGACGAATTTAAAGCCCGCTGGGAACAGCTAAAAAACAAAAATGCCTTTGAGCGCATCGCTGGCGCCAAACAATTGCGCGACGACATCAAGGCCGAACTGAAACAGTTTAGTGGCCTCAATCGCGAACTGGCAGAAGACATCAACACCGCCACATCGCTCAGTGCCCGCGCCGCCAAACTGCCCGCCGCGCAGTCGCAGCGCATTCTGTCTAAATACGGCGTCGACCAAGGCGCCGAGGGCATGCTGCGCATGTTACTGGGCGACGATGCCAGCCAGTTTGTGCAGCGCGGCCTTACGCTCTACAAGCAAACCGTCGGCGAATTGGCCGCCAGTGATGCCCCTGCTAAAAGCCAGCCCGAATCCGGCGGCGAGCTACCGGTGAGCATCCTGATCCGCGAAGTGTTGATTGACGGCTTCCAGATGGTCGGCGAGCAAAAACTGGCCTACTCCGGCACGATCAACGACATTACCGACAGTCTCAGCGAGCCCATCGCCATGAAATTGCAGGGCGGCGTTGAGCAGCAGGCCCAGCTGTTGATCGACGGTTTGTTCAAACAGCAGGGGGACGCGGTCAAGGCCGACCTCAGCATGACCCTGAAACAGTTGCTGCTATCGGGTATTTCACTGTCACAAAGTCCACAGCTGCCGCTGCAATTACAGCAGGGCCTGGCCGATGTGGCGGCCAAATTCTCAGTCGACGGCAGCGACCTCAGCGGGTCGGTCAACGGCCTGGTCAGTCAGGCCAAACTGCTACTCAGCAGTGCCGGCCAGCAGAACGCCACGGCCCAGCGCCTGGCCAAGGCCCTGGAGGGCGTCAGCCAGCTGGCCATGGACATGAAGGTCGGCGGCAGTGTCGACAACCCCATCATCAAGCTTAAATCCAATCTCGACCGCATTCTCGGCGACGTGCTGGGCGAGGAAGTAAAGGGACGACTGAAAGAGATCGAGGGCGAACTCAAGACCGACATCCAGTCCAAGTACGGCAGTGAACTGAGCCAGCTGCAGGAAAAACGCGAGTTGCTAGCCAGCTACCAAAGCCTGCTCGGCGATCGCGAAGCGGCGCTGAATGCGTTGATGCAGGAGCTCGCCAAGAAAATGCTGTAAGCCCGACGGGCCGCTCCGGGCCCGTCCACGCCGCGGCTGAAAGCCGCGGCCATTCCCTCTATAATCCCCGGCCCGATGTTCCCCGCTCAGGAATCACTATGAACGAACAGGCACTTCTCGACCAACTCCACGCCGGCACCGCCAGCTTTGCCGAGGTCATCGCCCACATCGACGACCACTACAGCTTCACGCCTACAGCGTTTCGCAATGGCGACACCCAC
>JBFKEA010000044.1:0-13145 GCA_041619375.1 Spongiibacter sp. | reverse complement strand
TCAAGCTTGTACTCTGCCGGCCCGGTAAACAACAGTGACCAAAGGATCACCCCGCCACAAAGCAAAACCAGAGTCCCCACCAAGCGCTGTCTCATCATTAGTGCAAGCTCTCCACAAAGGCCGTTGCGGGCATCAACTGCATCGTTGCCGCTACCGTAAAAAACGAACCAAAAACTACCAGACAATCATCGCTGCACAGCTCAGCTCGAATACCTGGCAGCGACTGCGCCAACGCCGTCGGCAGTGTTATCGCTGCCTCGGGCACGCCCGCCACCAGCAAATGTTCACGCAGCCGCTCCGGGGGCATGGCTCGCTCGACTCCCGCCAGCGGCGGCAAGTACCAGTGATCAACGAGGCCCTCCAATTCAGCCAGACTGCCCGCGACATTCTTGTCCGCCATCACCGCCAACACCGCCACCACGCGCCCAGTCACAGGCAACGTGCGCAACTGCGCGGACAAGCGCGACAACGCCGCAGGGTTGTGGGCGACATCCAGCAACAAGGCGTGTTCTCGCAACTGCAACAACTCACCCCGCGCCGCGACATGCGCGGCCTCAAGCCCGTCGCGAATCGCTTTTTCTGGCACCGCCAAAGACAGCAGACTAACAGCCTGAACGACGGTTGCGGCATTGTCCAGCATCAGCTGTGGCAGCGGCAGCGCCGCATAGGACAGCGCACCACCATCGCGACTTCTACCGCGCCAATGCCAGCAATCCACTTCAGCACTCAGGTCAAAGTCGACACCCCGCTGGTAAAAAGGTAGCTGCAATTCGCTTGCGACACAGGCAACAGCATCGCTGTCACGGGGGTCACCAAAAATCAGCGGCCGACCGCGACGGGCAATACCGGCTTTTTCACGGGCAATAGTTTCTCGGTCGTTACCGAGCCACGCCTCGTGATCCAGATCTACTGAGCTGATAATCGCAATATCGGCATCGACAATATTGACCGCATCAAGGCGACCGCCCAGCCCAACTTCCAACACCAACACATCGGGTTGCGACGCGGAAAAAAGCTGCAGCGCAGCCAGAGTACCGAATTCGAAATAACTGAGAGAGGTGTCGCCGCGAGCGCAGTCAACGGCGTCAAAGGCCATCATTAGCGCTTCGTCGCTCACTGCGTCACCGTCAATGACCACGCGTTCGTTGTAGCGCAATAAATGCGGCGAGGTATACGCCCCTACGCGATAGCCTGCAGCGGCAAGCACCGCTGACAGCAGCGCCACACAAGAGCCCTTGCCATTGGTGCCAGCCACCGTAATCACGGGCATAGTCAATGACAAGTTCATCTGTTCGACCACTGCAGCGACACGCTCGAGGCCGAGATCAATTTGGCGGGGATGCTGCGCCTCTAGCCATTGCAACCAATCCTGCAATTGCACAAACCGCATAAGGCGCAGACCTGCTAGTTGCTATAGTAAGTGAGATTGCTCAGCACTCTGGCCAGAGTGTCACGCATATCCGCGCGACGAACAATCATGTCAATGGCACCGTGTTCCAGCAAAAACTCGCTGCGCTGAAAGCCCGGCGGCAACTTCTGGCGAATGGTTTGCTCGATGATATTTGGACCGGCAAATCCCGCCCGCGCCCCAGGCTCAGCCACATTGACATCCCCCAGCAAAGCCAGGCTCGCCGACACCCCGCCGTATATCGGATCGGTCATTACCGAGATATAGGGTACGCCGTTTTGCTTGAGACGCTCCAGCACTGCGCTGGTTTTCGCCATCTGCATAAGCGAAATCAGCGCTTCCTGCATTCGCGCACCACCAGAGGCTGAGAAGCACACTAGCGGGCGGCGCTCTTTCAGCGCGACATTCGCGGCCTGGGTGAATTTTTCTCCCACCGCCGACCCCATGGAGCCGCCATGAAAATTAAATTCAAAGGCAACCGCCACCACCGGAACCGACTTCACGGTACCGGTATAGGCGATCAGCGCATCTTTTTCACCGGTCGATTTTTGCGCGGCTGTCAGCCGGTCGCGGTACCTCTTCTTGTCTTTAAATTTCAGTCTATCGACGGGTTCGATATGACTGAGAATTTCTTCCCGGCCCTCTTCATCGAGAAATAAGGCGATGCGCCGGCGGGCGCCAATGCGCATATGGTGATCGCACTTAGGACAAACATCCTGATTTGCCTCAAGCTCGGGGCGATACAGTACCGCCTCGCATTTAACGCATTTTTTCCACAACCCTTCCGGCACCACACCACCGGCCTTCCTTTTCTCAGAAGGTTCCGAACGGCGCACCCCGGAGGGCAGAATTTTATCAACCCAACTCATTGTTTTTTCCTGTCTACTATTTTGTTTTTATCTTCCGATACAGCGCCGCTTCAGACGTCAGCTACCGCATCTATGGCCTTACGAATATCGGCGATCAACACCACCGCATCCGCGATTTGCTGTTCAGTATTCTTAGCGCTATCCCATTTCGCAAGTCGATCCACCAGGGCACTGCCCACCACAACGCCCTCACACAGCGGGGCAATAGCGGCAGCGGAGGCACCATCCTTAATACCAAAGCCCACAGTCACCGGCAACTCGCTTTGAGAGCGAATACGCTGCATTTGCGCGCGCACACTTTCAATATCCAGATTCCCCGCTCCCGTCACGCCTTTTAGCGATACACAATAGAGATACCCACTGGCGAGCGCCGCCACCTTTGCAATACGCTGGTCACTGCTAGTTGGCGCCAGCAGGAAGATATTATCCATACCGGCGTCTTTCAGCAGGCGGCTGGTTTCCTCGGCCTCTTCCGGCGGCATGTCGACGGTCAACAGGCCGTCAACACCTGCGGCACGGGCACGCTCGGCAAACTCGCTGTAGCCCATGCGCTCTACCGGGTTGGTATAGCCCATCAACACCACCGGCGTGTTACCGTCGCGCCGCCGAAACTCAGCGACCATTGCCAAAACCTGCGTCAGTGACACATGGTGCTCCAAGGCACGTTCATGGGCCAATTGAATGGTTGGCCCCTCGGCCATCGGATCGGAGAATGGCACGCCAAGCTCGATAATGTCCGCGCCGCTGTCTACCAGCGCATGCATCAGGGTCACGGTATGCTGCGGGCCTGGGTCGCCGGCGACGACATAGGGAACCAGCGCTTTTCTTCCGCGCTCGGCAAGCTGTTCAAATACCTGGACTAAACGACTCAATGTACTTCCCCGTCAATCAATACCGATGCCATCGATGCTGGCAACCGTGTGAATATCCTTGTCTCCGCGGCCCGACAAATTGACCACGATACTTTGCTCTGGACTCATCGTCGCCGCAAGCTTCTCGGCGTATGCCACCGCATGGCTAGACTCCAGCGCCGGCATAATGCCCTCCGTTAACGTCAATTTGCGGAAGGCATCGAGTGCCTCATCATCATTGATAGCAACATAATTCACCCGGCCGATATCCTTCAGCCAGGAATGCTCGGGCCCCACCCCGGGATAATCCAGCCCCGCGGACACCGAGTGAGTGTGAACAATTTGGCCATCCTCATCTTGCATGAGATAGGTGCGATTACCGTGCAGCACACCGGGACGGCCGTCGCTAAGCGGCGCCGCGTGCTCGCCAGTGGCAACGCCGTGGCCGCCGGCCTCTACGCCATACATGGCCACCGATTCATCATTCAAAAACGGATGGAACAAACCAATGGCATTCGAACCGCCACCCACACAGGCAACCAAAGCATCAGGCAGCTTACCGGTTTGCTCCAAGTGCTGAGCCCGCGCTTCGCGACCAATCACTGACTGGAAATCGCGCACCAGCATCGGATAGGGGTGTGGCCCCGCCGCCGTACCGATGATGTAAAAGGTGTCATCAACATTGGTCACCCAGTCACGCATCGCTTCATTCATCGCATCTTTGAGCGTTCGCGAGCCGGATTTCACCGAGATAACTTCAGCACCCAGCAGCTTCATACGGTATACATTCAGTGCCTGGCGATGAATATCTTCCTCGCCCATAAACACCTGACACTCCATGCCCAAACGCGCGGCAACCGTCGCCGAAGCCACACCGTGTTGGCCCGCGCCGGTCTCGGCGATCACTCTTTTTTTGCCCATATATTTGGCAAGCAAGGCCTGACCAATCGTGTTGTTTACCTTGTGAGCACCGGTGTGATTCAGATCTTCGCGCTTGAGGTAAATCTGCGCACCGCCGACTTCGCGCGACCAACGCTCGGCGTGATACAGCGGCGATGGACGGCCGACGTAAAACGCCAAGTCGCGATCGAATTCGGCACGGAACTCCTTGTCCTTACTCAATCGCTGATAATTAGCAGCCAATTCATCCAGCGCAAAAATCAACGTTTCAGACACGAAACGCCCACCATAGGGGCCAAAATGCCCCTCGGCGTTGGGGAACTGGCTAAAATCGATAGGTTCTGACTGCTTAGTCACTCAATACTCCCGTCGGTCAGCTTCTGCGACCGCTTGAATCAATTGTCGAATACGCTCGGGACTCTTAATACCGGGCTGGAGCTCTACCCCGCCGCTAACATCAACAGCCCAAGGCCGGCAGCTGGCTATGGCCTCACCCACATTGTCGCTGTTAAGGCCACCCGCCAACAGCAGGGGAAAATTTCGGCGCGTTGGAATTTTCTGCCAATCAAAGGTTTCGCCGGTGCCGCCAGGCACCCCCGGCTTGTAGCTGTCCAAGAGAATGGCACGCGCGCCGCTGTATCGAGACGCCTCAGCGGCGACATCAATGCCGTCGCGCATGCGCAGCGCTCGCAAATAGGGGTGCCCTACTGACTCGCAAAATTCCGCCGTTTCATCACCGTGAAACTGCAATAAGTCCAGCGAGCAACTGTGCAAAACCTCGCGCAATTGCTCGTTTGACGCATTCACGAACAGTCCTACAGTGCTCACAAAGGCGGGCAATTTCGCGATAATGTCCGCCGCCTGTCGAGCGCTAATCGCCCTTGGGCTTTTCTCGTAAAACACAAATCCCAAGGCGTCAGCACCGGCCTCTACCGCCGCGAGTGCGTCATCGAGCCGGCGAATGCCACAAATTTTTACGCGGGTACGAAACACTTAGATTCAACCAGGCCACCAAACGGCTGGCAATACTAGCAAATATTCACGCTTTCTGCCGCATATTCACCTTCGAAGGCGCGGATAAATTCCGGCCCCGGCGACAGCACCGGCAGGGCAAATTCAGCGGGGTAATGAACATCAATAAGGTACAGGCCGTGAGGCTTGGCTGTCACCCCGCCCTGACTGCGGTCGCGGCTGGCCAGCACTTCAGCCGTCCAGCCCTGCGGTTTCTGGCCGCTACCCACCGCAATCAACACACCGGCGATATTGCGCACCATATGATGCAGGAAGGCATTGCCCTGAATATCGATAATCACCAGGCGCCCACAGCGTCTCACATTGACAAAATGTATATTGCGCATCGGGGTCAGCGACTGACAGGAGGAGGCGCGAAAGGCGCTAAAATCCTGCTCACCGACCAACACCTGCGCTTCCCGCTGCATTAACTGCGCATCCAACGGCAACTCAACGTGAGTTAGAGCACCTACCATATGCGCGGCGCGGCGAGCCTGATTGAGAATAATATAGCGATAGCGCCTAGCCGTTGCCGAAAAACGCGCATGAAAATCATTGGCCACCGGTACCGCCCAGCGCACGGCGATATCATCGGGCAGCAGCGCGTTGCTGCCGGCCAGCCAGGCCTTGGCACTCCTAGCGGTAGGCGCATCAAAGTGCACAACCTGGTGGGCTGCGTGCACTCCGGCATCAGTGCGCCCGGCGCATATTACCGAAACCGGCGCAGCGGCCACCGAAGAAATCGCAGCCTCCAGGGCATCCTGAACCGTGGCCACTCTCGGCTTATCCTGGCTCTGCCAGCCGCGATAGCCGCTACCTTGATACTCCAACGCCATCGCAATTCGGCTACCCGCCGGCAGCAAATGGGTATCGGCCCTAGCAAAAGCCGCGGGCTCGACGCTATCAATATCCATCAACTCAATTGATCTAGCAGCGCTTTTGCTTCAACCACCTGCTCGTCACTACCGCCGACCAACACCTCACTGAGAATATCGCGGGCGCTGTCCCCGTCCCCCATATCGACAAAAGCGCGTGCGAGATCCAATTTATTGGCAATATCATCGTTATCCGACAAAGGGCTGATTTCATCATCACTTAGCGCATCGGCGGAAAATTCATCAAACACCAATTCATCCAAATCAAGTGGCTGTTCGCCGCTGTCGCTGCGATCGCCCATTTCAGCTCCAGCATCGACGTCGGCGTCGGCGTCGGCGTCGGCGTCGGCATCGACCAGAGCATCGATTAGCTGCTCATCAGCATCGGCATCATCGAGCGACAAGCCGGCAACCTCGACATCCAGCTCAGCCAAGGCGGAGTCCAAATCGTCCAAGTCCAACGCATCCGTGTCATCCCGCTTCTCGACCACACCGTCGTCTTTGCTCTCACTCACGCCTTCAAGCGACTCGAGCTCAGCACTGTCCAAATCGAAGTCAAAATCGCTGAACTCTGCCCCTAGGCTATCGCTACTCTCTTCGGCAAGCGGGCTATCCGTAGTTGCGCTGGACAGATCGACATCATCGAGCTTGTCGAGCTCGAAATCGCCGACAAAATCCTCACTCGCCGCTTGCGGCGACGGCGAACCGGCTTCTGCCTCGGCCTCAAACGCCTGCCCCAACTCAGCCTCTGGCTCCAGCTCAACCTCGTCTGCAGAAGTCGCCTCTTCGCCCTCCACGGGGCGATCCGCACTGTCAAACTCCGCGGTTAATTCTTCCGCGTCAGTAGCAGCCAGCGCATCGAGATCGAAATCCTCATCGAGTTCGAGGTTAAACTCTTCGGCCTGCAATTCAGCACCAGACTCATCTACTGACGCCGGCTCAACCGGCTCATCGCCGGAATCAGCGAAGGCTGTGCCATCGTCATCGAGAAACGACAGCTCCTCATCCAAGTCATCCAAGGCGTTGCCCGCAGCCGGCTCAACGTCAGCGCGATCATCATCCAACCAATGACTAACCCCCTCAATGGCCGACATCGACTCTTTTACCTGGGCTAACGCCGCGCTATCACCGAGCGCCTCAAGCTGACGATAGCCATCTAAAAAGGCTTGCTGGTCACGGGTATCAAGGTAGATATCCAACAACTTCAGTTGCAATTGGGTATTATCAGGCTCATTGGCGATGGCGCTCTTCAACAAGCTTGCCGCTTGATCGTAACGGCCATAAGCTACGTAAATTTCCGCCTCGGAAATCGCGTCGCTGGTCTGCGGCTGCAGAGTTTCCTGAGGCTCCTCCTGCGGCGCAGACTCGGCATCCCAGGCCTCGCCCAAGGTACTACCGTCCGCACTGTCATCAAGACTGTCAAAATCAAAATCAAGCGCCGCGCTGTCATCGGCAGCGGCCTCTGGTGCTTGAGCCGCCGACTCATCAAATACCTCGCTGGCAATGTCTGCCGGCGTCTCGACGTCTATATTGGCAAAATCATCCACCGCGCTAATCGGCGGCAAATCCTCTAAATTTTCTGCACTATCCGCTTCAACATCTTGCTTAGCGCGACGGCGCAGGGCGACAAGCAGGAGCAATAACGCGCCCAGCGCGCCTGCGACATATTGATAAAGGCGTGTTTGATACCAAGGCTTGGCAGCCGCGGGGGCATTCACAACCGGGGCTGAGTCCGCACTCTCCGCACTCTCCGCACCCAGCTCACCCACTGCACCCGCATCGGCTAAAAGGCTGTCATTCTGCGGCACACCGCCACCACTGCCTGCAGTTGGCCCACCGTCGCTCATCCCGTCGCCGCCCGCGGCACCCTCAGCAACCACCGCAGCGATCGCCTCCTCGCGCTCGGCAAGCGCCTGCTGATCTTCAAGTAGCCCAGACTCCACCTCGGCAATTTCCGCCGACAGCAACTCAATCTCATCGCTGTCTGGCTTAGCCTGTGCGGCAAGACCGGACTGCAGCGCCGCCAGCTCACGATTTTTTAAGGCGATCAATTTTTGCAGGGTATCAACCTGCTTTTCCATTTCCCTCACCCTGCTGGCCATACTGGCATTTTCCAACTGCACCTTTTCCAGCACTTCACGCTCTTCGCGCAGGCGCTGTCGCAGAGTATCTACTTGCTCGCCAGAGGCACTATCACCCGCACTGCCAATACTAAAACGCACCTCGTCACTGCTTTCGCCTGCAGCGGGCTGCTTCTCGGCAGCCTTGGTTGCATCGAGCTGCGGCGCCAGCGGCTTGGCATTATCTGACGCGCTGGGCGCAGCTTTTACTGCACTGCTGCGACGCTCGCGCCAATCACTAGCCTGGCGACGAATCTCCTTCAGCGCCTCATTTTGATCCAAGGCTTTCGCCTCGTCTGCAGAGGGCGCCACAAGCACATAGCCCGATTTCACACGGTTAATATTATTGCCGATAAAGGCATCGGGATTTTTGCGCAGCAGCGCAATCATGGTTTGCTCGGTTGTTACATACGAGCTCGGGCGCAGGCGCGCAGCAATTTGCCACATGGTGTCGTGGTGCTGCACACGATATTCGCCTTCACTGACACTGGCAGGCAATTCTGTTTTCTGCGCCGCGGGACGCGGGCGCAGCCCACTGGCGGCCGGTGCAGCAGTCGGCACCGGCGGTACCGCTACGACACTACCACGAGAACCCCCGGGCTCGCGCGCAACAGGCGCCGCCCGCTCGACGGAGGAAGTGTTTTCAGGCTTGGACGCAGGCACCTGAGCGGGCCGAGGGGGAGCTGCGTCCGACTCAAAAACCGGCAAATCCAGTAATACTGTGTATTCACGCAGCATTCGGCCATTGGGCCAGCGCACCTCTAGGACAAAATCGAGGTAGGGTTCGACCACCGGCTGACGGGTCGTCACGACAATTCGACCGCGCCCGTCCCTGCCCACTTCGACAAAGAACTCCAAGGCGGTTAAAAATTGGTTGCGATCAACGCCTGCATTGCGAAATGCCTGACTGTCGGCCAGTTCAACACGCAGCTGTGCAGCTTCCAAGCCATCAACGTCCCGCAATGGGATAAAGGCCTTTAACGGCTGATTGAGCGAAGACGCCAGCGCAATATCTCCGACCCCCAAGGCACTTGCCAAACTCCCATGCATGGCACTCACTAACAGCACCGCTTGGGCCAGACTCTTCCTCATATTTCCACCGTTTTTATGCTGCGCGACTCCGACCCAGCCATGCACCGAGCCAGAGTAGCGATTATGTTGAATAGCTGCGCAGTGTTGTGGACCGCAAACTACAGGCGTTATTTATCTAGAATAGTTCTAGGATAGTATGCGTAAATATTAGCTATATGTCGTTTTTTATCAAGATTTTCAACAATTCAATAATGTTAAGTGCGACACCTTTGCGCAAATTATCCGCCACTATCGCGCAGCGCAAAACACGGTCACTGCGGCGATCGAGTCCGAGCTCGGCAATATCAATGCAATTGCTGCCCTTCAAGCCAGCGGGACTTGCTACCTCGCCATGCTCACCAGGGAATACACGAAAGCGGCTATCGCCCATCAACGCCGATCGGCATTCACCCACTTTTATCGCCTCATCAAACTCGGCGCGCAACATAATGCAGTGGCCATAAAAAACCGGCGCCATCATCGACTGACAGTTCACCTGTGGCGCACCATCAACACCCGCCAACAAGGCACTCAGGTTTTGCTCAACCTCAGCATTATCAACTGCAGCAATTGGCAACACATTGAAGGCAATCTGCGCGGCCAGCGGGCTATCTTCCAGCGTTTGCCCGTTTAACAACCGCGCACTCTCAGCGGCCAGCGCTTCCACGCCATCACGCCCCGCCGTCGACACCGACTGGGCAACCGCCAAATCAACGCGCTTCACAGCCGGCAACAAGGCCAACAAAGCAGCAACATGACTGCTAACCGCATCGGCGATGGCGATACTGCGCGCACCGGCAGGTAGCTCTGCAGTGGCACAGTACAGCGGCGCCTCACCGCGCTGAGCCAATACATCTGACGCGTCAAGCACTTGGCAGCCCGCCTGCTGGGCGGCATCCACGCAGTCGGGCAGCGGCGGCCCGGGCATGAACACCACAATATCGAAGTCGCTGTAGCTGGCATCCTCTAGCGGCCTAAAATCCAGCGGCCGGCCGCGGTACATCGCCGGCTCCGCGTCATAGGCCGCAGCGCTGAACAAACGCAGCGACTGGGGAGCCGGATCGAGATCAGATAAGGCCTCTAGGAGCTGCTGCCCCTCGAGGTTGTCGGCAGAGAAAATTGCCAGATTTGCCATCAGCTAATATCACCTCGAATAATGCGCAACATGCGGCGCAAGGGCTCTGCCGCGCCCCACAACAACTGGTCGCCAACGGTGAAGGCCGACAGGTATTGCTCGCCCATGTTGAGTTTGCGCAAACGGCCAACGGGGACTTTTAAGGTGCCGGTCACGGCGGTTGGCGTCAGCCGCTGCAATGTCGCGTCGCGATCGTTGGGCACAACATCTACCCAGTCATTGGCAGAAGCCAAAATACGCTCGATTTCCGCAAGTTCAACATTCTTGTTGAGCTTAATCGTCAACGCCTGGCTGTGGCAGCGCATGGCGCCAATACGCACGCAGTTGCCGTCGATGGCAAGCGGCGAGTCATCGCGACCCAGAATCTTGTTGGTCTCCGCCTGACCCTTCCACTCCTCGCGGCTCTGGCCGTTTTCCAGTTGCGTATCAATCCATGGCAACAGACTGCCCGCCAGCGCGTGACCAAACTCACTGCTAGGAAAGCTCTCGGCGCGCATCGCCTCGGCAACCTTGCGGTCAATATCGAGAATATTACTGCGCGGATCAGCCAGCTCCGGCGCCACCGCATCGCGAATACTGCCCATTTGCGCGATCAATTCGCGCATGTTTTTAGCGCCAGCACCGCTGGCCGCCTGATAGGTCTGGGCGCTGACCCACTCAACCAGACCCTCGCGAAACAGCCCACCAATGGCCATCAGCATCAGGCTGACGGTGCAGTTACCGCCAATATAGTTTTTAACGCCGCGCTGCAGTCCATCCTTCACCACATCCAGATTAACCGGGTCCAGCACGATAATGGCATCGTCGTTCATACGCAGAGACGAAGCGGCGTCTATCCAATAGCCCTGCCAGCCACTGGCGCGCAAATCGGCAAAAACCGCCTTGGTGTAATCGCCGCCCTGACAGGAAATAATGGCATCCATTTCCGCCAGCGCCGAAATATCATGAGCATCTTTTAGCGGCGCAATTTCCCGACCAATATCCGGGCCCTGACCACCGACATTTGAGGTGGTAAAAAACTGTGGCTCAATGCCATCGAAGTCGTTTTCTTCCAACATACGACCCATCAGCACCGAGCCGACCATGCCGCGCCAACCAACAAATCCTACTTTCATATCACTATCTCCTCTTCATCAAGGTGAGCCGCCAAATACCCGACGCGCTCACTGTGCGCCCGCAAAACACGGCGGGCGACGCTGGCGGTAATTAGCCTTCCGCCAAAGCTGCGAGCACGGCATCACCCATTTGCGTGGTACCTACCTTTTCGCAACCCTCTGAATAGATGTCGGCCGTGCGCAACCCCTTGTCCAATACCCGGCTAACCGCATCCTCAATCGCCTGCGCCGCCTCGGGCTCCGCAAGCGAATAACGCAGCATCATTGCTACCGACAAAATCGTCGCCAGCGGATTGGCAATCCCCTGGCCGGCAATATCCGGCGCACTGCCGTGACAGGGCTCGTACATACCGCGACCGTTCACATCCAGTGATGCCGAGGGCAGCATACCGATAGAACCTGTCAGCATCGCAGCGGCGTCAGACAGAATATCGCCAAACATATTTCCGGTCACAACCACATCGAATTGCTTGGGTGCGCGCACCAGCTGCATCGCGGCGTTGTCCACGTACATGTGGCTCAGCTCCACATCGGGGTAGTCCTTGGCCATATCGGCAACCACTTCGCGCCACAGCATGGTCACTTCCAGAACATTGGCCTTGTCTACCGAGCACAGACGGCCGCCACGTTTTTGCGCGAGTTCAAAGGCCACTTTGGCAATGCGGCGAATTTGCGACTCATTGTAAACGTAGGTGTTGTAGCCCTCGCGCTCGCCATTCTCCAGTTCGCGAATGCCGCGCGGCTGACCGAAGTAAATCCCGCCGGTCAACTCGCGAACAATCAAGATATCCAGGCCGGCAACCAACTCGGGCTTGAGCGATGAGGCATCCGCCAGCTGGGGATAGAGAATTGCGGGACGCAGATTACCGAACAAATCGAGGCGCTTGCGAATCTCCAGCAAACCGCCCTTTTCGGGACGATCAGCAGGCGGCAAAGCATCCCACTTAGGTCCACCGACCGCGCCCAACAAAATAGCATCGGCCGCTTCACATTTGGCAAAGGTTTCATCGGGCAGGGCCTTGCCCACCGCATCAATTGCCGCGCCGCCAAGCAGCGCCTCATCCAGCTCCAGCTGCAAGTTATGCGAAGCATTAACTGCCTCGAGCACTTTGCGAGCCTCAGCCATAATCTCTGGGCCAATGCCGTCACCGGCCAACATCAAAACCTTGCGTGCAGTATTCTCAGACACGATTTCTGTTCCTGTATTCATTCAAAAAAGCGTTACGCAGAGTGCTCGCGAAACAGCCAGGGAGATTTCTTCTGCCACGCCTGCTCGAACTCGGCAATGGCGTCGGCGTCTTGCAGGGTCAGGCCAATATCATCGAGGCCATTGACCAAGCAATGCTTGCGAAAGGCATCAACCTCAAAGGCGATCTCACGGCCATCCGGGGTGCGAATTATCTGCGCCGGCAGATCAACCCGCAACTGATACCCTTCTTGCTCATACATCGCCACAAACAGCTCGTCGACCACCTCGGCCGGCAACACTATCGGCAGCACGCCGTTTTTAAAACAGTTATTAAAGAAAATATCGGCAAAGCTCGGTGCGATCACACAGCGAAAACCGTAGTCTTCCAGCGCCCAAGGCGCGTGTTCACGGCTCGAGCCACAGCCAAAATTCTCCCTCGCCAGCAGCACCGAAGCGCCCTGGTAACGCGGCTGATTTAACGGGAAATCGGGGTTCAGTGGCCGGCCACTACAATCGGCTCCGGGCTGCCCCTCGTCAAGATAGCGCAGCTCATCAAACAGATTGGGGCCAAAACCGCTGCGCTTGATCGATTTGAGAAACT
>JBFKEA010000043.1:0-13378 GCA_041619375.1 Spongiibacter sp. | reverse complement strand
TGCGAGCGCTGGCTAAGTGGGGCTTCCGTATCAATGCGGAGATGGCCGTGGTCAGCGGCATCGATGCCTGTGTTGAGTATTATTCGCAGCTACTCGCACGCCGCGATGCACTGGCCTACGATATCGATGGTATCGTTTTTAAGGTTGACGAGCTGGCACTTCAGGCGCGTCTCGGCTTTGTTTCCCGCGCACCGCGCTGGGCTATTGCCCACAAATTTCCGGCTCAGGAAGAAATTACCCTGCTGCGCGACGTTGAATTTCAGGTCGGCCGAACCGGTGCGGTGACGCCGGTGGCCAAGCTGGAGCCTGTGTTCGTCGGTGGGGTAACGGTGAGCAACGCCACGCTGCACAATTTTGATGAGATAGACCGCTTGGGCGTCAAAATCGGCGACAGCGTTGTCGTGCGCCGGGCCGGCGATGTTATTCCACAAATAGTGCAAGTGATTGCTGAGCGTCGCGACGATTCGGTGCGCGCTATTGCCGTACCCACGCGCTGCCCGGTGTGCGACAGTGAGCTTGAACGCGCCCCGGGTGAGGCGGTGCTGCGCTGCAGCGGTGGCTTGGTATGCGCGGCTCAACGCAAGGAGGCGATTAAACACTTTGCCAGTCGCAAAGCCATGGATGTCGATGGCCTGGGTGACAAGCTGGTTGAGCAGATGGTGGACGCGGGTTTGATTCACACCATGGCTGACCTGTATCGCTTGACGGTTGACCAGCTCAGCAGCTTGGAGCGGATGGGGGTCAAATCGGCGCAGAATTTATTAGCGGCCCTGGCGGCCTCCAAGAAAACGACATTCGCTCGCTTTCTTTACGCTCTGGGTATACGCGAAGTGGGCGAGTCCACGGCGTTGAATTTGGCGCAGCACTTTGTCAGTCTGGACGCCTTGATGCAGGCCAGTGATGAGGCGCTGCTCGAGGTGGGCGATGTCGGGCCCATCGTTGCCAGTCACATCCACAGTTTTTTTGCCAGTGAGCACAACGTCGAGGTAATTGCCCAGTTGCGAGATTGTGGTGTGTCGTGGCCACAGCCGCAGCGCCGCGAGGCTGGCGAGCAGCCGCTTGCCGGGCAGACTTGGGTGCTTACTGGTAACCTTGAGGCCATGACCCGCAGCGAGGCCAAGGAAAAACTTCAGGCGCTCGGTGCCAAGGTGGCCGGCAGCGTCTCGGCGAAAACCGACTGTTTGGCAGCGGGCGCCAATGCCGGCTCTAAATTGCGCAAGGCCGAGGAGCTGGGGGTTAAAGTCATTGATGAGGCGGCGCTGTTGGCAGTGCTATCTGAAGGAGAGGGCTAATGCTCATGCGCCTACTATTATTGGCGTTGTTGTTGCTCAGCAGTGCCTGTACAACGGCACCGCCGCGCAACGCTGGAGATATCTGTGATATTTTTCGCGAGAAAGACGACTGGTATGACAGCGCGCGGGAGGCTGCCGATCGCTGGGGCTCTCCGATCCCGATTATGATGTCGATTATGTATCAGGAGTCGGCCTATGTGGCCAAAGCCAAACCGCCGAAAAAATACTGGCTGGGCTTCATTCCTGCAGGGCGCATGTCAGATGCCTACGGTTACCCGCAGGCGAAAGACGCCACCTGGGATTGGTACAAAAATAAATCGGGCAATTGGGGCGCCGACCGCGATGACTTTGACGACGCCATTGACTTTATCGGTTGGTACAACAATGTCAGCAGCCGCACCCTGGGCATTGCCAGCAGCGATGCGTACTCGCTGTATCTGGCCTATCACGAGGGGCATGGCGGCTTTAAGCGCCGCACATTTTCCTCCAAGCCGTGGTTAAAGCGAGTGGCGGGCAAGGTGTCTGCGCGCTCGCAAAGCTACGGGGCTCAACTGGCGCGTTGCGAAGAGGATCTGCAAAGCGGCGGGTGGTTTTTCGGGCTATTTTAGCGCGCTTACCATTCGCCGGTATTGGTCATCGACAGCCAGGGTTCACGCGGAGCCAGTGGCTCGCCGGCTTGCAGCAGTTCCACTGAGATATTGTCGGGGGAGCGCACAAACGCCATATGGCCGTCGCG
Source organism: Spongiibacter sp. (assembly GCA_041619375.1). Classification (GTDB taxonomy): domain Bacteria; phylum Pseudomonadota; class Gammaproteobacteria; order Pseudomonadales; family Spongiibacteraceae; genus Spongiibacter. The sequence goes on along the minus strand of JBFKEA010000043.1, from coordinate 11,350 downwards.
CGGCGGCCGGCTAATCGTTACGCCACCCGCTTGCAGCTTTTCACACAGGGCGTAGATGTCGTCGACGCGGTAGGCCAAATGGCCAAAATTTCTTCCGCCCTGGTAGTGCTCGGCATCCCAGTTGTACGTCAACTCCAGCGTAGGACTCTTGCTGGCTTCGGCACTGGCGGCATCGTCGTCAGCGGCGAGGTAGACCAGAGTGAAACGCCCTTTTTCACTATCGTAACGCGATACCTCTCGCAGGCCGAGTAGGTCACAGTAAAAGTGCATTGAGGCGTCCAGGTCTGCGACGCGAACCATGGTATGAAGGTATTTCATTGACTCTCCGTAAAGTGAGTTGCGGCCTATGGTCGCCGCAGGCTTGCTGCATAATCTTAGCCGCTGCGATAGGCTGAGGTGAACCGCTTTTTAAATTCTAAGAGGGCATCCGAGTGTGGCCGCGGAAAAATTATTAATTGTTTATCACAGCCAGTCGGGGCGCAATGAAATATTGGCCTACGCGGCGGCGGCAGCCGCGCGCGAAGCCGGTGGCGAGGTGGTGTTGCGGCGTGCGGCAGAGGCGGGGACGCGCGATTTATTGTGGTGTGAGGGACTATTGCTGTTCACCCCGGAAAATTTTGGTGCGCTGCCTGGCGGAACCAAGGATTTTTTAGACCGCTGTTTTTATCCCGCTAACGCGCGCGAGTTGCTGCGCCCTTATGCTGTTTACTTGTGCACCGGCAACGATGGCAGCGGCGCTCTGCGAGCGTTGCAGGCAATTGCCCGCGGCTTGAAACTTAAAGCGGTAGCCGATCCGGTAATTTGCCGAGGGGCGCCTGCGGCGGCCGACATCGATGCAGCCCGAGAGCTGGCCGAAGCGCTGGTAGCCGGATTGGAAATGGGTATTTTTTGAGGTATTTCTCTAAAAACTGGCATCATTTATCGCTGTTCATAGGTAAAAACCACATTAGACAGCTATATTCGACTATATACACTGCAACCGGTGATGATCGCGCGCGATAGAAATAGAACAAGCAAAAGCAGAAATTGTCACGAGACGTAACTACAACAATAAGCGGTTCTTGGGAGAGTCTGTAAATGAAGATACTACGTGTATGCTCAATGGTTGTTGGTTCGACAGTGCTGGCTTCGGGGGCAGTTTCGACTGCTGTCGCGGCGCCTGCCTTAGAAGAAGTACTGGTCACTGCAACACTTCGCACCGAAAGCCTGCAAGATGTGCCTGTGTCGGTCAATGCGGTTAGCGGTGAGAAAATGCAAGAGGCCGGTATCGACAAAATTGAAGATTTGCAGGCCTATGTTCCCAACTTATCAATGTCGGAGACCGGCATTGGTACCAATATATATATCCGCGGCATCGGCTCGGGCATCAACCCTGGGTTTGAGCAGTCGGTGGGCATGTATTTTGATGGCGTTTCCTATAGCCGTGCGCAGCTCACCCGAGCGCCATTCCTGGACTTGGCGCGTGTCGAGGTGCTGCGCGGTCCACAGAATATCCTCTATGGCAAGAACAGCATCGCCGGTGCCCTGAGTCTTATTTCTGCCCGTCCCGGTGATGAGCAAGAGGGCTCTGTGTCGGTGCTTTATGAGCCGGCGCATGAAGAGCGGGTTGTCGATCTGGTGCTTTCCGGTCCGCTGACCGACAATCTCGGTGCGCGCATTGCGATGCGAAAACGGGCGATGGACGGCTATATGGAAAACCTAACGCTCAATCGCGATGAGCCGGGGCGCGACGAAAGCACGTTTCGCGCGATTTTGGACTGGGATGCCAGCGCAGATTTAACCGCTATGCTGAAGTTCGAGCTGGGAAAATTTAATGTCGACGGTCGCCAGATCGAAATTGTAAATGACCAACCGTCGTCTATTGCGGCGTTTGGCGGGGCAACGTATACCCAGATTCTTGTCGCCCAGTTTGGCGCTGACCCGTCAACCATGGATAACACTCTCAACTACAAGCGCTCGTCCAATGGCGACTACAGTAATAACCGCACGCGCAACCTTACGCTAAACATCGATTACGCGCTGGGCGAGGGTACGCTGACGCTGATTACGGCTGCTTTGGCGTATGAATTTGACGAGCTGTGCGACTGCGATTTTACCGGGGCGAATGTCTTCAGCGTGCCCTTTAATGAGGACTACGAACAGTACAGTCAGGAAATTCGTTGGGCATCGCCGGTAGGGGAAACCTTTGAGCATATAGGCGGCATCTACTACCAGACCAGCTATCTCGATTTTTATGACAGCATTGTTATTGATAGTGCGATCATCCCCACTGCAGTAGCGCTGCGCACCGGATCGCAGGCCGCAGGTGATTCGATTGCCAATACCACCACCCCGCGTTATTTCAGCTCCGATGCCGAATTGTGGTCGGTGTTTTGGCAAACCACTTGGAATATCAATGAGCGTTTGCGTGCAAACCTCGGCCTGCGTTATTCCGAGGAGGAGAAAAAAGGCGCGAGAAGCCTGACCGTCGCCGATTTGCAGGGTAATGAACGCCCGCTGGGAACGGTGGATGGTGTGTTGGATGGGGTGTTTAAAATAGAGCGTCACGATTTAAATGACGTTCAGGACACCGAGCAGCTGGCGCCGTCAATCAACGTGCAGTGGGATGCCACTGACGAGATGATGGTCTATGCAACGGCGAGCCGCGGATACAAATCAGGCGGCTTTGATGCCCGCTCCAATGCCTCGCCCAGCGCCGCCCCCAACGCGGCTGGCAATGTGATTTTAGGCTCATTTGAATACGACGAAGAGCAAGCCACCAGTTTTGAACTTGGCGCCAAAACCAGCTTTTGGGATGGCCGCGCCGAGCTGAACGTCGCCGCGTTTTTTACCCAATACGATGATCTGCAGGTGAGTATCTTCGATGGCACACTGGGCTTTAATGTCGGCAATGCCGGTAAGGCAGAAACCCAGGGCCTAGAATTCGATGGTCGAGTGGCGCTGACCGACGAGCTGACAATGAGTGCGGCGATCGCCTTCCTCGATTTCGAATTTACCGAGTTTGAGAACGGCCAATGTTATCAGGGACAAACCCCCGACAGCGTGGTCAACGGTGTTGCTTTTTGTGATTACAAGGGTAAGAGCAATCAATACGTCGCCGAATATTCTGGCAATGTTGCGCTGAGTTACAACCACAGCTTTGGCGATGCGATGGAATTTCGTGCGGCGACCGACTTCGTGTTTACCGATGATTACAATTCTTCGCAGAACCTTGATCCAAGCCAAGAACAGGACGCGTATGTGAAGGTTAATATGCGCCTGGCGATTGCCGATTTAAATGAAGGCTGGGAAGTGGCTTTAGTGGGCAAAAACTTAACCGACGAAGAGGTGGTGTCGTATTCCAACGATACGCCGCTGGCGAATAGCAGCTTCGGCAGTGTTAACCATTATGCCTTTGTTGAAAGACCGCGAAGTCTTGCGCTGCAGGCGAGTTTGCGTTGGTAAATATCGAAGTATTCAACAAAGGCGCCGCATAAGTGCGGCGCCTTTGTTATTCTGCTATTGAACTGCTCTGTGACAGACGATTAAGCTTTAAATCACATTGCGTGGTCGGCCGATTTGTTATATGTTGTCGGCGATCACATTATACTGCCAGCTCTATAGCTGGTGGAATCTGGAGGGGACAACATCGATGCGCTCGTGTCGGTGGGGTCAGTCATAATAAAACAAGGCATCTGGAGGTCATATGACCTTGAATAAATCATTAGCGCGCTTTCGACGTTCTGCCCTGGCTGCAGCAGTTTCTGTAGCTGCATCGCCGCTGTTGGCAGCGCCGGCTCTTGAAGAAGTTATTGTAACCGCGACACTACGTGCAGAAAGTCTGCAGGATGTACCGGTGTCGGTAAATGCCGTCAGCGGCGAAAAAATGGCTGAAGCGGGTATCGGCAAAGTCGAAGACCTGCAGGCCTACGTGCCTAACTTAACTATGTCGGAAACCGGCATTGGCACCAATATTTATATTCGCGGTATCGGTTCCGGTATTAACCCCGGTTTCGAGCAGTCCGTGGGTATGTACTTTGATGGCGTCAGCTACGGTCGGGCTCAGTTGACCCGCGCGCCGTTCCTCGATTTGGCGCGTGTGGAAGTGCTGCGTGGCCCACAAAATATTCTGTTTGGTAAAAACAGTATTGCCGGTGCCCTGAGTTTGATTTCCGCTCGCCCCGGTCAAGAATTTGAAGGCAGTGTGTCGGCAACCTACGAGCCGGACTTTAATGAACAAATTTTGGATGTCATTGTATCTGGTCCTTTGACTGACACCATTGGCGCGCGTCTGGCAGTTCGCAAGCGCGATATCGATGGTCACATTGAAAACTTGACGCTCAACCGCGATGAGCCCAACCGCGACGAGGCGACAATTCGCGCCATTTTTGAGTGGGACGCAACAGAAAATCTGGTTGCCGCACTGAAATTGGAAGCGGGCAAATTCGACGTTAATGGCCGTCAGATTGAGATCATTAATGACCAGCCGTCAACGTCTGAAACAGGCTCGTTCAATGGCCGTACTTATGCGGAAATTTTGGACCGCACTACCATTGCCGTGGGTCCGGTAACACTGGTGGACGTTGATGCCGATTCATCGGTGCTTAACAACTACCAAGATTACAAGCGCTCTTCCAACGGTGACTACAGCTACAACGATACGCAGAACCTGACCTTGAACGTTGACTACTACCGCGAAGGTCACCAGTTCACATTCATCACCGGTATTCTCGGTTATGACACTGAAGAGTTGTGTGACTGTGACTTTACTGGTGCCTCGGTATTTAGCGTCGGTGCGGAAGAAACTTACGACCAGTTCAGCCAAGAGTTTCGCTGGGTGTCTCCTGTGGGCGAAACCTTTGAGTTCATCGCCGGGGGCTTCTACCAGAAAAGTGAGCTGGAGTTCTTTGACAGCATCCGTGTAGAAAGCGATATTCTGCCGCAGCTGTTGAACGCTGCTGACTTGCAGGAAGGTGGTGCGCGCGGTGAGCGTCCTCCGTTTGATACCGAGGGTGGCTTGGTGCAGCTAGGCTTCGGCGGTATTGGTGACGCCGGTGATGAGATTCGCGACTTGGGAACGCCGCGTAATTTTACCACTGAGACAGAGCTGTTCTCGGTCTTCCTGCAAACGACTTGGAATGTCACGGATCTGTTCCGGGCAACCCTGGGTCTGCGTTATGCACATGAAGAGAAAAGCGGTTCACGTAAGCTTGATTTTGCCAATATCGTCACGGGTGCACGCCCAGATGAAGGCGAGATCGATACCGTTGTTGCCAAAAACTTCTCTGCCGAGCGTCACGACCTGAAAGGTGAGCGTACCGAGCAAAATGTCTCGCCGTCGTTGAACCTTCAGTATGACTTCAGCGACGATGTGATGTTGTACGGTACTCTGTCTCGTGGATTTAAGTCGGGTGGTTACGATGCGCGTTCCAACGCATCGCCGGAAGCAAACGTGATTCGTCCGCTGCAAAACCCGGATAGCGACCCGATTATTCTGGTGGGTAGTTTTGAGTATGACGAAGAGCAGGCAACCAGCCTGGAGTTCGGTGCTAAAACTACGTTGCTCGATGGTGCGGCTGAGTTGAATATTGCGGCGTTTTACACCGAGTATGACGACCTTCAAGTGAGTATCTTTGATGGCACGCTGGGCTTTAACGTCGGCAATGCCGGCGCGGCGACGACCATGGGCATCGAGCTCGACGGCCGTATGGCGTTGACCGAAAACCTGATGCTGACCGGTGCCTTGGCCTTCTTGGACTTTGAGTTCACCGACTATGACAACGGCCAGTGCTATCAGGGTCAGCCCTCCGACAGCGTTGTTGACGGTGTTGAGTACTGTGACTACAAGGGTAAGACCAACCAGTATGTGGCTGATTACTCCGGTAATCTAACTCTGGTTTACACCACCATGCTGACCAGCGATATTGAGCTGCGCGGCGGTCTGGATATGGTGTTTACCGGCGACTATAACTCTTCGCAGAACCTCGACCCCAGTCAGGAGCAGGATGCCTACCAGAAGTTCAATGGGCGCTTGGCTGTGTCGGATGTCTCTGCGGGTTGGGAAGTGGCCCTGTTGGCGAAGAACTTGACGGATGAAACCGTTATTTCATACTCCAACGACACGCCGCTGGCGAGCAATATCTTCGGCAGTGTGAGTCATTATGGCTTTGTCGAAGCACCGCGCTCTTTTGCCATTCAAGGTACATATCGCTGGTACTGAGTTGCGCAAGCAGTGCAAGGAAAACGCCGCTATATGAGGCGTTTTTTATTTTCGGGCACAATATCGTGGGAAAGTTTTATCTGACCCCTGCTTACGTCGGGCGTGTGTAGAGAGAAATTGTGAAGAATACAGATCAACGGGTGTTGGCCGCAGTTGCGGCAACCTTGGCTGAAGGTCGGGCGGGGTGGCTGTGTACCATTGCGGCAACCTTTGGGGCTTCGCCTAGGCCACTGGGTTCGCTGGCATTTCTGGATGATTGTGGTCATTTGACCGGTTCTTTGTCTGGAGGCTGCATTGAAGATGACATGCTGGAAAAATTGTCTGCGGGCGTGCTTGCGGTCGCTGGCTGCGAACTGCTGGAGTACGGAGTTAGCCCCGAGGAGAACGAGCGTTTTGGTCTGCCTTGCGGCGGTCGAATGCGGGTATTTGTGGAGCCCTTAGGCGAGCGACATTTAGCGAACGTGCGGCAACTGCTGGCGGCTCTCGATGGCCGTCGGGCGATGCGTAGAGAGGTTGACCTTCGAACGGGTGAGTGGCGTTTGCAGCCGCTGGATCAGTGTCTGCCGCTGGCCTTGAGTGATGACAGCTTGCGGCAGGATTTCGGGCCGCGCTTTCAGCTTTTGCTGGTGGGGGCAAACGAATTGGCGCGCTGCATCGCAGAGATCGCGGCAGCAATGGACTACCGAGTGCTGGTTTGTGATCCGCGAGAAGATCGGCGCCGACAGTGGCCGGTGAAAGGGGTGGAGCTGTTGTCGACGATGCCGGACGATGCGGTTGTACAGCACGCTCGCGATAAGCACAGTGTGGTAATTACTCTGACCCACGATCCGCGTATCGACGACATGGCGTTGATGCAGGCGCTTCGCGAGGACTGTTTTTATGTCGGCGCGCTGGGCTCTGAGCGCACCTCTGCCAAGCGTCGTGAGCGGCTGTTGCAGCTCGACCTCAGTCCTGCGCAGATCGATCGCCTGCATGCGCCGGTGGGCTTGAGTATCGGCAGCAAGTCCGCGATGGAGATTGCGGTGGCGGTGATGGCCGAGCTAACGAAACTGCGCCGTAGTGGTGGTTAGCGGATATGTCATTGCCACTGCCACTGCCACTGCTTATTCTGGCTGCCGGCTGCAGCCGGCGCTACGGTGACGGCGATAAGCGCTTGGTCGAGATGCCCAAAGGCGGCAGGTTGTTGCCCGCACTGGTGCGCCGGGCAGGCAAAGCCGGCCTTAACAGTTTTGTGGTGCTGAGCGCCGCGCGCGATGCTGAGAACCCTTATTTCAATGCGCTGGCAGCGGAGCGGCTGTATTCCCCGCGGGCAGAAGGCGGAATGGGCTATTCACTGGCCGATGGTGTTGCGCAGTTACTCGCGCATTTCGGCGCCGAGCCGGCGGATTGTCTCGCACCGGCTAACCTTAAGCAGCTGCCAGCGGCGGTTTTGGTAATGCCGGCAGATCTGCCATTGCTGCGCATTTCGTCTATTCGCAAGGTCGCTGAGCAGGCGGCTGCGGGGGCTATTGTCGTACCTCGCTGCGCGGGCAGGCAGGGTCATCCGGTGGCGTTCGGGCGGCATTTTTGGCCCGCCTTGACTCGCCTGGGTGGCGATGTGGGAGCGAAAAAACTGATCGCGGCGCAGGCCATTCCACCGCATTATGTCGACGTTGGCGACCCGGGCATTTTTAGCGACGCCGACACCAGCGACAGGATGCGCGAATTATTTGGCCGTTTGTCCCCGCCCTGAGGTGCTCATATGTGGCAGCAAATCAATGAACGCCTCGGCGGCATTCGACAGGCTGCGGTTGCGGTGGTGAACGCAGCCCAAGGTGCGACTTAGCTGCAAGCCCTCCAGTTCCAACGCGACCACTGTGTCGTCAAGCAGAGTGTCGGGCAGAATGCTCCAGCCGAGTCCGATGCTGACCATCACCTTGATGGTCTCTAGGTAGTTGGTTGACATGCCAATGGTCATCTTTAGGCCGGCGTCGTCAAACAGTTGCTTGATGATTTGGCCGGTATAGGTGTTTAGTCCCGGGGGGAGAGCGGTGTGCTGGCTGAGCATGGTCGCTGTCACTTGGCCCGCGCTTGCCAGTGGGTGGTCTTTGGCAACGGCGACGGTGAGTTTGTCTTCCCATACCGGTAAAAAGCTGAGGTGCTCCTCCTGGCTTGGGGACAGTGTGATGACCGCCAGATCCATCTCGCCGTGCAGGATCCGGTGATGGGCCTGTTCTGAATCCATAAAGTCGATATCCAATTGCACATCGGGGTAGCGCTGACTGAATTCGCGCAGCACAGGTGGCAGGCGGTGAAGGCCAATATGGTGGCTGATGCCCATCGATAAACGGCCCGAGACGCTTCCCCGCAGGTCGCTGATACGCCGCCGTGCCTCGCGGATGTCCTGTAAAATTTTCTGCGCCTCGGGTAGCAGTGCGCGCCCCGCTTCGGTGAGGTGGACCCGGCGGCCGATGCGGTCGAACAGGCGGCAATCCAGCTGTTTTTCCAGCGTAGCAATGCGTTTGCTGATGGCCGGTTGAGTGAGGTGCAGTTGTGTTGCCGCAGCGGAAAACGACTGGTGTTCGGCAACGCTCAGGAAGGCTTGTAGTGATTGTGTATCCATGGGGCTAAGTTTATCCATTCCTAAATGGAATGCAAATAATGAAAAATATGAATTTGTTTTATTGCTTTGCGCTGCGTAAAATTGCAGCAATTCTCAATGTTTCAGGATTTGCTCATGGCTGCACAGACTCTCTACGACAAATTATGGGCCGCGCACTTGGTGAAAGAGCGCGATGACGGCACGGCGCTGATTTACATCGATAGACAGTTGGTGCATGAAGTCACGTCGCCGCAGGCCTTTGAGGGTTTGCGCCTGGCGGGCCGCAAACCTTGGCGGACCAGTGCTAACCTGGCGACCCCGGACCACAACGTGCCGACGCTGCTGGCTGAGCGCAGTGGCGGGGTGAGTGGTATCCAAGATGAGGTGTCCCGTATTCAGGTGCAGACCTTGGACGACAACTGTGAGGAATTCGGCATTACCGAATTTTCAATCAACGATGAGCGTCAGGGGATTGTGCATGTAGTCGGTCCGGAACAGGGCGCTACTCTGCCGGGGATGACGGTAGTATGCGGTGATTCTCACACCGCCACCCACGGTGCCCTAGGGGCGCTGGCTCACGGTATTGGTACTTCTGAGGTTGAACATGTGCTGGCCACCCAGTGCCTGATTCAGAAAAAAAGCAAAAACATGTTGGTGCGCGTCGATGGCGAACTGAGCGCTGGCGTAACTGCTAAAGATGTGGTGCTGGCGGTGATCGGCAAGATTGGCACCGCGGGCGGTACCGGCTACGCCATTGAATTTGGCGGCGAGGTGATTCGCAACATGTCCATGGAAGGTCGGATGACGATCTGCAATATGGCGATCGAAGCCGGCGCGCGCGTTGGTATGGTTGCGGTAGATGACATCACTATCGACTATGTTAAGGGGCGTCCGTTTGCGCCGAATGCGCAAGAGTGGCAGCAGGCAGTGGCTTTCTGGAAAACCTTGCACAGTGATGAAGGTGCACATTTTGACGCCGTTGTGGAACTCGATGGCAGCGGGATTGCCCCGCAAGTGACCTGGGGTACAAGCCCAGAAATGGTGTTGCCGATCGGTGCCAGTGTGCCTGCTCCCGAAGATTTTAGTGATGCCGCTAAGCGCAGTGCCTGCGAGCGGGCGCTGACTTATATGGGTTTGCGTGCCGGGCAGGCTATTACCGACATCCAGCTCGATCGAGTATTTATTGGCTCCTGTACGAATTCCCGTATTGAGGATTTGCGCGAGGCCGCCAGTGTGGTGAAGGGCAAGAAAGTCGCTGCCAGCCTGAAAGAGGCTTTGGTGGTGCCGGGCTCTGGCTTGGTTAAGAAGCAGGCCGAAGCCGAAGGCTTGGATAAAATTTTTGTCGACGCGGGCCTGCAGTGGCGTGAGCCTGGGTGTTCTATGTGTCTGGCGATGAATGCGGACAAGCTCGGTGCCGGCGAGCACTGCGCATCGACCTCGAACCGTAATTTTGAAGGTCGCCAGGGCTTTGGCGGGCGCACACACTTGGTTAGCCCGGCGATGGCTGCTGCGGCGGCGATCGCCGGACATTTTGTCGATGTACGTGAGTGGAATTAAGGAGAGCGCGATGAAAGCATTTACCCAGTTAGACGGTCTTGTGGCACCGATGGATCGCGCCAATGTCGACACCGATATGATTATTCCCAAGCAGTTTCTCAAATCGATCAAGCGCAGCGGCTTTGGCCCCAATCTGTTTGATGAGCTGCGCTATCTTGACGAGGGGCAGCCCGGAGCCGATTGTAGTGGCCGGCCACTGAACCCCGATTTCCCGTTAAATCAGCCGCGTTACCAAGGCGCCTCTGTGCTGCTGGCCCGGGAGAACTTCGGCTGTGGCTCCAGTCGTGAGCACGCGCCTTGGGCGCTTGAAGATTACGGTTTTCGCTGTGTGATCGCGCCGAGCTTTGCCGATATTTTCTTTAATAACTGTTTTAAAAACGGCGTGCTGCCGATTGTGTTGCCGGCCTCGGTTGTCGATGAGCTGTTTGTGGCGATGTATGAGCAGGAAGGCTATCAGCTGCTGATTGACCTACCGGCACAGACGATTCGCACGCCGGGCGGTCGCGAAATCGCCTTTGAAGTCGACGCTTTTCGCAAGCATTGTCTAATCAATGGTCTCGATGATATTGGTTTGACCCTGCAAGACGCAGATGCCATTGCCGAGTTTGAGCAGGCGTGGCAGAAGAAAGCCCCTTGGCTGTTTCGCGAGCACTCTGCGTAACGCTTTTTTGAATGAATACAGGAACAGAAATCGTGTCTGAGAATACTGCACGCAAGGTTTTAATGTTGGCCGGTGACGGCATTGGCCCAGAAATTATGGCTGAGGCTCGCAAAGTGTTGGAAGCTGTTAATGCTTCGCACAGCTTGCAGCTGGAACTGGATGAGGCGCTGCTTGGCGGCGCGGCAATTGATGCGGTGGGCAGGGCCCTACCCGATGAAACCTTTGCCAAATGTGAAGCGGCCGATGCTATTTTGCTGGGCGCGGTCGGTGGGCCTAAGTGGGATAATTTGCCGCCTGCTGATCGTCCCGAAAAGGGCGGTTTGCTGGAGATTCGCAAGCGCCTCGATTTGTT
>JBFKEA010000042.1:0-13516 GCA_041619375.1 Spongiibacter sp. | reverse complement strand
TGACTCCTACGTGTCGAGCCAGCGCAATACCCCCTGGGATGCCTACCGCTTTGGCAAGGGCGAGGCGATTAGCCTGCCCGATTTCGACGGCGAGCAAACCCGGCGAGTCACCTTGGAGCGCCCTCTGGATTTTATGGCGGTCACCGATCACGCCGAATTTTTAGGGCCAATTAAAATCTGCACCAGTGACCCTTTTACACTCGGCTACTGGTTTCCCGGCTGTATTGCCACGCGCAGCCAGATTTATATCGCCCAGTTGTTGGCCGCGGATTACTGGTCCAAGATTGGCGTCGCTGATACCAGCCTGAATAAGGCCAAGAGTTTTGTCTGCAAATTGGCGGACTGTGATAAGGCGGAGCTGGAGGCCTGGCGCGACGAACAGCAGGCGGCCGAGGCGCATTACGACCGCAGCGAGGCCTGTAGCTTTACCACCTTTGTTGGCTATGAATACACCGACGCGCCGAACTACAGCAACCTCCATCGCAATGTGATTTTTCGCAATGAAAATGTCATAGACCGACCGATATCGGCCTACGACACCGGCGCGTACAATTTTCAAAACCTGTGGCAGCATTTGCGCGAGGAGTGCTGGAACAGCGACAGCGGCTGTGACGTGATGACGATTCCACACAACTCTAACCTCGCCGGTGGCCTAATGTTTCCCGATCCGCGCAATGAGCAGGAGGCGATTGATCGCCTGGCCTTTGAGCCGGTGGTAGAACTGGTACAGCACAAGGGCGCCTCGGAGTGCCGTTTTGATCGCCTGCTGGGACGCGGGGTAGGTACCGAGGACGAGCTCTGCGATTTTGAGCAGATCAAGGCGGATAATTTGGCGATGCTGGGCAGCGTCGGCGGCGAGGTGCAAACCGAGCGCGGCGCCAGTGTCAGCATCGACAGCTTCGGTCAGCGCAATATGGTGCGCAACGCCCTGAAGGCCGGTGTTAGCTATCAACAAAAAGAGGGCATTAACCCCTTTAAAATGGGCTTTATCGACTCGACAGATACTCACAGCGCGATGCCTGGCGCAACCGAGGAGGCCAGCTACGAGGGGCACTTGGGGCGTCGCGATGCCGGCAGCCGCAATGTGCAGGACCACTTCTTCTCAAATGCCGGCGGCCTGGCCGTGGTCTGGGCTGAAGAGAACCGTCGTGATGCGATCTTCGACGGTATTCGGCGCAAGGAGGCCTATGCCACCAGTGGCACCCGCCCGGTGGTGCGCTTCTTTGGTGGCTGGCAGCTCGACGAGTCGCTGTGTGAATCTGCCGATATGGTGGCAAAGGCTTACCAGCAGGGGGTGCCAATGGGTGGCGACCTGCCGGCTGCGCCTGGTAGCGGCGCACCGCGCTTTCTGGTGGCCGCGACCAAAGATCCCGGCACCCAGCGCAACCCCGGCAACGACCTGCAGCGCATTCAAATTATTAAAGGTTGGAGCGACGCCAATGGCGTTGCCCATGAGCAAGTATTTGAAGTGGCCGGCAACCCCGACAACGGCGCGACGGTTGACCCGCAGAGCTGCGCGCCAAAGGGTGAGGGCTATGCGACTCTGTGTAAGGTTTGGCAAGACCCTGGTTTTGACGCTGGCCAAAATGCCTTCTACTACGCCCGTGTTGTCGAGAACCCCAGCTGCCGCTGGTCGACGCTACAGTGTAAAAAATTCGGTGTAGACCCTTTTGCCAGCAATTGTCAGGCCCAGGCCGCTGCGGCAACTAAGTTGGCCAAAGACAAAGGCGCTTGGGGCGACGATGTGTTTGGAAAATGCTGTTTGAGTGAGGCTGACGAGCCGTTTTATTCGCCGGTGATTCAAGAGCGCGCCTGGACCTCCCCGATCTGGTACTCCGCAGCAGCGGCGGAGTGAGCGCGCCGCCGGGGGTGTTGGCGGCGATAGTGGCGCTCCGGTAAGGGGCTGAGGCGTTTCCCTTCGCGCGGCGGTCGTCCGAAGATTTTGTAATAAATTTACATGGCTGGGGTGGCTGGGTAAGATCCGTGGATGTCCGTCTACAGGTGAGCGCCATGGCTTCTGCCAATGACAATTTATTGACGTTAATCGCCGATGCGATGCCCGACTTGAGCAAGTCGGAGAAGAAAGTTGCCAGCGCAATTCTCGCCGATCCCGAGGCGGCGACCCGTTCGAGTATCGCGGTGTTGGCCAGCCTTGCCCAGGTGAGCGAGCCGACGGTAAACCGCTTTTGCAAGAAATTTAATGCGACCGGTTTCCCCGATTTCAAGCTCAACCTCGCCCATTGTCTGGCCAGTGGCATTCGCTATGTCAGCCAAAATGTTGAGGCGAGGGATTCCGTTGAGACCTCAACCAGCAAGATTTTCAACAGCACGATCAGCACCTTGTCGCTGGTGCGAGACAAGCTGCCACCAGACTTGATCGTTAGGGTGGTGGATCAATTGATCCAGGCGAGGCGCATTCATTTCTTTGGTTTGGGGGCATCCAGCTCGGTGGCCAAGGACGCCGAGCACAAGTTCTTTAGATTCAACTTGCCGGTCAGCTTCCACGAAGATGTACTGATGCAGAGGATGCTGGCGGCCTCGGCTGCGGCAGGTGATGTGTTTTTTATTATTTCCTATACCGGTCGCACCATGGAGCTGGTGGAGATCGCGGAGTTGGCCCAAGCCAATGGCGCGACGGTAATTGCGTTAACCGCACCGGGCTCGCCGCTGGCAACAGCCAGCAATTTGCTGATCGCCGTGGCGGTGCCCGAAGATACTGATGAATATATGCCGATGACCTCTCGCATTGTTCACCTGGTGGTGCTCGATGCGCTGGCAACCGGAGTGACCCTGCGGCGCGGGCCGGAATTTCAAAGCCACCTGAAGAAAATTAAAGACAGCTTGCGCGCGACGCGCTTCCCGAGCGACGAGGCTTAATTTCCAGCCTCCAGCCTCCAGCCTCCAGCCTCCAGCCTCCAGCCTCCAGCCTCCAGCCTCCAGCCTCCAGCCTCCAGCCTCCAGCCTCCAGCCTCCAGCCGCTTTAACTCCGCGTTTCGGTGCCGATCGCCAGGCAGAGTTGATCGGCGATTGTGCGCCGAGCCGGTGGTGGAGGCGGCACTGGTAAAATGTAATAAAAGAACAAAAATGTTAATCTTTGCGGCTGCCGAAGTGCTATTATGATTGAAAATTACACACAGGGCGGTTGGCGTTATGGCTGAAGTAAATAGTACGGTTGCTAAAGTGACCGCTGAGATCGTCGCGAGGAGCCGCGGGCCGCGCAGCGATTTTATGGCGCTTATCGACGTCAATCGCAGTTTGCAGCCCGCGCGCAAACAACTGAGCTGCGGTAATCTCGCCCACGGTTTCGCGGCCTGCGGATCTGAAGACAAGCAGCGCATCAAATTGATGAATGCCGCGAATATCGGCATTGTCACCGCCTACAACGACATGTTGTCGGCCCATCAGCCCTACGCCGACTACCCCGAAAAGATCAAAGGCTATCTGCGCGAGCTCGGTTCGACGGCCCAAGTGGCCGGCGGGGTGCCGGCGATGTGTGACGGCGTAACCCAGGGGCAGGCGGGCATGGAGCTGAGCCTGTTCAGTCGCGATAATATCGCGCAGGCCGCTGCGATTGCCCTGTCGCACCAGATGTTCGACGGCGTGGCCTTCTTGGGGATTTGCGACAAGATCGTGCCGGGCCTGTTTATTGCCGCCATGCGCTTTGCTCACCTGCCAAGTATTTTTATTCCCGCCGGCCCCATGCCTTCTGGTATCCCCAATAAGGAAAAAGCGCGGGTCCGCCAGCTGTTTGCCGAGGGCAAAGTGGGGCGGGAAGAGTTGCTGGAGGTCGAGTCGGCGTCCTACCACACCGCCGGTACCTGCACTTTTTACGGTACGGCTAACAGCAACCAAATGGTGCTGGAGGCGATGGGAATGCAGCTGCCCGGCAGCTCCTTCGTCAATCCCGATACGCCGCTGCGCGAGGCACTGACCCAAGAGGCCTGCCAGCTGTTAAACCGGACCACCGCGCAGGGCGGCGACCCCAGGCCGATGGCCGATGTCATTGATGAGCGCTCGTTTGTGAATGCCATTGTTGCCCTGCTGGCATCGGGCGGCTCCACCAATCTTTGTATCCACTTGGTCGCGATGGCGCGGGCGGCCGGCATTATGCTGAACTGGAATGATTTCGACACGCTTTCTAAAGTCGTGCCGCTGCTTGCCCGGGTGTACCCCAATGGTCAGGCCGATATTAATCATTTTCATGCCGCTGGCGGTACCGCCTGCTTGTTTTCCCAGTTGCTTGATGCGGGCTTAATGCACGCCGATGCGCAGACCATTTTGGGTGTGCCGATGGCGGAGTTCCCCCGCGAACCGCAGCTTGAAAACGGCAAGCTGCGCTGGGGCGCTGGGGTGGCGACTAGCCTCGATGTCGATGTGTTGAGGCCGGTGGCCGAGGCCTTTGACAGCGAGGGCGGCTTGCGTTTGATGCAGGGGAACCTCGGTCGCAGTGTCATTAAAGTTTCTGCGGTGAGTGAAGAGCACCGCATCATTGAGGCGCCGGCACTGGTGCTCGATAGCCAGCACGAGTTGGCCGCCAAGTTTGACGCCGGCGAGCTGAATCGCGATGTAGTGGTCGTGGTGCGCTTCCAGGGGCCGCGGGCTAACGGTATGCCGGAGCTGCACAAGTTGACGCCGCTGCTTGGCTCCTTGCAGGACAAAGGCTATCGGGTTGCACTGGTGACCGACGGCCGTATGTCGGGCGCCTCTGGCAGAGTGCCGGCGGCTATTCACCTCAGCCCGGAAGCGGCTGCGGGGGGCGCCATCGGCAAGATACGCGACGGCGATATGATCCGCCTAGATGCCAATGCCGGGGTGTTGGATTGTCTGGTCGACGCCGCGGAGTGGCGCGCGCGAGAGGTTTTCAGCAGCGGTATCGACGACGGCCAGGGGGTGGGCCGGGAGTTGTTTGCCAATTTCCGCAACACCATCAGCTCGGCGGAAGAGGGCGCCTCGGTGCTGTTCCCGAGTGAGCGCGGCTAAGCTTGGTCGCGCATGAGTCTCGCCATTAATCACCGATATTTGGAAAAGCGATGAAATTTAGCTCTTTAGACATTTTAACTCAGGCCCCTGTCGTGCCGGGTATTGTTATCAAGGACATCGCCCAGGCGGTGCCGTTGGCCAAGGCACTGGTGGCTGGCGGGATTCGGGTGCTTGAAGTCACACTGAGAACCGCGCAGGGCCTGGAGGCGATTCGACGTATTCGCGATGAGGTGCCGGATGCCATTGTCGGCGCCGGCACCGTTTGTAGCGCCAAAGATGTGGAGTTGGCGGCGGCAGCGGGTTCCGAATTCTTGTTTACCCCCGGATTTACTGACGAGCTGTTGCGGGCCGGCAGCGAGTGCGGACTGCCCTTTGTGCCGGGTGCGTCAACCGTCGGCGATGTGATGCGCTGTATGGAACGCGGCATAAATACCCTGAAGTTTTTCCCCGCTGAAGCCTGTGGCGGCACGGCCGTGTTGAAGGCCATTGCCGGACCTTTCCCACAGCTGCGTTTTTGCCCCACCGGCGGCATTGGCCCGCACAATATCGGTGACTATCTCGCGTTGGAAAGTGTGGTGAGCGTCGGCGGGTCTTGGCTAACCCCCGACCACCTGCTCGCCAATAATGACTGGGATGCTATCACCGAGCTGGCGACAGAGGCCGGTGAGTTGGTGCGCCAGCTGCGTGGGCAGGCACAGGGGTGAAGGCTGAGATGGAAGACAATGTCGATCTGATTTTTTTCGGCGCGCTGGGTGACTTGGCGGCGCGAAAACTGTTTCCTGCGCTCTATCATTTGCAGAGCTGCGAGCTGTTGCCCAAGTCGGTGCGGATTGTGGCGCTGGCCAGAGATGAGTTGGATTCCCGGCAATTTGTCGCGCTGCTTAAAGAAAAAGTAAGGCGGTATATCAACCCGCAAAATTGGAGCGACGACTGCTGGCAGGCCTTTGCCGAGCGCTTTGACTATATGCGTCTCGATTTTACTGACCTGGAAAGTTACCGTCATATGGCCGAGCGCCTGCCGGCGTCGCGAACCAGCATCTTTTACATGGCGACCCCGCCCAGTTTGTTTGGGTCGATATGCCGAAATTTGGGGCAGGCGAACTGCCTGAACGGCGATTGCCGCATTGTGCTCGAAAAGCCCATCGGTCATGACTTGCAGAGTTCGCGCGACGTGAATGATGTGGTGGCCGAGTATTTTGCTGAAGAAAATATTTATCGCATCGACCATTACCTCGGCAAGGAAACCGTGCAGAACCTGTTGGTGCTGCGTTTTGCCAACCGTTTTATTAACACCCAGTGGGACCAGAGCTGCATAGATCACGTGCAGATTACCGTGGCCGAAACGGTCGGCATTGAGGGCCGCTGGAGTTACTACGACACCGTAGGCCAGTTGCGCGATATGGTGCAAAACCACGTTATGCAGTTGCTGTGTCTGGTAGCGATGGAACCGCCGAATGCGATGACCGCGGAGGCCATTCGCGACGAGAAGGTGAAAATTCTCCGGGCGCTGCGCACCATCGACGCCAGTAATGTCGCCGATCACGCGGTGCGCGGTCAGTACGCCGCCGGCTGGCAAAAGGGCGACGCGGTGCCTGGCTATATGCAGGAAGACGGCTGCGAAAATGCCGATAGCGATACCGAGACTTTTGTCGCCATCAAAGCTCACATCGACAACTGGCGGTGGGCGGGGGTGCCGTTTTACATCCGCACGGGCAAGCGCATGCCGGAAAAGCTCACCGAAATCGTTATTGCCTATAAGGGCCTGCCTCACAATATTTTTACCGCGGGCGGCAATATCACCAATCGCCTGGTGATTCGTTTGCAGCCCAATGAGGGCATTTCGATGCAGATGGTCTCGAAACTGCAGAGCCTCAAGGAAAAAATGGGTCTGGTTAAACAGGATTTGAATCTCGACTTTCTCGGCTCGTCGACGATGACCCGTATCCCCGATGCCTATGAGCGCTTGATCCTCGATGTCATTCACGGCGACCAGTCGCTGTTTGTCGGTCGCGAGGAAATCGAGGAGTCCTGGCGTTGGTGTGACTCGTTGATAAGTGCCTGGCAGGCACAGCAATTGGAAGTGAAGAATTATCACGCCGGTTCCTGGGGGCCGGCCAAGGCCGATTTGCTAATTGAAAAGGACGGGCGTAGTTGGCATGAGTGAGCTGAAATACTGTAATTTTGCGTCGAGAGATGAGCTGGATAGCGCGCTGGCGGCGGACGTTGCGGCGCAGTTGAACGCCGCTATTGCCCGCCGGGGAGAGGCGAGTCTGGTGGTCTCCGGTGGCAGCACGCCGCTGAAATTTTTCGCGCGGCTATCCGTTCAGCCGCTGCCCTGGGAAAAGGTGGTGATCACCCTGGCTGATGAACGCTGGGTTGCGCCCGATCACGCCGACAGCAATGAGCGCTTGCTGCGCGAACATCTGTTAGTCAATGCCGCTCAAGCGGCGCGCTTTGTGCCGTTAAAGACCGCTGAAAGTCGCGCCGAGCAGGCTGAAACAGCGCTGGCTGAGGTACTGGCCTCGCTGCCCGAATTCGATGTAGTGATTTTGGGCATGGGCGCAGATGGACATACGGCGTCGTTATTTCCCTGTGCCGAACAGCTTGAGCGCGGCCTCGATCTCGAGTCGACGGCCGCCTGTATCGCCGTGCAGCCAACTACTGCTGCGCACCAGCGGATGAGCCTGACCCTGCCGAGGCTGCTGCAGAGTCGGCGGTTGATTGTGCACATCACCGGAGCTGAGAAGAAGGCGGTGCTGGACAAGGCACTGCGCGAGAAAGACGAGCGCAAATGGCCCATCTATGCCATTGCCGCTCAGCGAGACGTGCCGGTTTCTCTGTACTGGAGCGAATAGTGCTAATATTCCCGCCATAACGTGTTTGCTGAGGGGGTGTAATGGCGCTTGTGGTGCCGCCCTCAGTGCTTGCAGCGGCAATGGGGATGTTTGATGAAATTCGTGTGTATTACCTTGGCTTGTTTGGTGTTGGCCGCGTGTGGCGGCAGCTCTGCAGGGGGTGGAAATGGCTTGGCGGTGTGGCCGGCATCGCAGCAGGGCGAAAACCCGCCGCCGGCGCCGGAGCAGTTTGAACCGATTGTCAGCAACGGCGATGAACTCGCCAGTGCCCTGCCGGGCAATGTCGCCAATCGGCTGTTTGATCCGCTCGCCTTTGGTTACACCATCAACGATATCAGCGATCCGGTCATTGTCGAGCATATGGTGCGCGCCACCTTTGCCCAGTTGCAGGACGGCTCTCGCTTGCAGCATGCCTATCACTGGTATGGTCATCCCGATGAAAATGCCGGTGTCGCGCTCATCCCGGTAGAGTTTTTTAATCGCTATGGCACCCGGTTATACGGTGAGATTGTGCTGCCCTACCAGGCCAAAGGCAGTCCGGCGGAGGGGCCGTTTCCGGTGATCATCGCCCTGCAGGGCTTGAATACCAACGTCGGCATGTACCGTTGGTGGCACCGCCTGTTCGCCGACAATGGTTATATGGTATTTGCCTTCGACTTCAGTGGTCAGGGCCATTCCGACGACGAAGTTGAGGGCGATCCCGGCAATAATCTTCACGACGCCCAAGATGCCATGGCCTACCTGTTTGAGCGCTCTTCGGTTGCCAGCGTGCTCAACGCCGAGCAAGTGGGAGTGATTGGCCACAGCATGGGCGCGGGCGCCGCGTTGCGCGTGCAGGAGCAGGAGGCCGATAACGCGTCGGAGCCGAACCCGGTGCGCATCAAGGCCGCAGTGGCGGCGGCCCCGGTGGGCGAGTCGGTGAGTGCAAACCCAATTCCCGTTATGATCCAGACCGGTGACCACGACGGCCCTATTGCGCCCATTCCCTTTGCCAACCCCGCGGTGGTGCGGCCACTGTATGACAGTTTTAGTAGAGACCGGGCATTTATTGTCGCCGAGGCTGCCAGCCACGGCCAGCACACCAACTACCCGTTGATTCCCACCTCAACCTGGGGGCGAGAAATTGCCGCCAACTATTCCCTAGCCTGGATGGACTACTACCTGCGCGGCGATACGGCGGCGCTGTCTGTGCTCGAGGGTGGGCATCCCCATTTGTCCTATCTGCACGATAGTGCAACGCGGATAAATGGTGTCGAAATGACCTACCGGGGCAATGGGCTGGTGCCCGACCCGGCGGAGTTTGAATAGCAGGGTGCTTAGCTCTGGTACCTGAGTAAATGGTATAGGCGGTAGGTGGCAATTTTGGCGCGGTCGACGACTGCCGATGCCGCGTAGGGCCTCGGGGTGAGTCCAAGCTTGCGCAGATTGCGGTTGACCCGGTAGACCACCTCGCGCCGCAGCGAGCTGGGCGTGTCGTAGGTAATGCTGATTGAGATCGAGACATTGTCGCTGTTCTGCACGTAGTGGGGCGCGTTGATGGGAACGTGCAGGGCATCGCCGGGTTTAAGGTGTATTTTGCGGCCGCGGGCCTCATGGCCATTGTGCAAGACCATTTTTCGATTGGCTTGGCCGTAGTGGTGCTCAATTTCCTCTTCGGGCAGCAGCTCGCGATCGGCTTTGTCAAAAATGGTAAAGATTTTTTCGCCCTGAATCTGCAGCAGGAAATTGTGTTCCGGGTCCATGTGGTAGGGCACGGTTGAATTGGGTGAGGTGATAAAAATAAAGCCCTCACGATTGTGCATGCCCGGACAGTGAGGGTCGATATGGGGCTTGAGGGTGTCGAGTACATCGTCGATCAGCGCCGAATACTCAGGCAGCTGACTCACTTTTTTAAGGCCCAGCCAAGTGTTTAGGGTTTCGATTTGCGCGATCGTTTCTTCCGGCGTCAGTCGGTGCCCCGGCTTCTTATCCGCGACCTGTACTATGTCGACATCGCCGGCGTTGAATTCGATGTCTTCGGCGGGCAGGCGCTGCGAGGCCGCGACTAGGGTTTCGAGTTTAAACAGCGGGTGATGGCTCAGCTCGTGCTTTAGCAGAAAGGGCTGGCGCTCGAATTTGTCCGCAAAGTCGTTGGGATCAAAAGAGATACGGGGGGGCATAGTGATTACTCTCCTACATCCTTTGCACCGGCCGTTCAGCAACCCTTACAGCAAGCTGTGCCTAGCGTGCCGCACGCCGATTTACCTCCATTAAAGAGTAGCACAGCGCGGCTGCGCCGCGAGTAAGGGCTTTGTCGGGCAGGCGGATGCTGGGCGTGTTGCGGCGTCTGGTTTAAGAGGGGAGGGTGCCGGGGAGCGTTTTCAGTAGCGGTTACCTTCTCTGCTACGTCATAACTGCAAGATAGCGTGCAAAAAAAAGCCCTGTCGGCGATGCCGACAGGGCTTTGGATTAAAGAAAAGGCCGCTTACTTGGCTTTAGCGGCTTTTTTCTCTTTCTCTTTGGCGATGACTTCGTCAGCAATATTGCTTGGGCAAGCTGAGTAGTGCGAGAACTCCATAGAGAACTGGCCGCGACCGGAGGTCATCGTACGCAGGGTGCTGATATAGCCAAACATTTCTGACAGCGGTACATCAGCCTTGATGCGAACGCCGGTGGCGTTGGGCTCTTGGCCGGAGATCATGCCGCGACGACGGTTCAGGTCACCGATAACGTCACCCACATTGTCTTCGGGGCTGAAAACATCAACCTTCATCACCGGCTCCAGCAGCTGTGCGCCTGCTTTGGGCATCGTCTGACGGAAAGCGCCTTTGGCGGCGATTTCGAAGGCTACTGCCGAGGAGTCAACGGCGTGGTAGCCACCGTCATGTACGTTGATGGCAACGTCCAGTACCGGGAAGCCAGCCAGCGGGCCATTTTCCATCATGGACTTGAAGCCCTTCTCAATCGCTGGGAAGAATTCCTTGGGTACGTTACCGCCGACAACCGAGGTACTGAAGGTGAAGCCAGAGTTAGGCTCGCCCGGCTCCATGGTGTAGTCGATCTTACCGAACTGACCAGAACCACCAGACTGCTTCTTGTGCGTGTAGCTGTCTTCGACTTTCTGGGTAATGGTTTCGCGGTAGGCAACCTGTGGCTGACCCACTTCCAGCTCAACGCCGTAGGTCCGCTTGAGGATGTCGACTTTGATGTCCAGGTGAAGCTCACCCATACCCTTGAGGATGGTTTCGCCGGAGTCTTCGTCGGTTTCAACGCGGAAAGAGGGGTCTTCGGCAACCATCTTGCCGATCGCGATGCCCATTTTCTCGGTAGAACCCTTGTCTTTCGGGGTTACCGAAATAGAGATAACCGGCTCGGGGAATACCATGGCTTCCAGCGTACAGGGGTGATCTTGGGAGCACAGGGTGTGACCCGTCTGTACGTTTTTCATGCCGACGATGGCGATGATGTCACCGGCCTGGGCGCTGCTCAGCTCGTTGCGCTCATCGGCCTGCATTTCGCACATCCGACCGATGCGCTCAGTCTTGCCGGTAAAGGAGTTAAGGATGGTGTCACCCTTGTTGAGTTTACCGGAGTAGATGCGTACAAACGTCAGGGCGCCGAAACGGTCGTCCATGATTTTGAATGCCAGCGCGCGCAGCGGCTCGTCGGCAGATACGATAGCGTATTCGCCAGTCGGCTCGCCTTCTTCGTCGGTCAGCGGCTGGGGGTTAACCTCGGTGGGGCTGGGCAGGTAGTCGACAACCGCATCCAGCAGCAGCTGCATGCCTTTGTTTTTAAAGGCAGAACCACAGTAGGTGGGGAAGAAGGCCAGTTCCAGCGTACCTTTGCGGATACAGCGTTTGATGTCATCTATGGAGGGCTCTTCGCCTTCCATGTAAGTCATCATCAGGTCGTCGTCCATTTCTACCGCGGTTTCAATCAGCTGCTCGCGGTACATTTCGACTTCTTCCACCATATCGGCGGGAACGTCGGTAACTTCGTAGTTTTCGGGCTGGCCAGTCTCGTCCCAGATATAAGCTTTGTTGCTCAGCAGGTCGACAACACCGGTGAACTCGTCTTCACGACCGATAGGCAGGGTCATGATCAGCGGGTTGGCGCCCAGTACATTCTTAACCTGGTCGGTAACACGCAGGAAGTCTGCGCCAACACGGTCCAGCTTGTTAACAAAGATCAGGCGAGATACTTTGGAATCGTTCGCGTAGCGCCAGTTGGTTTCAGACTGGGGCTCAACACCACCAGAACCACAGAATACGCCGATACCGCCATCGAGTACTTTCAGAGAGCGGTAAACTTCTACGGTAAAGTCAACGTGTCCCGGGGTGTCGATGACGTTCAGGCGGTGGCCATTCCACTCACAGGTAACAGCGGCTGATTGGATGGTAATACCACGCTCAGCTTCCTGCTCCATAAAGTCGGTGGTTGATTCACCCTCGTGAACCTCACCAAGCTTGTGGATTTTACCGGTGAGCTTGAGGATACGCTCAGTGGTGGTGGTTTTTCCGGCATCAACGTGCGCGAAAATACCGATGTTGCGGTACAAGGATAAGTCAGTCACGGCGCTCTCTAAAATAAACTGGGTTAAAAATGGTTCGCTACGATACTGGAAGTGAGAAAAAATTTCTCTGCTATTTTGTGGGAATATGCTAAATCGGAGGGATTTTCTCCAAAATTCCCCAAAAAATCCAGTCGCACTGGTCTTGCCGGGCGGGATAGAGGGTGGCCGCCGCGGCCATGGCGTAGGCGCTGCTGATCTTGCCCCTCGCAGAAATGACTGAATCGGGCTCGGTTGCGTTAAGTCGGCGATAGAGCAGGCCGTTGGCCGCAGCGCGGCGGTGGCCGCTACATCGGGCGCCGGGGTGGGTGCTGCAGCCGATATTTGCCGGGCAGAATGGCTTGATAAGCCCCGTAGGGCGTTGAATAGGGGGCAGGTCTTGTGGCGCGGAAAAACCTACCTAGAGAAAATGGCTGAGTGCAAAAACGTTGCGGTGGCGCTGCCCGATGACCATCGTGGGGCCCCCAGGGACAAAGCGGGATTGCTGAGTCAAAGTAGGGAGTGGCGGCGCAGCGACAAAGCGTCAGCAGGCAGGGCGAGGTGATTGGCCGACGGGTCACCTATTAAAGAGATAACAAATTTCCTAAGACTATATTTGGGGGCAATACGATGAGCGCAAGCTACCAGAGCGAAACGGCGAAATTATTGAGCGAGCTAAAAGAGGGGGTGCTCACCCTTTCCTTTAATCGGCCGGAGGCCATGAATGCCTTGCACCCCGAAATGCTCACCGGTGTTGCTGCGCTGGTCGAGCAAGCCAGTGAAGATAAGGCTGTATCGGTGATCGTGCTGCAGGGCGCGGGGCGTGCATTTTCAGCCGGAGTCGACCTCAAGGTGCTGCAAGATATCGAGCCCGCTTTCGGCCGAATTGGCGACCTGTTTGACGGGCCCGCCAAGCAAGCCTATACCGCTATTCGCAATTGTAAGGTCCCGGTCATTGCCAAGGTACACGGCGCCTGTTTTACCGGTGCCTTAGAGTTGGCCCTGCACTGCGATTTTATCTTCACCACCGACGACACAAAATTTGGCGACACCCATACCCGCTTTGGCCTGCGCCCGACCTGGGGGATGTCTCAGACCTTGTCTCAGGCTATCGGCGTTCGCAAAGCCAAGGAACTTTCCTATACCGCAC
>JBFKEA010000041.1:0-13643 GCA_041619375.1 Spongiibacter sp. | reverse complement strand
GTGGGTGGCGGCGCGACGCTGCTGCTGCATACCGATGTTGTATACGTGGGTGAGTCGCTGCGGTTGCGCTTCCCCTTCACGGCGCTGGGGCTGGTGCCCGAGTGGGGCAGTAGTTATCAGCTGCAGGCCGTGATCGGTGCGCGCAAGGCCGCTGAGCTGATGTACAGCTCGGAGTGGCTCAATGCTGAGCGAGCGGTAGACCTCGGCATCGCCACGGCAGCGTTTAGCGATGAACAGCTGCTGGATAAGGCCTTGGCGAAAGCGCGGGAAATCGCCCAGTGGCCGGTGAGCTCACTGGTTGAAACCAAGCGCTTGATGCGTGAGGTGCATCGCAAATCGATCCACGCTGCCATTGATGCCGAGCAAGCAGGCATGGCCAAACTCGCCGGCAAGCCCGAAAATATCGAGGCGGTGATGGCGATTCTTGAAAAGCGCGCGCCGGATTTTTCCCAGTTTCGCAAATAACCGCGTTTTTACTCTGCTGGCGAGCGGCTGCTGAGGCAGCCGCTTAATCCCTCCCCCTGCAAACAGCCGATGGCCAAGGCGACCGTTGGCGTCGACAATTCTTGTCCATACACAATCGGTGTTGCTGTGCTGGGACCTCTTGGCCGCGGGGCTGTAATGCATGGCAGTGTCAGTCACTGCTTGGCTATCGTTATGGTTCAATGCGTTAATGCAACCCCTTACCCAAGGGGATTGCTGTCAGTAACAAGCCGGTATCGATAATTTGGCGGTGGCATAGTTAAACCGTTGAAGGACATGAATGAATCAAGCAATGAAAAAACTTAATGCTGAAAGCGGTTTTTTAGCCGGTTCGGCGCTACAGCCTCAGTCGGGCTCGCGGCGTTTAAAAAGGCCTCTGCTGCACTTTTTTGTGTTGGGTCTACTGCTGTTCGCGGCAGATCAGTGGCGCGAGGTCAGGGAAAGCTACCGTATTGTCGAGCCCGAGGCGGCGGTCATCGATCGTGCTGCCCGCCAGCTGCAGCAGCTACAGGGCGCGGTGCCGACGGCGGAGCAGCGCGAAGGCTTGCGCGAGCGGGAGATTGACCAGCGGGTACTGTTTGCCGAGGCATTGCGCCGCAATTTGCATCTCAGCGACTCTGTGGCCTACCAGCGGCTGTTGCTCAATGCGGAATTTCTCGGTTTGCAGGGTGACGTCAAGGACCAGCTCAAGGCCGCCTTGGCGTTGGATTTACATCGCGGTGACGAGGTGATTCGCCGTCGCCTGATTCAGCGCATGGAGGAATTGGGCAGGCATTCCCAAGCCATTGCCGAGCCCAGTCGCGCCCAGCTGGAGGCGCTGTATTCCCAGAACCCAGAGCGCTGGCGGCAGCGGCCGATGTACAGTTTTAATCATGTTTTTATCAGTCGCGACAAACCCGAGATGCAGGCCCGCGCCGCAGCTATTGCCAGTGGCCTGCGCAGCGGCGATTACGCCCTCGAGCAAGGAATTGCCCTGGGTGATCGGTTTTTACTCGGCCACCGTCTGCCGCTATTGTCGGCCCGAGGGATAGAGCAGAATTTTGGCCCAGGTTTTGTCGAACAATTGCCGGCTCAGGCCGATGGTGAGACGGTTTCGGCACAGTGGCGGGGACCGTTAGTGTCCAGCTACGGTTTGCACATGGTGCAAATTGTGGACTATCGCGCAGCCCGCTACCGCAGTGTCGACGAGGTTTCGCCCACGCTGCGCGACGAGTATCTTCGCGCCGAGCGCGAGCGCGCGCTTGCCGAGTTTGTGAGTGGTTTGCGTCAAAAATATGAGGTAATCGCGCCGTGAAAAGCCTTCGACACTGTTTTATTTTCCTGTGCGTGGCGTTGCTGGCGGCGCCGGCCTGGGCGCATAAAATGGCGCCTTCGCTGCTGGAAGTTCGCGAATTGGCCGGCGGCGAGTACGTCGCGCTGTTTCGCACGCCGGCCGACGCACGCAAACCGCCAAAGCCGCTGTTTCCACCAAGTTGTGAGCCGGGCTCACCAGCGGTTAGCAGTCAGGGAACGGCGCTGGAGTGGCGCTGGGAATTCATTTGCGCGACGGGGCTTGCCGGTCAGACTTTTGCGGTTGACGGATTGCTGGAGAGCCAGACTACGGCGCTGTTGCGTATTGAAGGGCGCGATGGCCGTCTGCATGAACAACTGCTGCGGCCCGAGTCGGCAAGCTACACCGTGCCGCAATCGGGCTCGGGGGCATCGCTGTGGCCGCAGTACCTGTCCCTGGGCTTCAAGCATATCTTAATTGGCCTTGACCACCTGCTGTTTGTCACCGGCTTGCTGTTGTTGGCGGGCGGTTGGCGGCAGCTGTTGAAAACGGTAACGGCGTTTACCGTTGGTCACAGCATCACCTTGTTGCTGGTCAGCCTGCAATGGATTCCGCACTGGGCGGCGCTGGTCGAGCTGGCCATCGCCGCGACCATCTTGCTGTTGGCCGTTGAACTCAGTCGGCCGCAGGCGGCTCGCGCCGGCTGGCTGGGTCGTCAGCAGTGGCCGATGGCCGCGGTGTTCGGTTTGATCCACGGCTTGGGCTTTGCCGGCGTGCTCGCCGAATTGGGGCTGCCCAGCGGGCGCCTGGTGGAGGCGGTGTTGGCGTTCAATATCGGCATCGAGCTCGGGCAGCTGGCCTTTGTGGCAGTATTGGCCCTGCTGCTGTTCGCCGCTGCACGGAGCGCCAGCGCGGCGCAGGGGCTGCGCTGGGCGGCGGTATACAGCATGGGCTCGGTGTCGGTGTTCTGGTGCCTGGATCGCGGCGCGACGCTGTTGTCTGAGATGGTGCTGTAGACAGGGCCTTGTCGTTATTGCCCCCGCGGTCTTATTGCGGGGGCTGGGTCGCCGACTGCTTAGGACATCAGCGGTGCGAAAGCGGCCATGTCGAAGTAGTCGCGCCAGTGACTGATCAGGCCGTCCCTCATTTCAAATACGCCCATCACCGGCAGTTCAATGCGTTTGCCGGAAAATTCCAGTATATCCAGCCGTTCATTCATCACCACATCGCCCGCGCAGACTTGCTTGCGCAGCTGAAACTCAATGTTTTCGGCGCCGCCGATAAAGCCTTCGATAAACTCCCGGATTGCCCTTTTGCCGACATGTGCAGGCCCCATTGGAACATTGCAGTAATGCGCATCGTCGTGGAAAAACGCCATGATGTCGTCGACTTGGCGGGCATTCCAGGCACAGAGGAAGTTGCGTATGAGTGTGTCATTTGAGGGGGTGTTGGCCATTGTCGGAGCTCCGCTCTACCACAAAAGGATTACGATGTTTCAATAATGGTTTACAGTGTAATCATGTGCCGGTACATTGGCAAGCTCACTGATAGCTTGAGAGTTTTGCTATGCGCGATGTTCTATTTCATGGCCGCCGTGTGGTCTTGTCCTACAGTATTCAACAATTGCTGCGACTGTCGGCGCGCCGGCGAGCGGCTCGTGATGGCGAAGTCGCTGCGCCGGCTGAGGCGGGTATTCCCGACAACCCGCGTACCCCCGAGGACTTCCGCCCCCTTGAGAATGCCTGTTTCCAAGACCCCTATGCGTTTTACCGTATGCTGCGCGACGAGTATCCGGTCTACCAGTTGGCCAACGGCATATACTGCGTGTCGCGCTTTGAAGATATCGTAACGGTCAGCCGCGATACGGAAACATACTCCTCTACTCACCAGGGGGTTATCGCCGGATTGCGCAAGGGCAGCAGTGTTGCCCGTGCTGGCGAAAAGCTGGCGGGCCTGGCGCGCCTAGGCATCGTACCTGGAGATGTGCTGGCCCTGTCTGATCAGCCCAAACACAGCAGTGAGCGCAAGGTTGCCCACCGCGGCCTGAACTCGCGGGTGGTGAAGGCGATGGAAGACGAGGTGGAAGTGCTGTGCCGGGAAATGATGGATGAATTTATCGCTGCCGGCGAAGTGGAGTTCATGAGCGAGTTTGCCTGGCGTTTGCCGATGCGGCTAATTATTCGCATGCTGGGCTTTCCCGAAGCCGACTACGAAAAAATCAAAGACTGGTGTGTGCACGGTATTGCCACGCAGAGCGGAATTTCCAGTGCTGCAGAGTTGGCGTACAGCCGCTCGGAAATGATGGCTTTTTTCCGCTATTGCTGGCGACAATTCTTGCGTGCCAAGCGCGAGCCGCGGGAGGATCTCAGTGCGATTTTTGTCCGCGGCGTTGCCGACGGTGCCATGGATGAGCAAACGGCTGTCTCAGGTATTCTGCAGCTGTTGTTGGCGGGCAGTGATTCCTCGGCCACCAGTATGGGCAATGCGCTGAAGCTGTTGATTGAAAATCCGCAGATACAGGAGGAAGTGCGCGCCGATATCGACGGTAAATTGCCGGCCTTTATCGAAGAGGTGTTTCGTCTGGAGGCGGCGTTCCAGGGGCATTTCCGCTGGACCAAATGCGATACCGAACTGGCCGGTGTTAAGCTGCCCGCCGATAGCCGCATTTTTCTGATGTGGGCGTCGGGCAATCGCGACGAGCGGGTGTTTGACGAGCCAGACAAGGTGCGTCTCGATCGCCCCAATGGCAAGAAGCACCTGACCTTTGGTCACGGCATTCACGCCTGTATCGGTCGCGAGTTGGCACGCACGGAAATTCGCATTGTGCTCAGGGAGTTTTTGCTGCGCACGGATAATCTGCGTATTGCCGGGCCGGCGCCGTTTATGGCGTCGATGTTTGCGCACACGCTGCAGTGTTTGCCAGTGAGCTTTGACGCGCGTCACTAGACCGCGGTTGCGCGCCACGATTTGTGGCGCGTGAATGTGTTCAAGGTGGGGTTGGGGCGGGCTGGTGCCCGCCCGCTCAGAAAAACAAACCGACGGTTGGTCCGGTGATACAGTTCCAGTCCAGTCGGACTTCGCGGCGCACAATCACAAAGCCGTCGCCGCTTTCCTGCAAGATATCTCGGCGCTGACCGCTGTACAGCGTGTTGTCGCGCTCGTAACGACTGAAATACAGCAGGAAGTTGCTCAGTGTCTGGTGCTGGCCGTCGCAGCTTTCCAGCCATTCAATATTGCTGATGTGTCGCCGGGTCCGCGCCGGCGGGTTGTCCGCCCAAGAGTGTTGGTGACAGGCGCGGTCGGCACGCAGCTTGAGAATTAGCCAGTTTTCATCACGAAGCGGCAGGCAGTCGCTGTTTTCTGATTGCAATTCACACTGCTCATCGAGAAAGGCCTGTTGGCCGCGCAAGGCGCTGTCGCGTTGGGCGACATATCGCGAGGGCATAAGGTATTGCACCTGTTCGCTGAGTAGGGCCGTCCAGTCCTGATAGCGGCGCTCGTCGAGCATGCGCGCTTCGCGGTAGTAAAACTGCTGAAGTTTAAAGTGGAATTCGGCGTTCATGCGCCCGCCCTCCGTAGACCGTTTTCGATATCTTGTCGCCAGCGCTGGTAGAACGCCCGCGCGTAGTGCTCGCTGTAGCAGGAGCCGATTTGACCCGGCAACTCGGGGTGGGGGCCTTCGCTGCCCTGGCCCAACCCATAGTGCAGCGGGCTGTCGTCCATATAGCTGATATTGACGCCGTTGTACTGCTGGCTCCAGGCTTCGCCATCTTCCTGTTCGAGCAGACCGCCAGGGCCAAACATCAGGGTAAAGTTGCTGCGCAGCAATTTGCGTATCCCTTCGGGGGCATCTTTGGGCAGCAGCCACCACGACCAGTAGTCGATTTCACCGGGGCCGCGGGGGTGGCTGACCCGCAGGGTCGAGTTTGACCACAGCAGTGACAAATTAGGGTAGACGCCGTAGGTCAGGCCCTTGATGCGTGCGCCGACCTTGCCGATGCATTCCTCGGCCATGGCCTGGCGCTCCAGCAGGTATTCGCGGTATTCGGCGTTGCCGCTCAGCGCGGCAATGCCTTCCAGCCCCCAGGCGCGGGCGCCGTCGTCGCTGTCTTCGGGCATCAGTCGCACTGCGGCGCCGTGGCCGGGGCGGGGGACGCAGTTCAGACCATAGTCGTCGATCTCTTTGACCGAGTCAGTGCCGCCGAGCAGGGAGTTGTGTAAAAACGGGCCGTGGGCGACGTCGCCCAGCTGGTTTTCTACTGGCAATTTCCAATTGGCTGACAGTGACCACTTGAGCGGCTGACCGACGACTTCTATGCCGGCATCAAAACGTCTGAACAGGCTGTCGAGATAGAACTTCATATCGCCCAGGTAGTCGTCCAGGCTTTCCACGCGCTCATCGAAGCAGCCGAAGATCAGCCCCTCATAGCTGGCCACGCGGGGGACTTTCTTCAGACCCAGTGCCGATTTGCAGGACTCGCTATTCAGTTTGCGGTCTTGGGGGATGGCCGCCAAACTGCCGTCGCTGCGGTAGGACCAGTTGTGGTAGGGGCAGACAAAGCGCTTGGCATTGCCACTGTCGCTGCGGCACACCGGCAGTCCGCGGTGGCTGCAGCTGTTGACCATGGCGTGAATATTGCCGTCGTCGCCGCGGCTGACGATGATGGGGGTGTCACACATATAGGCGCGGACAAAGTCACCGGGCGTCGGCAGCTGTGATTCGTGGCATAGATAGAGCCAATTTCGGCCAAAAATATAGTCGCGCTCCAGTTCGTAAACGGCTTGGTCGCGGAATACGCGGCGGTAGACCTGCGAGCCATCGCGGCTCACACACTTTGCTAGATCGATCATTTTTATCTCCTCGTAATCCAACAGACCTGCATTGTAATCGCATTGCGTTTACAGTGTAAACCTTGTTTAAATAACCGGCTTTATTTGTCTAGGAGTCCACCTATGAGCCGCGCCCTGAACCGCAGCAGTTTTGTTGATGCTGCCCTGGCTGTGATTGCCGAGGTGGGGGTTGAGCGCCTATCAATGCGTCGGGTAGCCGGTCAGCTTGGTGTATCGGCAATGGCAATG
This sequence comes from Spongiibacter sp., assembly GCA_041619375.1. Lineage (GTDB taxonomy): Bacteria > Pseudomonadota > Gammaproteobacteria > Pseudomonadales > Spongiibacteraceae > Spongiibacter. The sequence continues at coordinate 6,811 of JBFKEA010000041.1, read as the reverse complement.
TACAAACACTTTGCCAATAAAGATGAATTGTTGGCAGCGGCCTTTGAGGAATTTATTGCCCGCGCCGATGTGTTGCCTGATACCCAGTTGGATTGGGACCAGTGGCTGGAAAAGCTGGCGATAAATATGTATAACGCGCTCAGCGCGGATATGAGCTGGGTATCGATACTGGGTTCGTTGCGGCTGGGCGGCAACGCCATTGCCGTAACGGATAGTTTTGTCAACAAACTGGGCGAAGCCGGTTTCAGCGCCGAGGTATCGGTGCGCGCCTATATGGCGATGATCCAATTAGTGGTGGGCGCGGTGTGTATGCGGGCCTCGCTGCAGGCAGAGGTTGGCCGCGAGGGGCGTCGCAAGGTCGTGGTCAGCGAGCTGTCGCCGATCACGCGTTCGTATCTGCAAAATGCCGATCGCCAGCGTTTGGCAATCGCGCCGGCACTCGAGGCGGTGGTGAGTGACGAACCGATTAGTATGGGCTTGCCGTTGTTGATTAGCGGCCTGCGCCAGCAGCTGGCCGCGGCGGACTGAGGAGGGGAAATGTTCAGTCTATCCACGTTGGCGCTGCTGGGCGCCGCGCAAGGTGCGATCTTGATTTTTGCGGTGCTGGGCGTTGGTCACGGCAATCGCCGGGCAAATCGCGCGCTGGCGGCATTTATTGCCGTGCTCAGCCTGCGTCTGTTTGTCTTGGCCTTGGAGTATCAGGCCGAGGGTGCGCTGCAGTATCGCGGGCTATACCTAGTTTTGCATTTTAGTTATGCAATCGGGCCGCTGCTGTACCTCTATGTGCGTTTGTTGGTGGAGCCTCAGTGGCGTTTGCGTTGGCGCCACGCCTTGCATTTGTTGCCAGTGCCGGTGGCGGCGCTGTTATTGTTGCCGGGCGGCCCGCTGTTGCCCGGGGATCTGCAAGCCTACAACGGTTTCGAGGATTTGCCGCAAGTGGTACAGCGCCGGGTGTTGCTGGTGTCAATTCCTGTGTTCATTTCGCTGGCCTGTTATTCCCTGCGCAGTTTTTACCGCTTGCGCAGTTACCGGCGGCGCATCCGCGAGCAGTTTTCAGCGCTGGAATCGATCAATTTGAACTGGCTGCGCACACTAGTTGTGCTGTGCTTAGTGGCAGCCTTGCTCACCATCCTCACCGACCTCTATCGCTTGTACCACCTGTCTATGGAAATGCCGAGGGCGGTGTTTTCGGTGGTGGCCAGCGTGATGCTGATTTACTACATCGGTTTGCGGGGCCTGCGTCAGCCGCTGATTTTCGAGCAGGACTCGCGCGAAGCCGAGCCGCTGCAAGCGGATGCAGGCGGTGACAGCAGCAGGACAGAGGAGCGCGCCGGCACGCTGAGCAGCACTGGCGAGGCATCGTCGCCGGCGCCGGCCAAGTACCAAAACTCCGGCCTTAGCGATGAGCAGATTGAGGCCATCTGGCGGCGCTTGGAAAACTGTATGGCCGAGCAGAAACCTTTTTTGCAGGCCGGTATTAAGTTGGCGGATCTCGCTCGCTTGGTCGGCACCCGGCCGAACTATTTAAGCCAGACCATCAACAGTCGCAGTCAGGCCAGTTTCTTTGATTACGTCAACAACTTCCGTATCGAGTATGCGTCGTCGCTGTTACTAGAGCAGGGCGATATGAGCATTTCTGAGGTGGCAATGGCCTCGGGCTTTAACAGCCAGAACGTCTTTAATAGCCATTTTAAGAAAAAAACCGGCTTTACCCCAAGTCAATACAGAAAGAAAAAACAATAATTAAATCAGTGGTTTAGCAAAGATTTCTTCGGTATTCGCCAATGGCGATGTTGCGCCCCTACACCTTCGCTGGGATTTTTTACTAGCCTGTACCAAGGTGGAGCAACGATAAGAATACTGCGGATCGCAATCCGACAGGAGAGAGCTTGCTAAAACGTACTGTGAAGGTGGTCACCGCCATACTGTTGCTGGCGCTGTTGCCGCTGAGCTTGGCACTAAGAGACGCGCCCTCGCGCCCCGCGGTCGGCGAAGGGCATCTAGTCGATGTCGGCAGTCGCCAAATCGAATACTTCACTGGTGGCCCGGCGCAGGGCAAACCGGTGGTGCTACTCGCCAGTTATGCCCGCTCGGTGGCCGATTTCAACGAGCTGTTGCCGACCTTACACGACGCCGGTTACCGCAGCATTGCCATCCAGGCTCGCGGTATTGAAGGCAGTAGCTTGGCCGGCTTGCGCCCCAGTCTGTTCGACTATGCTGCAGATGTGCGGGCGGTATTAGATGCCGAGCATATCAGTGGCCCAGTTACCCTCATCGGGCACGCTTTCGGCAATCGGATAGCCCGTGCGTTTGCCAGTCGTTACTCGCAGCACCCCCATAAGTTGATATTGCTGGCGGCGGGCGAGGGCGCGCCGCCTCCGGCGGTTAGCAGCGCAATTAGCACCGTGGTGTTTGGTTTGGGCACCGCGTCGCAGCGCGACGCGGCCCTGCATCGCGCGTTTTTTTCGCCGCAGAATCAGGCCCCCGATTACTGGCGCTCGGGCTGGTATCCACTGGCAGCATTGGCGCAGGCCTATGCGACGGCCAACACGCCCGCCGAGCAGTGGCGCGCGGCTGGGCAGGCGGCTATCACCGTGATTGAACCACAGGATGACGCCGCCGCCAGCGGCGCTGGCGAGCGTTTGCAGCGGCAGTTTCCCCAGCGGGTGAGGCTGCTGCCCTTAGAGGGCGCCGGACACGCCATGCTGCCGGAGCGCGCCGCGCGTATTCGAGAGATGATTGCCGACGCTTTAATGGATCGCGTCGCGTTTACTGAGAGCCATTGATATGTTGCTGTTACGAATTGCTGGGCTAGTGATGGTATGGGTTGTGGCTGCTGCGCCGGTGGCGTTGGCGGCGGAAATTGACCACCCGCGCGCGGTTGCCGCCGGCGATGAGCGCCACAATTGGCTGCTGCACGGCCGCGACTACGGCGAGCAGCGTCACAGCCCGCTGCGACAGATCAATAAGGAAACCGTCCAGGGCTTAGGGCTGGCCTGGTATTTTGAAGACCACACTGACCGGGCGCTGGAAGCGACACCGATCGTGGTGGACGGGGTGATGTATGTCAGTGGCACCTGGAGCGTGGTTTACGCACTGAATGCGGTAACTGGGGAACTGCTGTGGAAATACGACCCCAGAGTGCCGCGCACTATGGCGGGCAAGGCCTGCTGCGATGTGGTTAATCGCGGTGTCGCGGTGTGGCGTGGCAAGGTCTACGTCGGCACGCTCGATGGCCGCCTAGTGGCGATTGATGCCAGCAGTGGTGAGCGTGTTTGGGAAGTACTGACCGTCGATCAAAGTAAGCCCTACACCATTACCGGCGCGCCGCGGATTGTTAAGGACAAGGTGATTATCGGTAACGGCGGCGCGGAGTACGGCGTGCGCGGCTATATCACCGCCTACGACACCGAGACCGGCGAGCAGGCCTGGCGTTTCTATACTGTGCCCGGCAACCCCGATGACGGTTTTGAGAATGCCGCGATGGCAATGGCGGCGGAAACCTGGAACGGCCAGTGGTGGAAGCTAGGGGGCGGCGGTACGGTTTGGGACCACATGGCCTACGACCCAGAGCTGGATCTGCTGTACATCGGTGTCGGCAATGGTTCGCCGTGGAATCGCCGGCTGCGCAGCCCCGGTGGTGGCGATAACTTATTTCTCAGCTCGATTGTCGCAGTGCGGCCGGACAGCGGCGAGTATGTTTGGCACTACCAGGTTGTGCCCTCGGAGAGCTGGGATTACACCGCGACTCAGCACATGGTGCTGGCTGACATTGAATGGCAGGGCGAGATCCGCAAAGTGCTGATGCAGGCGCCGAAAAGCGGTTTCTTTATGATCATTGACCGGGTGACAGGAGAGCTACTGTCGGCAGAGCCCTTTGCCGAAGTCACCTGGGCCACGCACTATGACTTAAGCACGGGTCGCCCGGTGGAAACGCCCGGCGCGGACTATGCCGACGGCAAGGCCACCGTCAAACCCGGTGGCGGCGGCGCGCACAATTGGCAGCCGATGGCCTACAACCCCGAGCGCGGCCTGATGTATATCCCCAAGATGGAGGCGCCCTTCATTTACGTAGAGCCGGAGAATTTTGTCGCCAAGCCGGGTTGGCGTAATCAGGGTACCGACCGCAGCGAGGCTCCGCCCGGAAATGAATTGTTACACCGGGCGATATCCCGGCGTATTGCGCAGGGCTTTCTCTTGGCTTGGGACGTGAAGCGGCAGCAGCCGGCCTGGGAGGTCCAGTTGCCGACCCCTTGGAATGGCGGTGTGCTGTCGACGGCCGGCGACCTGGTATTCCATGGCAACGGTGATCGACGCCTGGTGGCCTACGATGCCGGTAGCGGAAAATTGCTCTGGGAAGCGCATACTCAATCACCCATTTTGGCGGCGCCGATCAGCTTCGAAGTCGATGGCGAGCAATATATTACGGTGGCTGTCGGCGGCGGTGGCGCCTTTGGCTTGATGTCCGGGGTAAAACCTCCGCCGGGGGCTGCCCGCAGTCGCTTTCTGACCTATAAGCTCGGTGCCAGTTTAGCTCTGCCACCCGTGCCTGAACCCGCTGAAATCCCCGCGCCACCGCCGCTGTCCGGTGACGATGAATTGCGCGCAGAACGCGGCGGTGTGTTGTATGCCGAGAACTGCGCGTATTGCCACGGCGTTGGCGCAATCAGCGGCGGCACCCTGCCTGATTTGCGCAGGCTGCAACCGTCGAGCCACGAGCTGTTTAACGAAATCGTGCACAACGGCTTGTTCAGTACCTTGGGTATGCCCGCCTTTGGTGAGGTACTCAGCGAAGACGATGTTAAGGATATTCACAGCTATGTGCTGGTGAAGGCCCACGAGGATAAAGCCCTGCGCGAAACCCCGGCGTGGTTACTGAGTATTAAAAAACTGTGGTACGAAGTCTTGGCGTGGTTGATCAGTGTCTTCCTGTCCGCTTCGGCCGCTTCAGCGTAACAGGACTTTCCATGAATAATCACGAGCTTAAATCGACGGCGCGCCAGGAATTCAATGAGGGCTTGGCGCTGTTGAGTCAGCGGCGCTCGGTGCGCGGCTATCTCCCGGAAGAGTTGCCCAAGGCCACCTTGGAGCGGGTGTTCAGTGTCGCTCAGCACGCGCCGTCAAACTGCAACACACAGCCCTGGCAGCTAGCGGTCGTGTCGGGGCAGCGCTGCCGGGAGTTGGCCGGCAAGATCAGCGCGGCGATGGCCGTCGGTGAAATGTCCCTGGATTTCCCCTACGACGGCGTCTATCAAGGCGTTTATCGTGAGCGCCAGCACCGCTCGGCGGCGGCCCTCTATTCGGCACTGGGTGTTACTCGCGAGGACAAGGCCGGTCGCCATGAGGCCTTTATGCGCAATTTCGATTTTTTCGGTGCGCCCCATGTCGCTTTTTTCTTTTTACCGGAACCCTTTGGTGTCCGCGAAGCCGCCGATCTGGGCATGTATGCCCAGTCGGTGATGCTGGCGATGACCGCACTGGGTATAGGTTGCTGTCCCCAGACGGCACTGAGTTTTCACGCCGATATGGTGCGCGCCGAGTTAGGCATGAGCGATGACTTGCGGTTGCTGTTTGGTCTGTCGTTTGGTTATGCCGACCCCGATCACCCCAGTCAGCTTTGCCACACCGAGCGGGCGGCGTTGGCCGATACCGTGCAGTTTTTCAGCTAGGGACAGCAATTATGGCGCGTATAGGAAAAAGTCTGCTCACGCTTTTGTCGGCCCTGTCACTTTGGGCTTGCAGCGGTTCCGAACAGCCCATGGGCGAGATTACCGGCCCGGGTCGAGAGCCGGCGCTGGTGCAGTCTATTGATGCCCGGCGCGCCGAACTGGATCGCGCGCTGTCGCCCGCTGCGCCGCGCGATCGGCAGATTTTATTTGGCGATCTGCATGTTCACACCACGTTCTCAATAGACGCCTTTGCCATGGAGTTGCCGGTGATGGCTCAGCAGGGTTTTCATCCTCCGGCCGATGCCTGCGATTTTGCCCGCCACTGCGCGGCCCTGGATTTCTTCAGCTTCAACGATCACGCCGAGAACCTGACTGAGGCGCATTGGCAGAACACCAAGCAAACTGTGCGCGACTGCAATGCGCGGGTGATTGATCCGCAAAACCCCGATACCGTGGTGTTTGCCGGCTGGGAGTGGACACAGGTCAGCCCCGAAGCCAGTACTCACTGGGGGCATAAAAATGTGATTTTCAATGGCACGGCAGAAGAGGACTTGCCTAGCCGGCCGATCAGCGCTCGGCCACGCGGCAGCACGGTGGGCAATCTCGACAACACCCGCAACATGACCAAGCTTAAGTACGTCGATCCGCTAAACTGGCGCCGCTATGCCGATCTGGGGTGGTTGCTGGCACGCATTGACGAGACAGCCGACTGTCCGCGCGGCAAAGATGGTCCGCAGATCGATGGCTATTGCAACGAAGTGGCCGATACCCCGCAGGACCTGTTTCGTAAACTCGACAGCTGGGGTTTTGACAATATTGTCATTCCCCATGGCAATACCTGGGGGATTTATACCCCCGACGGCGCCAGTTGGGACAAGCAACTTAACAGCGCTCAGCACGACCCCAGCCAGCGTTTGCTCGAAGTTATGTCGGGCCACGGCAACAGCGAGGAATATCGCAGCTGGGATCACTTTGCCCTGGATGCCGACGGCAATAAGGTCTGCCCGCCGCCCAGCGACGACTTTACCCCCTGTTGCTGGCAGGCCGGTGAAATTATGCGCAGTCGCTGTGACGGCTTGAGCGAGGGCGAGTGTGACGCGCGGGTTGCCGATGCCCGAAATAAGGCGCTTAACGCCGGGCCC
>JBFKEA010000040.1:0-13937 GCA_041619375.1 Spongiibacter sp. | reverse complement strand
CTACTCCTTTCATAACGACCAACAGTCTCTGCAGGCCACTTACGACGCCATGCACGCGGCCTACACCAACATCTTTACCCGCCTGGGCCTGGATTTTCGCCCGGTGATTGCCGATACCGGCTCCATCGGTGGCAGCGCCTCTCATGAATTCCATGTACTGGCCGAGTCTGGCGAAGACGATATCGCCTTCTCCGACAGCTCTGACTACGCCGCCAATGTCGAAATGGCCGAAGCCCTAGCCCCGGCCGGCGAGCGCCCGGCCGCCAGCCAGCAGCTGGAAAAAGTCAGCACCCCGGAGGTGGCAAGCATCGACGAGGTGTGCCGCTTCTTCGACTGCGCCGCAGAGCAAACCGTGAAAACCCTGCTGGTTTGCGGCGAAGCCGACGACGACGGCAAGCAGCCGCTGGTGGCGCTGGTGCTGCGCGGCGACCACAAACTGAATGACATTAAGGCCGAGAAGATTGCCGGCATTGCGAGCCCGCTGACACTGGCCGAAGACAAAGACATTAAAGCCGCACTGAATTGTGCGCCCGGCTCCATCGGCCCCATCGGCTTAACACTGCGTACCATTGTCGACCGCAGCGCCGCCCACTGCAGCGACTTTATCTGCGGCGCTAATGAAGACGGTTTCCATTTGCGCGGCGTCAACTGGGAGCGCGACCTGCCATTGGGCGAGGTCGCCGACTTGCGCGATGTGGTGAGCGGCGACCCCAGCCCGGACGGTCAGGGCAGCCTGCAGATCAAACGCGGCATTGAGGTCGGCCATATCTTCCAACTCGGCACCAAATACTCCGAGGCACTAAAAGCCACCGTACTCAATGAGCAAGGCAAAGAGCAGGTGATGACCATGGGCTGCTACGGCATCGGCGTCACCCGCGTCGTGGCCTCGGCAATAGAACAAAACAACGATGACAAGGGCATTATCTGGCCAGACAGTATTGCCCCCTTCCAGATTGCCATTGTGCCGCTAAACATGCAGAAGTCGGAGCGCGTGCGCGACACCGCGGAGCAGCTGTATACCGAGCTGAAAGCCGCAGGCTACGATGTGCTGCTGGACGACCGCAACGAGCGCCCCGGCGTGAAGTTTGCCGACATGGAACTGATGGGCATTCCCCACCGCATTGTGATTGGTGATCGCGGCCTCGACAAAGGTCTGCTGGAATACAAGCACCGCCGCGCCAGCGATAACGAGGATGTGGCGGTCGACCAGCTGATGAGCGTTATCGCGCAACGTGTCGCCGTCGCGTAAGGCCCTGCTCTGCCTGTGCCTGCTGCTTGCAGCCGGCGCAGGCCTAGCCCAGCCCAAGAACCCGGCGGAGCGGGCGGCACTGACTGCCTACCTGAAAGAAGCCCTGCACCGCGACGATAGTTTTCAGGACCGCTTTGATGCCGAAGTCTGGCTGACCGATATGTCAGCTAGGCTTTCACCCATTATCAAAAACCCCGAAGCTCGTCTTGAATTGCTGCGCGCGGTACACCGCGAGGCGCAGGCCGCCGACCTTGCCCCCGAGTTAGTGCTGGCCTTGATTCAGGTGGAAAGCTATTTCGACCGCTTTGCCATTTCCCGCGTCGGAGCCCAGGGGCTGATGCAGGTCATGCCCTTCTGGAAAAACGAAATCGGCCGACCCAGCGACAATCTCACCGATATGAACACCAATCTGCGCTACGGCTGCCAAATTCTGCAGTTCTACCTCAAGCGCGAGAAAGGCAATATGCGCCGCGCGCTGGCTCGCTACAATGGCAGCCTGGGCAAAAACTGGTATCCCGACCGCGTCTTCCGCGCCTGGCGTAAGCGCTGGTACAACGGCCAGCTCAGCTACCTAGGCATCGACAACTAATAACGGCCATCGGGGGTTCGTCAACAACGCCGGAGCGCGAGGGCGGATAAAAACCATGCATAACACTCACCGATGCAGCGAGCAGTCGCTATCATCCGGCGGGCGTCAGGGTGCCAGAAACTCATAGCGCCACACCCCTTCCTCGAGGTAACAGCGGTTGCGAGCGCCGGCGGCCGCGGGGTTGCTGTCCTCGTAGCCGGCATCACCAGCGTAGAGCATACACACCGCGCCGAGGTATTCGGTGAGCCGCGGGTGAATATCGGGCAGCTCGCGAGACGCGTAAAAGTTGCGCGCCTCATCAATCGTGCTGCAATGCGCCAACTCACTGAGGGTCACCAAGGTCGGCGGCATTAACGCCAACTCCCCCGCACGGTGCGCGCATATAAAGTCAGCGGGCGCAGCCCACTGGTGGGCGTCCATTTCCTCACCGTCGGCACACACTGACTGGCCGGCACCGTCACAGAGAAAAAATGCCGTCTCATAGCGCCGGCGCATATGTGCCGGCGTCGTCCAGTAGGCAATAAGCTGCAGTGCGTCGGCCGCGATGCTGATCGCCGCCTCTTCTTGTGTTTCTCGCACCGCCGCCAAACAAAAGGCCTGCAGCGGGTCGCCGCCGGCAGCGGCAATGTCTTCGGGGTCTACCGAGCCGCCGGGAAACACCCAGTGGCCGCCGCCAAGCCGCATTTGCTCGTGGCGGCGCAACAGCAGCACCTCGAGCCCGCCGCCGGTATCACGCAGTACCACCGCGGTGGCTGCTAGGCGGATATCGCTCTCACTGTTCACAACCAATGTTCCTCCAAAGCCGCCAATAAACGCCGCGGCTGCGGGCCAATGCGAAAATTCTCGGGCATATCGACATAGCGAAGGACTCCCAGCTCGTCGACCAACAGCATCGTTGGCAACAGCGTATCGCCGCCCGCATAGGTAAGCCCAGCGGGCACGCCTAAGCGGTGGACAATATCGAGCGCCCGAGCCGCCTCCAGCGCAGGGTCACTGTACACTTCGACACCCGCCGGCAATTCACCAAGGATGGCCAAACTATCGGCTACCGCTTGATTGCTGACCAACACCACGCGCAAGCCATGCTTTACAAAGTTTTCACAGTATAGAGAAAACTCATGTAACTGACTGCGACACAGCGGACACCAATTACCGCGGAAAAACAGCAGTACCGCTTTGCGCCCCTGGAATTCACTGGACGACCGCAACTGGCCATCGGCGGCGCGCAAATGAAAATCCGGCAGCGCTTGACCGGCGATTAACAGCTTGTTGTCGTCCCTATCGAGGTAGGAGTACCAAAAAACATAGAGCAGCACGCCGCCCAGCCCCAAGCTGAGCGCATAAATGGTCGGCAATGGCTGCATCTCTACTACAACCAGCAACGCACCTAGCAAGGCTGCACTGACCTGCACAATCATTAAGCGGCCGACTTGCACAAAAGCTACACGATATAACAGCAGGACAAACAGCGGCACCGGCGTAACGGCCAGCCATGCACCGAACCAGGAAAGGCTGAAACCACTGCCAAATAACAACTGCCAGACACTATGTAGAGACGCCAGCGCGCACAGCACAACATAGGGGAAAACAAAGAAGCGCTTCGCCCGCGCTTTGAGTAAATTCATATCTGATCTTTATTGCCGCTAGTGATTATTATCGCCGATAGTGATCTTTATGGCTGTCATGCAAAAATTATAGTGGCCGTCACCCTGTTCAGCGCCGGCAATCTGCGCTAGCGTAAGGTTCAGCATTGACCCTTTTTATTAATATTGCGGAATTCGCGGCAATAGTAGGGTCGCCCATTAGGGCATAGACTATTTTGGTATTCAATCATGGTACACAGCCTAGTGCGATTTAAATAAAGTTGTATTAATTCGCCGGTCTAAACATTTAAGACAACACAGGAAGTATTGGCGACTATGGCAAAGCTCTCCCTTATGGATTTGGCTTTTTTTCTGACAGAAACAGAAGCCAGTCCGAAGCACGTCGGCGGCATGATGATGTTTCGAAAACCGGCAAAAGCCGGCCCCGACTTTGTTGAAAAAGCGGTGCGCGAGTATGTCGGCAGCAATGCCGATATTCGCCCTCCATTTAATCAAATCGTTAAATTCAGTACTTTTTCCACGCCCAGCTGGCAGGACGCTGTCGACTTCAACATCGACGACCACGTCTTCAGTCACCGCCTTCACGGCACGGATTTCCGCGAAGCCCTTTACGAATTGATCGGCGAATTGCACAGCCCGAAGATGGAGCGCGACCAGCCGATGTGGGAAATCCACATCATTGAGGGTATCGACGATAAACGCTTTGCCATCTACACCAAACTGCACCACGCCTACGCAGACGGCGTCACCATGTCGTCAATACTTGCCAAAAGCCTCAGCCAGTCGCCCCGCGCCCACAAAGTGACTCCAATGTGGTCGGTCATACCCGAGCGACGCCTGGAAAACGCGGCAGACGGCGTGTCGATTATGAAGGTGCTGACGAAGCTCGGCGGACGCTCCAGTGACTACTTCCGCTCGGCGCTAGGCCTGTCCAAGCTCAGTGCGCAGCTGGCGCTTGAAGCGATGAAGCTAACCAAGAACGCGGTGGCCGTGCCCTACCAGGCCAACCCCAACACCCCGCTTAATGGCCACGTCACCCCCGGCCGGCAAGTCGCAACGGCCGCGGTGCCGATGGAACGCGTTAACGCCCTGCGCAGCCTGACCCGATCGACACTCAACCATATCGCCCTGACCTGTATCGACGGCGCTCTGCACCGCTATTTACAAGACTGCGAAGCCGATATCGACGAGCCTATCACCATCCAGATGCCGGTCAACCTGAGACGTCAGGGTGACAACAGCATGGGCAACAAAATTGGCATTGTCTTGGTCGAGTTGGCCAACAAGACCACCGACCCCTACGAGCGACTGCGCGAAATAGGCTTCACCCTGCGCAATGTCCGCTACCAGGTTGACGGAGTGCCCCCGGCCTCAGTGATGGCCTATACGGTCTTACTAGGCAGTATTGCTCAGCTCACCGAGTTGCTAAAAATTGACGACAAGTTGCCACCACTGGGCAACACTCTGGTATCCAACGTACCGGGGCCTGTTAAACCGCTATACCTGAAAGGCGCAAAATTGGAGGAAATGTACCCGATCAGCGCACTGCCACCCGGCTGCCACCTCAATATCACGCTATACAGCTACGATGGCCGCCTGCAATTTGGCCTAGTTGCCAGTGCAGCACTTCCAAAATTGGATGTACTCAGCGAGTATATTCACGAGGCCTTTGCCGACTTAGAGCGCGCTGTGTCTCCAACAATGCTGGAAAAGAATAACAAAGCGGCGGAAAAATCCACCGCATAACTAAAGCAAAAAATCCCGCGCTTTCCACAGAGAAAGCCAAACTGCCGCCGTCAACTCAAGTTCGGCGGCAGTGTGTAGAGTATTTTTTAAAAACACTTGGAGAGCTACTATGAGTTACTTTGTTACCGGTGGCACCGGTTTTATCGGCCGTTTTCTAATCGACCGTTTGGCGAAACGAAAGGGCACTATCTATGTGCTGGTGCGCCGCAGCTCCAAACAAAAATACCAAGACCTGCTGGAGAAAACCGGGCTGAGCAAAGAGCGCCTGATACCAGTATGGGGCGACTTGTCGAAAAACAAACTGGGCATCAGCGCCAAGGAAATGGCCAAGCTCAAGGGTGAAATCAAACACTTTTACCACCTGGCAGCGATTTATGACCTGAAAGCGGATGCCGAAAGCCAGGAAGTCACCAACATTCAGGGTACCAAAAGCGCCATTGCAGCCGCCGAGGCCATGGAGGCCGGGTGCTTCCACCTGGCGAGTTCCATAGCCGCAGCAGGCCTGTACAAAGGGGTGTTCCGCGAGGATATGTTTGAAGAGGCCGAGGGCCTCAAGCACGCCTATTTCCGCACCAAGCACATCTCTGAGGGGCTGGTGCGCAAGGAGTGCAGCATTCCCTACCGCATCTATCGCCCGGCGATGGTGGTGGGCGATTCTAAAACCGGGGAAATGGACAAGGTCGACGGTCCCTACTACTTTTTCAAACTGATTCAGAAACTGCGCTACCGCATACCGCAGTGGTGCCCGATCATCGGCATTGAAGGCGGCCAGATGAATATTGTGCCGGTCGACTACGTCGCCGACGCCATGGACTACCTGTCTCACAAGCCTAAACTCGATGGCCAGTGCTTCCACCTAGTTAACCCCAATGCCCACAAAGTCGGCGAAGTGCTGAATATTTTTGCCAAAGCCGCCCACGCCCCGAAAATGGCGCTGCGTATCGACTCGCGGATGTTTGCCTTTATCCCGCCGTCGATCACCGGCCTGATTAAGAATATGCCGCCGGTCAAACGCCTGACCAATGCGGTTTTGGCGGACTACCATATTCCCGCTGACGGTCTGCAGTTTATGAATATGCCGACCCGCTTCGACGCCCGCGCCACCGAAAAAGCCTTGAAGGGTAGCGGCATCGAGCTGCCCGAACTCGAAGAGTACGCCTACAAGCTGTGGGACTACTGGGAGCGCAACCTCGACCCCGACCTGTTCAAAGACCGCAGTCTGCGGGGCAATGTTGAAGACAAGGTGATTGTCATCACCGGTGCCTCATCGGGCATCGGCAAGGCCAGCGCACTGAAACTCGCCGAAGCCGGCGCCCAAGTGGTACTGGTGGCACGCAGTTTGGACAAGCTCGAGGAAACCCAGAAAGAAATTTCCGCCCTGGGAGGCACTAGCTTCGCCTATACCTGCGATGTTTCCAACCTGGAGTCCTGTGACGAATTAGTAGCGACACTGTTGAAAAATCACGGTCACGTCGACGTGCTGGTCAACAACGCCGGTCGCTCAATTCGCCGCTCCCTGGAACTGACCTTCGACCGCTTCCACGACTTTGAGCGCACCATGCAGCTCAATTACTTTGGCGCGATCCGTCTGATCATGGGCCTGGCCCCCTCCATGCTGGAGCGCAAAGCCGGCCACGTTATCAATATTTCGTCGATCGCCGTGATCGTCGGCACCTCGCCTCGCTTCTCGGCCTACGCCGCGTCAAAGTCAGCACTGGATGCCTTCTCGCGCAGCGCCGCGGCGGAATTTTCCGATCGCAACATCGCCTTCACCACCATCAATATGCCGCTGGTGCGCACACCGATGATCGGCCCCACCTCGATCTACAATGCGGTGCCGACGCTGTCGCCAGAAGAAGCGGCAGATATGATCTGCGAAGCGATTGTGAAGCGTCCCAAGCGAATTGCCACCGGCCTGGGTATCACCATGCAAGTGCTGAACGCGGTGATGCCCAAAGCCACCGAGATCATTATGAACACGGTATTCCGCACCTTCCCGGACTCCGCTGCGGCCAAGGGCGAGGGCGAGGACGGCAAAACCGAAGCCTCTTCCGAGCAGGTGGCACTGGCGGCAGTGCTCAAAGGGATTCACGTATAAATCCATCGCGACTTATCGATAAACCGCTGCCAAAGGCCTTGCAGGCAACACCTGCAGGGCCTTTTTATTTTTAGGAAAGTGAAATCTGGCCAGCGACTGCCCCGCAGACCCTTAGCGATCGGCTTTAATAAAACAGCAGCGGGTGACGAAGATCGGCGCGGAGTAATTCATCCAGCGCCAGTTGCCGGTCTTCGGGGTAAAGCGTGGTAATGGTCAGCCTCGGCTCCGAGGCAAATGCGGTCGGCCCCAGCGCGCCCACCGCCGTACTGACACTGAAAAATCGCCGCATCGCGCCATCGATGGCCAGCTGCACACGAAAGCTCGCCATCGGCTCCACCGCCGCCGCGCGCTGTTGCCAATCGGCCGGCACAGAGGGGTAGCGGCACAGCCGCTCCAGTGTCGCCTGCACGTCGGCATCGGCAGTGAACAAGGCCGACTGCTGAATTGACATCAAAATGGCCGACAGGGTGTCTTCCCAATTGCTGACCGCGTTCTCTGCCGACTGCGAACTGAACATAAAGTCGTAGAAATTGCGCATCTCGCGCAGCTCTGCGGCGGGCATCAGCCGCGAATAGAAGCCCACCCAGCCGCGATTGACCATCAGGATATTGGCGGAGTGATCAACCAGCGACGCCGGGTAGGGATCGAGCGCACTCAGCGTCATAATCATCGCATTGCGCAGCCACTTCAGTTCCGGCGACTCGAAGTCCACCCGCTCTTCACTGGGGGCAAAACCCGCAGCGATCAGCAGGTGGCTGAGATCGCGGCGACCGAGTTTGAGCACCCGGCCGATGTCGCGCACCATGGCCTCGCTGGGGCGGCTGCTGCCGTTCTCCATGCGACTGATATGGCGCGGCGAGCTGTCGAGCTCAAAGGCCAGCTGCTCCTGGCTGATGCGGTGCACACCGCGCCAAAACCTGAGAAATCGCCCAAAACTCGATGCCGCAACTACCAAAACAATTCCGCCTGCAAATGCCGATGTGGGCTTGGATAGTACCCCTCTGGGGCGGCGGCCTCAATCCGCGCCCAGCGCCTCAGTCGACTAAGTCGACAGGCACACTGAGTTCCATCGACAGCAGCATCTGCGCCAGCGCCTTGCCCTGGGAATCGACTCGCAGCGAAGCACTGCCGCCGCCCCCCAGTGCCTCACTCATTAAAAAATTGAAGGCATTAAAGCCGGGCACATCAAAGCGCTGTACCCGCCCTGCCACTAGGTGGGCAAAATACTCGGCCACGGCCTCCTCGCTCAGCGCGGCGGCAATATAGGGCAGATAGTCGGCGCGACGGGCTATCACCCCGATATTGGCGTAATTGCCTTTATCGCCACTGCGGGCGTAGGCCAATTGTTCCAGCGTCACCCTGCGCAACGCCCCATCGGCTGTTGTGGTAAAAGCCTCATAGCGCCGCCCCGGCGCCGGCGCGGATGACTCGCCGGGGTAGCAGCGCTCACTGATTACCTGCTCATTGAGCTGCACCGTCACCGGCACCTCGGTCTTGGGCAACAGCGCGGAATGCACCCGAATTAAGGGACTGGGCGACACCCGGCCCGCACCGAAGCCGCTCATGCCCGGCGCCGCCGAGGTCGCGAGGTAGGCGAACTCATGGGAGGCAAAGGTCAGGGCCTCGCGGCTGTCGTGGTGCAGCCCGTACTTGGCCATGACCTCGCGCACACCGCTATTGCGGGCATGGGGGCCATAGGTATCTTCGGCGCCAATAATCTCGATACACACTTGCTTAAAATCGCCCCAGCCGCGCTCGGCAAACACCTGTTGGCAGCGGCTCACCCAGGCATTGAGACTGGCGCGCGCCTTGGCCGGGGCGCGCAGGCCACCGATAAACGCCGTGCCCATCAATCGATAGCCATCGACCCAGGTCGCACAGACCTTGTAGCTGTCACCCGGCGCGCGACCGCGGGCGTTGCTGACCCGCAGGCGATTATCGCCCAGCTCCTGCAAGCGGACATCGCTAAAATCACAGGCCACATCGGGCAACAGGTAATTGGCCGGATCGCCAATCTCATAGAGAATTTGCTCGCCAACAGTGGCACTGCTCACCATGCCGCCGGTGCCCGGCGCAATGCCCACCACAAAACTGCCATCGCCACTGACTTCGGCTATGGGATAGCTCATCGTTGAGAAATCCGGCACCAACTGCCAGTCGGTAAAATTGCCGCCGGTACACTGAGCGCCGCACTCCAATACGTGACCGGCCAACGCCGCCTGGGCGAGACGATCGTAGTCATTGTCGGCCCAGCCAAACTCGTGCATCAGCGGCGCGATCACCACCGCGCTGTCCACCACTCTGCCGGTGACCACAATATCGGCACCCGCAGCCAGCGCCTCGGCAATGGGCTTCGCGCCGAGATAGGCATTGATGCTGGCGAGCTTGTCCGGCAGCGGCGCGCCGCTCTCCATCTCGGGCAGTCCGCGCTCGGCCAACTCGCCTTGGCGAGGCGACAAGTCGTCGCCATAGACACCGGCGATATTCAGCGACAAACCGCTGTCCGCCGCCAGCTTTTGCAGGGCCGCCATACAGGCCGGGACATTCACGCCGCCAGCATTGGCGATCACCTTTATGCCCTTGGCGGCGCAGTCGGCCAATACATCGCGCATCGCCACCGTGACAAAATCCACCGCAAATCCCAGGCGCTCATCGCGCGCCCGCGCCTTGGCGAGAATGCCCATCGTCACTTCGGCCAAATAGTCGAATACCAAATAATCCAACTCGCCCTTGTCGACCAACTGCCGGGCGGCGAGCTGGCTGTCGCCGTAAAACGCCGACGCACAACCGATTCTGACCGCTTTCTCGTCCATCACACCTCCTCCGCGGCGCTGACTTCGGCCAATAACTGGCGCGCCTTCACCTGCATGCCGCGCTCGCAGCTAATGCTGCTCACCACACCGTCCACGCCGGCTTTGAGAGGGTGCTCCATTTTCATCGCCTCCAGCACCACCAGCGTTTGGCCTTTGGTCACCGCCTCACCGACGCCGACCAGCACTTCGACAATCGCGCCGTCCATCGACGCCTTCACCTGACCGCTGCCAGCGGCGCCGGCCACCTCGGCGGGGGCATGACTGAGGTCGTCAAAGGCGTAGTGGCCACTGCCGTCGTCCAGATACAGGCGGTCGCCGTCGAAGGCGTAACTAAAGCGCCGGATCACACCCTGCTCATCCACCACACAGTATTGGCCATCGGCGCTGAGCAGACCTAACTCCAGCTGCTCACCCGCCACGCTCACCCAGCGCCGCTCGCCTTCGGCTTGTAGATTGACGGTGTAGCGCCGGCCCCCACAGGCCAAGCTGAACACATAACTCTGCGGGGCACTGCGACGCCACGCAAAACCGCTGTCAGCCTGGGCCACCCCCTTTTGGAAGTAGAGCAGTGCCGCCCGCGCCAGGCAGCTCAGCGCGGGGCCGGTATCGGCCAAACTCGCATCCTCACTGCAGTGCTGATCGATAAACGCGGTGGTCGCCTGACCGGCAATAAACTGCGGGTGGCGCAGCACATTCTGCAGAAACAGCTTGTTGTTGTTAACGCCGAGCAGCACGCTGTCCTGCACGGCCGATGCCAGGCGCCGCAGGGCCTCCTCGCGACTCGGCGCCCAGCAAATCATCTTGGCCAGCATGGGGTCGTAGTGGGGGCTGACCCACTGCCCTTCAACAATGCCGCTGTCGAGCCTGAAACCGTCGCGCTGCGGGGTTTGCCAACGCGCGACCACCCCGGTCTGCGGCATAAACTGCGCACGCGGGTCCTCGGCATACAGCCGCACCTCAACGGCGTGCCCATTGAGTACAACCTCGCTCTGCTGCAGCGGCAGGGGCTCGCCGCTGGCAACCCGCAGCTGCCACTCCACTAGATCCAGACCGGTGATCATCTCAGTCACCGGGTGCTCGACCTGCAGACGGGTATTCATTTCCAGAAAATAAAAATTGCGCTCGGCGTCGACCAGAAACTCCACCGTGCCGGCGCCGCGATACTGACAGGCCTGCGCAGCGGCCACCGCCGCCTCGCCCATGCGCTGGCGCAGGGCCTCGTCGACAAAGGGCGACGGCGCCTCCTCCACCACTTTCTGGTGGCGGCGCTGCACCGAGCAGTCGCGTTCACCGAGGTAGATACAGTTGCCCTGCTTGTCGGCAAATACCTGTATTTCAATGTGGCGGGGCTGCTGCACGGCTTTCTCTAGAATTAGTTCATCACTGCCAAAGGCCGACAGCGCCTCGGAGCGCGCCGTGCGAATCTGCTCGGCGAGTTCATCTGCGCGCTCAACCAGGCGCATACCCCGACCACCGCCGCCCGCAGAGGCCTTGACCATCAGTGGAAAGCCGATGGTTTTGGCCTCGCTGATCAAGCGCTCATCGCCTTGCTCGGCTCCCTCGTAGCCGGGCACGCAGGGCACACCCGCCTCGAGCATGGCAATTTTGGACAGGCGCTTGCTGCCCATCAATTCAATGGCCTCGGCCGACGGCCCGATAAACACGATGCCCTTGGCTTCACAGGCGCGGGCAAAACCGGCGTTTTCCGATAAAAATCCGTAACCGGGGTGAATGGCATCGGCGCCGGTTTTAGCCGCCGCGTCGAGAATCGCCTCGACCCGCAGGTAGGACTCAGACACCGCCGCAGGGCCAATGCACACCGCCTCATCGGCCTGTGCCACATGGGGGGCATCGCGGTCGGCCTCACTGAACACCGCCACACTGCGGTAACCCATGGCGCGGGCGCTGCGAATAACCCGCAGGGCAATTTCGCCGCGGTTGGCGACCAGTATTTTAGTAATGTTTGTCATGCTTGCTGCTTCCCCAACTTAAACCCAGTTTGGCTTGCGCTTGTCGATAAATGCCCGCGTTCCTTCCTGCCCCTCGGCACCATTCAGCGACTGTGAAAACAGGTCGGAGGCGTGATCGAGTAGCGATTCCAATTCCATGTCGCCAACCTTCATCAGCAGTGCCTTGGTCGCGGCCGTCGCCTCCGGCGCACAGCGGCGCAGAGCCGCGGTGGTTTTGGCCAGCTGCGCGTCGAGCTGCTCGGCATCCTCGGCAACAAAGTGCACCAGGCCTATCTTCGCCGCCTCGCGGCCGTCTATGCGCTCGCCGGTTAGCGCCAACCGGCGCGCCTGGGTCAGTCCGACCCGCAGCACCACGAAGGGGGCGATTTGCGCGGGAATAATGCCCAGCCCTGTTTCCGGCATGGCAAATTTGGCGTCGGCACGGGCGATCGCCACATCCGAAATACAGGCCAGACCGAAACCACCGCCCAGCACCGCCCCCTCCAGCAGCGTGATAACTAACTGCGGCGCCTTATTCACCTGGGTAATCATATGGCCGAAGCTGCGATTAAAATTCCACGCAGCTTGCTCGGCGGACAGCGGCTGGCCGTGCTCGTCCACAGCGCCGTCGTTCATCCCGGCGATATCGCCGCCGGCGCAGAAATTCCCCTCGGCGCCGCGCAGCACCACCGCGCGCACGCTGCGGTCGCCGGCGATGGCGTCGAACACCGCCATAAGCTCTGACACCAAGGCTTTGTTCATGGCATTGCGCTTTGCCGGGCGATTCAGCGTAATGTTGAGCACCCCCTCATCGAGGGCCAGCAACAGTTCCTTACATTCGGGCAACATCGCTTGTCTCCTTTCGCACTTACAGGCGGGCAATACCAAAGGTATTGGCGGTGAGTGAACGCGCATCGCCCTCTCGGCAGATACTCAGCACAAAGGCCAAAACACTTCGGGTATCGCGCGGGTCGATAATGCCGTCGTCCCACATCCGCGCGGTGTTGGCCAGGGCGTGGGATTTCGCCGCCATGGTGTCCACGGTGTCTTTTTCCAGCGCGTCGAGCATTTCCTCGCTGACCTGACCGGCGCGGCGCATCTTCGCCTCGGCAACCTGACGCATCACGCTGCCCGCCTGGGCGGGCCCCATCACCGACACCACGCTGCGCGGCCAGGCAAACATAAAGCGCGGCTCCATGCCGCGACCGCACATGGCATAATTGCCCGCGCCGTAGGAGCCGCCCACCACAATGCTGATGCGCGGCACGCTGGCGTTGGTCACCGCCTGAATCAATTTGGAGCCATGTTTGATAATACCGCCCTGCTCGGCCTCGGTGCCGACGATGAAACCGGTGGTGTTATGTAAAAACACCAGTGGCGTTTGGGACTGCTCGCAGAGCTGGATAAACTGACCGGCCTTGGCCGCGCCCTTGGCAGTGATCGGGCCGTTGTTGCCAATCACCCCGCAGGCAATGCCTTCAATCGCGGCGTGACCGCAGATAGTGCCGATATCGAAGTCGGGCTTAAATTCGAGAAAGTCCGAGGCATCGGCAATGCGGGCGATAATTTCGCGGACATCGTAGGGCGTTTTCGGGTCCTCCGGCACGATGCCCAACAGCTCTTCTGCGTCGTAGCACGGCGGCTGGAACTCCGCCTGACGATGGCCGGGCTGCGTCTTATTCCAGTCCAGTTTGGCCGTCACCTCGCGGGCGATGCGGATACCGTCGGCGTCATTTTCCGCCAGATAATCGGCGGTGCCGGCGACCTCGGCGTGCATTTCCGCGCCGCCAATTTCCTCGTCACTGGCCACCTCGCCGGTCGCCGCCTTGAGCAGCGCCGGGCCGGCAAGGTAGACCGTCGACTGGCGGCGAATCATGATCACGTAGTCG
>JBFKEA010000039.1:0-13995 GCA_041619375.1 Spongiibacter sp. | reverse complement strand
TTCGACGAATGGGACATTATTACGCTGATTTTGGCATTGATCGGCGCCGGCGCCGACACTACCTTAATGGCCCAGCAGTGGTCGGCCTACGCCCTGCTCAAAAACCCCGATCAAATCCCACTTGCACTGGAATCGCCCGAGGCCTTCTCCAATGCCTTTAGCGAAATTATGCGCTGGTCCGGCCATTCCAAAATGGGCTTTGCACGCTACGCCCCCGCTGATATGGAGGTCCTCGGTCAGCAGGTGAAAAAAGGCCAGATGGTGCTGATGATGCCCCATTTGAAAGACCACGACCCCGAGCATTTCGACAACCCTTACACACTCGATGTGCGCCGCAAATTTGACCCCGATGTGCTGTTTGGCTACGGCCCGCGCTACTGCGTCGGCGCTGCACTGGCCAAGCACCAACTCTATCTGAGCATGGGCGAGTTTTTCAAACGCTTCCCCAATGCCTCGCTGGCCGAAGAGCCCGAGCGCAACCTGGAAGACCACAACGCAATCAGCTTCAAATCACTGCGGGTCAAAACCGGCCTGTAAGTCCCCCGCACCGGCAGTCTACTGCCGGTGCGCTTGTCCTCTTTCCAGCAACGCTGGGATCTCGCCTGCACACTGGCAGCAAAGCATATCCCCCGACGAGAACAAAACGGCAACGGCCAATAACATTCCACCTCGGGCAATCACATGGCGCGACAGACAAAACGCGTCAACCGGCAATTACGAGCCCGACGCCCGGCAGTCACTGCAGGCGGGTGTAGGTCAACAATTGCTCGCCACAGCGCTGCCAATGCACGGCGAAGCGCTGACGGGCCGGCAATGCCACCGCCAGCGCCGAACGCGGCCGCAGAAACAAACAGCGCCCGCTAACATCTGCGGCCTCTAGCCGCACCTCGGAAAAATCAATATAGCGCTGCAGCCTGGGATTTAACGCCTTGTACAAACTCTCCTTGGCCGAAAATAACAGCGCCACCGCCACCCCCCGGGGCAGCGCCGCCAGCAGCGCCCACTCCTCATCACTACCAACCAGCGGTGCCAGCTCCTCGGCGGCATCGGCCGACAGTGGCGACTCGATGTCCAGCCCCAGCGGCCCCTCCCTCCCCACGGCGCACACTGCGCGTGAGCCGCTGTGACTAATTGCGCCGAACACCCCCGCCGGCCAACACGGCTGGCCACCAGCACCCCGCGGCGGGCTGCGGTGGTCGGCACCAATCGCCGCCAAGGCAAGGCGCGCGGCGCAGCGCCCCGCCAAAAACTGCGCTTGGCGGGGCGCTGCCGCACGCGACAGCGCTGGCGCAACAATTACGCCATAGTGAGCAAACAAGGGCGGCGCAAAAGCCGTGGCGCGGAAGTGGCAAATAGTGGCGGTAGCATCAATCGCCGGCAGGACCAGCGGCGAAAATTCGGCGATAAACGGCGTGGCAGCAAACAAGCCGGCAGCAAGGGCTGCCGGCGAGACGTCAGCCAAGTAGCTGTGCGGCCAGCGCGTCGATATCGGCGCCGACCGGTTTCCGGCATCCGCCACCGAGATAGCCCCACTGCTGCAGCTGTGCCACCGCCGTGGCAACGCCATCCTCGGCGCGCAACTGTTCACCGAGCTGCGCCGCTCGCAGTTGCATCAAGGCACCGCCGGCCTCACGCAGGGCCGCCTCAACATCGGCGGCGTACAAGCCTTTGCGCTGCAAAGCCGGCGGCGCCACGCCCAGCTGTGCCAACCGCCACGCCCAAAATGGCTGGTCACCAAAAAACGGCATCACTACCGAGGGGATCCCCGCCCGAGCAGCCGCCGCGGTGGTGCCCGCACCGCCGTGGTGAATCGCCACACTGACCCGTGGAAACAGCCAGTCGTGGGGCGCCGCCTGCAAGCAGTAGACGCACTCATCGTCGACGGCAGCCAAGCCGCCCCAGCCACTGGCAAAAATTGCCCGCTGACCGGTGTTGCGCAGCGCCTGCAGGATCACCTCACTGAGCGCCGCACTGTCGTCGCCGAGCATACTGCCAAAGCCAACGTAAACCGGCTTATCGCCGGCATCGAGAAAATCCTGCAGGGCCTGCGGTGGCTGCCACTGCTCGGCTTCATCTAAAAACCAGTTGCCCGCTACCTGTACTGACTCTGGCCAGTGCCGCGACGGCGGCACCAGGCTGGGGCTAAAACCGTAGAGCAGTTGCTGGGGGCGCCGGCGCCGATAAAACGGCCCGTACCAAGGCAGTGACTGCAGCCCAAGCTGCTCGCGCACCGCGCGATAAGCCGGGCTGAGCATCTGCCAGGTGAGCAGTCGACACAGGTGGTAGAGAGATTGATTCACCACTCCCGGTCGCGAGCGGCGCGGCGGCGGCAGCATCATCGGCGGAATATCCGGGCAGGGCGTGACCGGCTGCAAGTGGGTTTCCACCACCGGTATGCCATAGCGCTCGCCCAGTGCCGAGGCCAGCGCCGCCACCATACCATTGCCCAACAATAAGCCGGCACCAGCAACCGCTGCGCTGGCCTGAGCGGGCCAATCGGCCGCCATCGCCAATAATTCGCGACGGGCGGTCGCCAGCAGCGCCACCGGGTTTAAACCGCGCTGTAGGACCTCGGCGTCTCTGGCCATGACCTCTAAAAAATCGGCGGTCAGTGGCGCGTAGTCCAAGCCGTGGCTGCGCACCAATGACTCGCAGCTATCGCCAGTCACTATGCACACTTGGTGACCGGCCTCCTGCAAACCCAACCCCAGTGCCACAAAGGGGCGCACATCGCCCTGTGTGCCAATGGAAAAAATACAGACCTTCATCTTATTGCTCCGCCAGGGCGCGAGCAATAAAGGGCCCAATCACCGCCAGCGGCTCGGCCTCCAGCATCTGCTGGTGGTGGCAGTCCACCGGATACACATGCAAGTCGGCCACGGCAGCGCGCCAGGCTTGTGGACGATGCTGCAAATGCGCGGAATTCGCCGTGTTAACGGCCTGGAAAAAGTGCATATCGACATCGACAGGCTGCGGTTTAAATCCCTGTAACAGCTTTAGATTATTGGCGATAACCGCGCTGACATCGTCGATCAATGCGCTCTGTTTACCCTGCAATTGCTTGACGAACTCCAGATTCAGCACATCGTATTCCCGGCACAGAAATTCGCTCAATTCGGCCATGGTGTCTGGCGCGGCCGAAGTCTCTATATCCAGAAATGCCAGTACATTGCGCACCGTTTCGGCTTCGTCGCCAGCGGGCCGCTGCGCGAAGGGATAGGCATCCAGCGCGCCGAGGAAGCTCACCGACTCGCCCAGCTCGCGCAGTTGACGGGCCATTTCCTGAGCAATGACGCCGCCCATTGACCAACCCAGCAAGCGATAGGGGCCACTGCGCTGCTGCTCGCGAATCAGCGCAACATAGTCGCCAGCGATGTCTTCAACACTCTGCGGCAAGGGCTCGCCGCCGCCCAGGCCGCGCGATTGAATACCGTACAGCGCGCAGCCCTCGGACAGGTACTGGCCCAGTGCCGCAAAGCCCCAACTCAAGCCCAGTACCGGATGAATACAGAACAGCGGCTGGCCTTCACCGCGCGCCGCCAGCGTGTTAAGTGGTTGCACATTGGCCAGTGGATCCAACTGCTGATCGCGCTGTAAATGTTCGGCCAGCTCGGCGATAGTCGTGGCCTCGAAAATCGCTGCCAGCGGCACCTCTTTGCCCAACACATCGCGCAGTTTCGCCACCATCTTCGCCGCAGTGATCGAGTCGGCGCCGAGTTCAAAGAAACTGTCGTGCACACCAATACGCTCGAGTTTAAAGATATCGCACCACAACTCGGCCAACTGCGACTCCAACGCCGTGCTCGGCGCGGTGTAGCTGCGCTGCTGCCACTGAGGCTCAGGCAGTGCCTTGCGATCCAATTTGCCGTTGACGTTCAACGGAAAATCGTCGAGCACTATGTACTGCGACGGCAGCATATACTCCGGCAACTTTCTCTCCAGCTGTGGTCGCAGCGCCGCCGCCTGCAGCGCCTCGTGCTCGGAGTGGTAGTGCTCATCGGCCAACAAATAGGCCACCAAGCGCGACTCACCGGCGCTGTCATTGCGCAGTACCACCGCCGCGCGACGCACCCCCTGACAGCGCAGCAACTGGCTTTCAATTTCTTCGGTCTCAACCCGGAAGCCGCGGATCTTAATCTGAAAGTCATTGCGCCCGAGATATTCCAGTACGCCATCGCGCCGCCAGCGCGCTTGGTCACCGGTTTTGTAAAGACGGCCGTCGCCAAAAGGATTGTCGACAAAACGCTCTGCCGTCAGATCCGGGCGCCGGTGGTAACCCAGCGCTAACCCGGCACCGCCGATATACAGCTCACCGGCTGCACCGGTTGGCAGCAACTGCATAGCCTCGTTCAGTACATAGACCTGAGTATTCCAGATCGGCCGGCCTATCGCCGGCGCACTGCCGTCGAGCTTATCCACGCGCATCTGGGTCGACCAAATGGTGGTCTCAGTCGGGCCATACAGATTGACCAGCGGGGCGCCGAGCCGACGCATCGCCTTGGCCAGCTCGGCGGGCAGAGCCTCGCCGCCGACCAGCGGCTGTACACCGCGCAGCGCCTCGGCGTGGTCGTCCAGTAAGGCCTGCCAATGCGACGGCGTCGCCTGCATATGGCTGATGCCGCGCGCCTGCACCAGCGCCGCCAACGTCGCGGGGTCGCGGGCTATATCGCGGCTGGCAATATGCACCTGAGCGCCGGCCAGCAGCGGCAAAAACAGCTCCAGCACGGCAATGTCAAAAGACACCGTGGTCAACGCCAACAGAGTATCGCCGGCGGCCAGCTGCAGACTGTCCTGCATGGCCAACAAAAAGTTGAGCAAACCGCCGTGGGCGATCACCACCCCCTTGGGGCGACCGGTCGAGCCTGAGGTATAAATAATATATGCCGGCTCTTCTGCGCCGACCCGCCGGTTGGGCATCGGGCTATCGGCAAAGGCGTCGAGATTCAATTGTTCCCACAGCACGGTTTGTACGCCGCTGTCGGGCAGCTTAGCGCGACAGGCTTCACTGCCCAGCAATAAGGTGGGCTGGGCATCTTCCAAAATCATTGTCAGGCGATCAGCCGGCGCGTCGGGATCGAGTGGCAAATACGCGGCGCCGCAGCTCAGCACTGCCAGTAGCGCCGTCGGCAGTGAGGCATCGCGCGGCAGCGACACCGCCACCAATTTACCGGGACCCACCCCCAGCACACTTAGCGCTCGCGCTAGACGGTTAACCTGTGAGCCCAGCTCGGCGTAGCTCAGTGATTGCTTAGCATCACTCACTGCAGGGCGCTGGGCAAAGCTGGCTGCGCAGTCGCTAAACAGCGCCGGCCACTGACTTTCCGGTAGCGCTTGCGCCGTGTTGTTCCACTCGACCAACTGCTTGCGGCGTTCGCTCACCGACAACAAGTCGAAGTCGCCGATGGCGAGCTCCGGCGATTTAATCATCGCTTCGATCAAGCGTGTCAGGCGGTCGCGATGCTCATCCAGCTCACTCTGGCTGTACAGCGCCGGATTGGCATCGATAACAATATTCAGTCCCTGATTGCTGCCGCGATCAAAGACAAATACGGTCATATCTTCCACCGTACCGTTGGACAGGTTGTGAGCACTGCAGGGGTGGCCGCCAAAGCCCAGCTCATAATCAAAGGGCTCGATATTGACCCCCATCCAGGAAATCTGCTGGCCCTGTGCCAGCAGCCCCAAATCCCGACGCAGCTCTTCGTAGCGGTATTGCTGGTGACGCAGGGAGTTACGCACCGTCTTGGCGGTTTGCCCGAGCAATTCGATCAGGCTCTGCTCATCACTCATGGCGAGGCGAATCGCCACCGCATTGGCCATCATCGCGGGGATGCTGCGCAGGGTGCGATTGGCCCGAGCGGTCACTGGCATACCGAATACCAGATCCCGCTGCCCCGTCATGCGGTAGGTGTAGACCGCCACCATGGCGATCAGCAACTGCGGCACCGAACCGCCATAGTGCTGAGCGATTTCGCGAATCTGCGCCGAGCTGTCCAGCGACAGGGTCACGCTGCTGCGGCGCAGACCGCCGCTGTGCTGGGCGTTGCGCTGCGACAGCGAAATCGCATCGGGAATGCCGCTGAGCTGGTCTTTCCAATAATTGCGATCGCGCTCGTAACGCGACGACTCTCGATAGCTTTTCTCCTGCTCCAACTGCACTGACAGCGGCAGAAATGGTGTTTCTCCCACTGTCTCGCCACTCACTAGGGCGTTATAAAGCTCCGCCAGTCGGCGGGCGATAAGGCCGGCGCCAAAACCGTCGATGGTGATGTGATGGCAGCGGTGATACCAAAAGAAGCGCTGGTCGCTAAGCTTAATCAGCGCGCTAAACCATAGTGGGTCACGGGCTAGGTCGGCTGGCCTGCGCAGCTCATCGTTCATCCAGTGCAGCGCGCGCTGCTCGGCGTCGGCGCCAGCACTGAAATCCAACACCGGCAACTCCCCCTGGTAATGCTCCGCCACCAGCTGGCGCGGGCCGTCGGCACCCTCAATAATCTGCACGCGGGTCGACTCCGCTTCCGCGGTGAGTTGGCGCGTCGCCTGCACAAACAATACGGCGTCGATGTGACCGCGAATATCGACATACTCAGCCAGCTTATAAACCGCATCGCGGGGGCCTATCTTCTCGCCCATCCACATGCCCCGCTGAGCCGCGGCAATCGGCAACAGCGTGGCCACCGGCGCAAGCGCACGCTGGCCGCGCTGTGGATTCGATGGCAGCTCCTTGGCGGCGACAAAATGCCTGCCAGTGTCCAGAAGTTCGGCATCCAAGTCTTTTCGTAAATAGGGGTCAGTGGCTTGCTGTGGGCTGATTTGCTTGTCCATCTCGAGGCTCTCTTCGGCTAGGCAGGTTGTGCACAGGCAACGAAGGCCAGCGACGTATCGGACACTGCACTCCCTGCCGGTATATATTGTTATTAGGCGTTTCAAATAACCGGATTTTTTTATATGAGTAATTCGAAAACGCAGAGCGATGATAAGGACTTAGCGACGGCGTTGTACGTGACTTAAGTCACAACGAGAAAGAATGAAGTAAGATTTTTTACTTATATATCAATGACTTATGACACATCAGAATCACGCTGTGACACACTCAATTTCAACCGAGTGTGTAATAGTGCGTGCGAGACGCCACTGAAACGCTGCATTAAATGCATGTTAGAAAATGGAATAAGGGGTAATACTTACGAGAATTAGGCGCACGCTGACACGACGCCTAGAAGCGGTCGTTCAGCTGAGCATCGCCTTGGCGACCAAACTCTCTAAACGCGTCTCATAATGGCGCAACAGAGGGTTGCGGGGCCGGCGGCCACTGACCTGCTTCTGAGCTGCCGGCTCGCGGCGCAGCGGCACACTCAGAAAGCGCTCCAACTCAGCCATCACCGTCGGCGGCGATGCCAGCAATGCGCGAAAATCGACTTCCACAGCTTGCTCGGCCGGCATCGCCGCCAGTTCGCGGCGGTACTCGGCCACTTGCTTAGCCACCACTCTGGCGAGCAGCGGTCGCGCCAGCAGGCCAATCCCCCGGCGACCGATCACCTTGCGCAAGCCGCGCAGCGCCAGCCAAACGGCATAGCCCGCGCGATAACTGGCGCGGCCATCGCCGCGGTCCAACAGCATTTCCAAATAATGCTGCGGCCCCTCCAGGTAACTCAGCAGCGCATTGAGCATGCTGTTAAGCACGGCGATGGGTTCGCGGCTGATATAGATGAAACGCGCGTCGGGAAAGCGCTTGGCCATCCACTGGGCGTTGCCGGTATCCCAAGGGTTTTTCAGCAGTACCGCCTCGCTGCCGGGCTGCACCAGCTGCAATTTCCGACACATTTGCGCAAAGAAACTGGCACTGTCTTCATTGAGTTTAAAGCTGCCAAAGCGGCGGCGTAGCAGATAGCCGTATTCCTCGACCTCACCGGCTGCCACCGGCACGGAGTCAATTTTACGATCGCTTATACCCAGCGCGGCAAAACAGTCATCGAGCTGCTTTGCGTCCCGCACATCTCGCCCCGACTGCCGGTTGCTGAGCAAGCGGTCGTAGTAAAACAACTGGTACAGATTCAGCTGGGCGAGGGGAAAGGCGCGAGCCACACTGTCGTAGAGAAAGGTGGTGCCGGATCGGTGCAGCCCCATAATAAACACCGGCCGCACCGGCATCTCGTCCAGTAAAGTGAGAAACTCTGCGTCTTCATCGCAACGGGGAAAATCCGGGTCTACAGGATAGTGCATAGCGGCCTCTACTTATGACACAAACGACATTGTGTCATTGTGAAAAGCCGTCACTCTAGCGGAATTGCTTCTCCGGATTCCCGGAACCGGTAGACGTTTCGACGCCACAACGCAGCATAACGCCCGATTTCAGGCGAAAACCCTAAGCTAATTACCACCCAAAAAGGACTGGGAATTAGCCTGCTAGAGTTCGTCGCTGCGCCGCAGCAAATGGTAGTAGATCGCCACAGCCTCCACATAACTGGCAATAGAGACCCGCTCGTCGGTGCCGTGAATACCCGCCATTTCCTTGGGCCCGACTTCTATACCGATAAAACGGTAACTGTTTTCCGCTACCGCCTCGAAATGGCGGGCATCGGTGGCGACCACCACCAGCCGCGGCGCCACCAGCGTCTCGGGGCTGATTTGCTGCACCAGCTCGGCCAGCAGCTGAAAGCCCGCCGACGCCGGTGAGGCCACGGCCGAGGGGTTGCTGCCAAAGCCGCCATAGCGACTTATGCTCACCCGCGGGTCGTCAATAATCTCAGCCACCTGCCGCTGCACGCTATCTACCGTGTCGCCGGGTAAAATCCGGAAATTCACCACCGCGCTGGCCTCAATAGGCAGTACATTGTCCTGCACACTGCCCTGCAGCATAGTCACTGCGGTGGTGGTGCGCAGTCCGGCATTGATCGCCGGCACTTCGCTGAGACGGGCCTCCAGCAGCGGCGCAAACAACCAGCGATTGGCGAACATCAGCCGCTGGTAAAACGGCACGCTGTCGCCCAGATAGCGAATAAAATCGACGGTGTAGTCCAGCGTCGCCGGCAGCGGATTGGCCTCAAGCTTGGCCACTGCCGCCGCTACAATGCCGGCCGCACTCTGCGGCGGCGGCATCGACGAGTGACCACCGCCGCCGCGGGCGCTAAGCTGCAAGCTGACGTAACCCTTCTCTGCCGGGCCAATCAATGCCACCCGCCGGTCGATACCGGGCAACATGTCTTTGGCAATCACCCCGCCCTCGTCCAGCAGAAATGCCAGCGACTCGCCGCGCTCGGCCAACAGCGCCGCCATCGCCTTGGCCCCCTCGCCGCCAATCTCCTCGTCGTGACCAAAACCGAGGTAGACGGTGCGCGGCGGCACAAAGCCCTCGGCCAATAGCCGCTCGACAGCCTCGAGAATGCCCACCACGCTGGCCTTGTCGTCAATCGCGCCGCGCCCCCAGATATAGCCATCGGCGATGGTGCCGGCAAAGGGAGGGTAACTCCACTCCTCCTCAGTGCCCGGAATCACCGGCACCACATCCTGATGGGCAATCAGCATCACCGGTTTAGCGCGCTCGTCACTGCCCGCCCATCTAAATAACAGTGTGCCGCCGTCCAGGCGCTGGTAGGGTATTTCGGCAAACACCCGCACAAAACGCTGCGCTAGGTAAGCCTGAAAGTCGGCAAAGGCCTGGCCGTCTACCTGTGTGGGGTCACGGTGAGAGACGGTGGCAAAGCGCAGCGCACCCGCCAAACCTTGGGCCAATTCATCAGCCGGCCAGCCTTGTACGGACAGTGTCTCACCGGCCGGCAATGTTGGCGGCTGAAATTGCAGGGTGCGCAGCAGCAGTACCGCGACCAATAACAGCAGTGCTGCCGACAACAAAGCCAACAGGCGCTTCATAATTCTCTCCATTTGTTCGACCTATCTATCTGTCGCGGCACGCCGTCACCCACCTCAGCGGAATTGATAGCTAAACTCCAGCCCCGCCTCACGCGGCGTGCCCGGCACGCGATTGGCCACGCCAATCACGCTGGTCACCGCAATGCCGCCAACAAAATAAGGCTCATCTTTAATATTATTTACATAGGCGGCTACGCCCATCTGCTCAGTGATCTGCCACTTGGCGCGGGCATTGAACAACTCGTACTGGCCGATCGTCGAGCTGGCGTAGTCACCGCTCAAATAGTCGGTGCCGATGAAAATTTCATCGGAGTAGTAATACTGCAGTTGCGGGCTGATCAGCCCCAGCGGCGAATGCCAATCGTACTGAATGACCAAGCCGCGCACATTTTGCGGCACTTGTGGAAAGGCCTCACCGCTGCGATCCACTATCGCAAAGCCTTCGGCAGTGTTGGTGCCCAAGTCGTATTCAACAAAATCGCCATCGGTGTAACCGGCGTTGGCACTGAGGGTGAAATCCCCCAGTAGCGCCGTCAATTCCAGTTCAAAGCCATCGACCACCGCTTCACCGGCATTGCCGGTAAACTGCACCACTTCCGTCTGGGTGCTGCCGCGTTCATACAGGGCCACCTGCAAGTCGCTGTAATCCATCTGGTAGACCGCCACATTGAAGCGAACGCGGCTATCCAGGGCATCCACCTTCACCCCCAGTTCTTTGTTGACCACCACCTCGGGCTCAAACTGTTTGATCGTCGATTCGGTCTGGGTAGAACGCACATCCAGGCCGCCCGATTTAAAGCCCTTACTCACCGTGGCGTAGGCGATAAAGCTGTCGACACGCAAGGCCGACAGCACTTCCTCATCCGCCAGGTAGTTTAGGGTGATGTTGGGCGTAAACTCTGAAAACTCGGTGTCCCCCCGCAGGGGCGCGGCATACAGAAAAGGCACTTGCGGGGCTTGGTAAGCCAGATACTGCTGCTGCGACACCGGCGAGTAAATCCCATCCATAACATGCACGAGCGGCTGCACAATTGCAGGATTGCTGCCAATCTGCGCATTCAAGCGGTTGGCGTATTCGTCGTAGTCGGGCGTACCCTGAATCTGTACTGTGCTGCGCTCTTCCTCGGTGTAGCGCACGCCGAGGGTCAACTGCAAGGATTGACTCAGGTCCAGGGTACCCTGAGCAAAAAGGGCGGCTGTCGTGTTGCGGTAATCCGCCAGCGCTATGGCATTGGCCTGTACTGGCAGCACAAAATTATTGGGCAATGGAATACCGAGATCAGCCGCGGCATTTGGCCCCACGGCCACTAGGCCGTTATCACCGACTTCGGTACCGTCGATACTGTTGTCCAGGCGCTCCTCGGCATAGAACAAGCCAAAGGTGTAGTTCAGACTATCGTCCCAGGCTGTGCCATTAAATTTGACCTCCTGACTGAACTGCTCTCGACTCGCCTCGCCCACCGAGCTGTCATCCGAGCCTGCCAATATCTGGTAAGCCGCGTCCGGCCCCACCGCAACTGCGCGAATGGCCGTGCCATCGGAATCGCCACTGATGCGAATATTGTCCTGCATGGCATAACTGCTAATACTCTCAACATCCATGCCCCACAGTGGGCCGCGCAGCGTCATCGCCAACAAATGGTTATCAATGGCGTAAACCGCGTCCTCTTCGGTTTGACTGACCTTGAACTGCTTGGCCAAGGCACTGCTTTCATCACAGGCCGTTTTCAAGTCACGGCCGCGGTCACCGCGATAAATTCCCTGGGTCAGAATGGCCTGCTCGTTTTGAAACACGCAATTATAGGGGGAACCGCGTTCGTCGATGCGGCTGAGGAAGCCAAACACATCGACTTCAAATTCATCACTGACATACCAAATCAACCGCGACGACAGCGCCATGCGATCCTGATCGAACAGTGCGCTGTCGCCGGCGACATTATCGATCGAGCCCTCGCTGCGCTTGGCATTCATCGCCACACGCATCGCCACACTATCACTGAGTGGCAGGTTGGCATCGAGTTTGGCACTTTTTTGCCCAAAGCTACCACCGGCGACTTTCGCTGCAAATTCAACGCCGTCGGTGAAGGGCTTTTTGGAATCGACCAAAATCGCGCCACCGATATTATTCTTGCCGAACAGCGTGCCTTGAGGCCCTCGCAACACCTGAATCGCCGCCACGTCCACGGCATCGAGCAACTGGGCATCCGAGCGCGGTATGTAAACGCCGTTCAAATACATGCCCACACCGGGATCGAGCACCGGGTTGCCCGAGCGCTGGCCTATACCGCGAATAAAAATCGCCGGTGCCTTGTAGTTAGTCTGTGAAAACTGCAGGCTGGGAGCCAAGGTTTCCACATCTTCGATATCGCTAATCCCCATCTGCTCGAGCATCTCGGCGCCGATAGCGGAGACCGCAAGGGGCGTCTCTTGCAGATTTTCCTCGCGGCGGCGCGCAGTGACCACCACCTCTTCCAGACTGGCGCGACTATCCGCCTGGGCGAAGACCGGCTGCGACGCGGCGCTGAGCAGGGCCGAGACCGCTAACGGCAACGATATCAAGGCATTTCTATTCATCGATCACTCCCTCAAAGGGTCAACACACTTCGCACAATTCATTGGCCGCAGGGCGCTAGGCTATACCGCCTCAAGTGTTACCGGCACACCGTTCAGGGCAGCATTGCCCGACAGCACATCGATAAAATGCTCGTCTGTTAGATCGTTAACGCTGACCCCGGCATTGGCCTCGGCCAGACTCCAACCCGTGCCGCTGCGGTGGTGCCCCCAACCGTGGGGAATACTCACCACCCCCGGCATTACCTCATCGCTGACGCACACCGGCAGCTCAACACTGCCCACCCGCGAGCGCACCCTCAGCGTTACGCCATCGTCAAAGCCCAAACGCGTGGCGTCTTCGGGGTGCAGCAACACCGTGCAGCGCGTTTTGCCCTTCACCAAACGCTGACTGTTATGCAGCCAGGAGTTATTGCTGCGCACATCGCGGCGACCGATCAATACAAATTCCTGCGCCGCAGCACCATTAAAGAAAGTACTGTTAACTCGCGGCAAATCACTCAAGAAAAACTCCGCGCTGACATGAATGCGCTTATCTCGGTGAAACAAATCGCCCGGCAACTGCGGTTGCAGGGGGCCGAGATCAATACCGTGGGGCGATTTTTTCAACTTGCCCAGCGTCAGTCCCTTAAAGGGATTAACACCGCCCCCAAAGGGGCCGCGGCGTAACAGCAGCGCCAGCATGCCGCTGGGGCCGAGCGCTTGCTCAAAGCGGCGACCAAGACGCTCTTTAAGCGATTTCGGCGGACTAATTCGGTCGCGCAGCCCCAGCAGAATCTGCCAGTCATGGCGCGCCTGCGGGCCCGGTTCAAACAAAGCCGGCGCATAGCGGGCGTTGTTGCGCACCGCCAGCAGATTAAAAATCACATCGTAATGTTCACGCTCCAGCGGACTCACTGGCGGCAGTATAAAATCGGCGTGGCGACTGCTTTCGTTAATATAAAAGTCCACCGCCACCAATAACTCGAGTTCGGCAAAGGCTTTGTCCAACTGATCGCCATTGGGCGTTGACAGCACCGGGTTACCGGCAATGAGCACCATGCCCTTAATCTGCCCATCGCCAGGCGTGGTGATCTCCTCTGCCAAGGTGGACACCGGCAACTCGCCGTTAAATTCCGGCAGGCCACGCACCCGACTATTGTAACGCCCCATATGCCCGCGCCCGGTCTGCGGCAGAACATTGGCAGCCGGCGTGCTGAACATCAAACCACCCTCGCGATCCACGCTGCCGGTCAGCAGGTTAAACAACATAATCAGGTACTGACACAGGGTGCCAAACTCCTGTACCGACACCCCCATGCGCCCATACAGCACCGGCGCCTCGGAGGCGGCGAACTCATCAACCAACCGGCGGATATCAGCAGCCGCAATACCGGTATGCTCTGCCACCCGCTCGGGCGCAAAGTCGTCAAAAAAGGGCTTGAGCTCACTGGGGTCGGTATCGAGAAAATCTGCACAGCGCCCGGCGTCGACCTTGCCCGAGGCATACAGGTGATTGAGCATGGCCAACAGCAGCAACACATCGCTGCCGGGGCGAATAAAATGATGCTCATT
>JBFKEA010000038.1:0-14466 GCA_041619375.1 Spongiibacter sp. | reverse complement strand
CGCCGCCTGCTGATTACCCCCACCTTGCACCGCATACACCACTCGCGCCGCCGGGAGGAAAGTCAGCGCAATTATGGTTTTAGCGTGCCCTATTGGGACTGGCTGTTCGGCAGTTATTGCGCCCGTTCGGCTGATGGTGATGACGGCGTGGTGTTGGGGCTGCCCGCCGCAAAGCAGTATCCCAGTCGCCTGTCCCTGCTGTTGTGGCTGCCCTTTCATCGCGACCAACGCGGAACAGAGGAGGAGCTGCAGTGAATGTACAGGGGCGTCTGTTGGCGCGGTATCTATCGGCGCTGCCGCAGGGGCGCTTGCAGTGGATAGGGGTGAGGCCGGCGCGCAGGGAGTCAATGCAGCAGCTCAGCCACGGCGAGGCGGTGGCGGGACTGGGGCTGCTTGGCGATCGGCGCATGCAGGGGCGAGCGGGCTCGGCTCGCCAGGTGTCACTAATTAGCAGCGAGTTTATCGACAGCATTGCCCGGCATATGGGGCGCGAGCACATTGATCCGGCATTGCTGCGCCGCAATTTGGTGGTGTCGGGTATTAATCTCAATGCCCTTCGCTACCAGTACTTTCAGATTGGCGAGGTGATTTTTCAGGCCGCGTCGCTCTGCCATCCCTGCGGGCGGATGGAGCAGGCGCTGGGCCCTGGCGCGGTGGCGGCGATGCTAGGTTACGGCGGGTTGTGCGCCCGTGTGCTGCGCGGTGGTCAGTTTGCGGTCGGCGATGCATTGCAGCCGCTGGCCGAGGACGCACTGCCGGCGTCGCTGCGCCACCTAGGGAGTTGAAAACTGCCCATGCCGGCCGCTGCCGTCGCGGAACGCCGAAGCGCCCGACAGGGCTTCGCCGGAGTCGAGGCTCTGGCGGCCGAGTTGAAACTCCCTTTGCATTGCCTGTTGCTCACCGAGTGACCATTGATCTATGGCGCTGCGTCGGTCATTGCGTAGGCACTGCTGTGGAAAGCTGGCGATTTGCTGGGCGAGCTGTTCTGCCTGTGCCAATAGCTGTTCGCGAGGCACGACTCTGTTGACCAATCCAAAAGCCAAGGCTTCCTGGGCGTCGACCGCGCGGCCAGTAAGAATCATGTCCATCGCGCGGCTGTGGCCGATAAGGCGCGGCAGTCTCACACTGCCGCCGTCAATTAGCGGTACGCCGAAGCGCCGGCAGAATACCCCAAATACCGCGCGGTCGCTGGCCACGCGAAGGTCGCACCACAATGCCAGTTCTAGGCCGCCGGCCACACAGTAGCCGTCGACCGCGGCAATAACTGGTTTGTTCAGTTGTAGGCGGCTCGGCCCCATCGGCGCATCACCGCTCTCTTGCAGTGGGTTGTGGCGCTGGGGGTCGCCGCTGGCAAAAGCTTTTAAATCGGCACCAGCGCAAAAATGCTCGCCTTCGCCACTGAGAATCGCCACTTTCAATGCTGAATTGTTGTCGAAGTCGCGCAGTGCCGTCGTCAATTGTCGCGCGGTAGGGCCGTCGACCGCATTGCGCTGGTCGGGGCGTTGCAAGCGAATATAGCAAATGTCGCCGCGGTAGTTCGCGGAAACCGAGTTTTGTGTACTCATTGTGGTGCTTCCCTATTATTTTCGGTTCATTTTAGCCGGATATGGTCGCTTCGGCTTGTATCTGACCAGTGTGCTCAGGTGTAATGAAGACAGCCAACATCAAAGGAGTGAGGACTAGTGGCTAGACCGAGAGTGAGGGAACGCTTGCTGGACGCCGCTTATGCTTTGTTGCGTGACGGCGGGGCTTCGGCACTGACGACACGCGGAGTCGCAGCGCAAGCCGGGACGACAGAGGCGAGTGTGTTCAATAATTTTGGCGATAAAGCCGGTTTGCTCAGCGCGCTGATCCATGAGCGTTTGCCGGAGTTGCTGGACGCCAAAGATTTTGTCGACAAGGGCTGCGCTGCCGATCTTCGTCAGTGGCTGGAACAGGTGTACTGGCGAGCCGAGCAATTCTATATCTGCTGTGCACCGTTAACCGCCGGTTACTGGGGGACTGCCGGCGATGCGTCGGCGGGAGTGGCAATGGATAATCTATTTCCGGTTGAGGATGCGCTGTGTCAGCGTTTGAGCCGCTTGCAGCTCGACGGCCAGGTGGCGTCGACGGTTAATATCCGGGCGGCCGTCTACGTGCTGCTGGGGGCGGCATTGCACAATGCCCTGAGCATTATTGCCCGTCGCCGCAATGTTGCGTCTGCTGTCGCCCAGGGCGATCAGCTGGATGAAGACTCGCAGGCGATGAAAAAGTGGCTGGTCGACAGTGTTCACAAAGTATTGGCGGTAGAGCTCGCAACGTAATGCCGTTGCTTAGGCGCAGCTCGCGTTTAGCTCGGGCTTTGTGCGGCGGCGCTTAGCGTTTCTACCGGCCATCTTCGAAGGCACATTGCCTGGCTGCTCTTCACTGGTCGGGAAGTCGCCGGGCATCTATAGTCAATAGACCAGTTGGCGTTTGCCGCCGCGCGGTACTTTTCTGTCTCACTGCAGAGGCCGCGGTGCCTGCACTCCCTGCAAATATGTGTCGATTTATGGCGTCCGACTGGCAGGTGGCGGCTTGTGCCGGCAGGCGTGTGTTTGGCGTCGCCACCGGCGGGGCATGCGATTGCAGCGGGAATTGGCTGGTCGAGTCGTTGGCGGTGGCGGCTTGTTAGTTTTTACCGCGCTGTTGCAAGGGAGTGGCTATGCATCAGTTACTTAGTGAACTTGTCGGATCTGCAGCGATTCTGCCGGTGCTCAGCATTGATAGAGTGGATGCCGCCGTGCCACTGGCGATGGCACTGCGCGACAACGGCCTACCTGTGCTTGAGGTGTCGCTGCACACGCCGGCAGCACTGGAGGTCATCGACCGTATTTGCCAGCGGGTTAGCGGTGTCTGTGTTGGTGCGGGTACGGTACTGAGCGAGCACGATGTTAAGCGCGCCGCGGCCGCCGGCAGCGAGTTTCTCATCACCCCAGGTTATAGCGAGCGCTTGCTCGATGCGGGCTTGGACAGCGGCTTGCCTTTTATACCGGGGGTGGCGACCGCCAGCGAGGCCATTCGCTGTTGGGAGCGCGGTTTGCGTTTGCTAAAGTTTTTTCCCGCCCAGGCTATGGGCGGCGCATTGGCCTTGCGCGCGTTGGCGGAGCCGCTGCCGGCCTTGCGTTTTTGCCCGGCAGGTGGCATTGGCCTTGATAATATTGCTGACTACTTGGCCTTGTCATCGGTGGCGATGGTTAGTGCGACGTGGATAGCTCCAGCGGAGCTGCAGGCCCGCGCGGATTGGTCGGCAATCGGGGAGCGGGCGGCCTTGGCGGGTAAGTATGTGCGTGACTTTCGCGCCGCCCGGGAGGTTCGGCATGGGCAATGATGGCGAATTACTGATCTTCGGCGCGGCGGGGGATCTGTCTGCCCGAAAACTGTTTCCGGCCTTGTTTCAGTTGCACCGCGCCGGACTGTTGCCCGCTACGATGCGCATCACTGCCTTGGCACGGCGCCCGCAGAGTCACGACGCGTTTATTGCGCATTTGCGCCAGCGACTCGCGGCGGTGGTTGATGAGCAGGCAGAGCATTGGCCCGGTTTTGCCGAGCGGCTGCAGTATTACTGCGTGGATTTTGCCGATGGCGAGCAGTACCGCCAGCTCCGTGATGTGCTCGATAACGGAAAACGAGCGATTTTTTATTTGGCGACGCCCCCAAGCCTGTTTGGCCCGATTTGCGAAAAACTCGGTGCTGCGCGATTGATTGATGAAGATAGCCGGTTTGTTTTGGAAAAACCGATAGGTCAGGATTTGGCGACTTGTCGGTCGGTCAACGAAACGGTGGGCAGGCTGGTCGCCGAAGGCAATATCTATCGCATTGACCACTACCTCGGCAAGGAGACCGTGCAAAACCTGTTGGTGCTGCGTTTTGCCAATCGCTTTATTAATACCCAGTGGGACCAGAGTTGCATTGACCATGTGCAGATTACCGTGGCGGAAACCTTGGGGATAGAGGGACGCTGGTCCTATTACAATGGCGTGGGTCAGCTGCGGGATATGGTGCAAAATCATTTGATGCAGCTGTTGTGTCTGGTCGCGATGGAGCCGCCTAATGCCATGACGGCAGAGAGCATCCGCGACGAAAAGGTGAAGATTCTACGAGCGCTGCGTCGAATTGACGCCGCCAGTGTCGCGGCGCATTCGGTGCGTGGTCAGTATGCGGCGGGCTGGCATCGCGGTAGTGCTGTTCCCGCTTACATGCAGGAAAGTGGCTGCAAAGTGGCGCACAGCGATACGGAAACGTTTGTTGCGATAAAGGCCTATATCGACAACTGGCGCTGGGCGGGAGTGCCGTTTTATCTGCGCACCGGTAAGCGCATGGCGGAAAAGCTCACAGAGATTGTGATTACCTACAAAAGCTTGCCGCATAATATTTTTTCCGCCGGTGAAAATATCCCCAATCGCTTAGTGATAAGGCTGCAGCCCAACGAGGGCATCGCGATGCAAATGGTGTCCAAGTTGCACAGTTTGAAAAACAAAATGGCGCTGGTGAGGCAAAACCTCAACCTCGATTTTCTCGGTTCGTCGGGCATGAGTCGTATCCCCGATGCCTATGAGCGCTTGTTTTTGGATGTGATCAACGGCGACCCGTCGCTGTTTGTCGGTCGAGAAGAGGTGGAAGAGGCCTGGCAGTGGTGCGACGCGCTGACGGCGGCATGGGAGGCTCAGGCGATGCCGGTGTCGAGTTATCACGCGGGTTCGTGGGGGCCGACAAAGGCGGAGTTATTGATCGAGCGGGACGGGCGGAGTTGGCATGAATGAGCACCTACTCGAGCGGCGGCTGAATCAGGTAGGCGCGCAACTTTTAAACTTTAGTTGTCGTGAGTCACTCGCGCAGGCGCTTTGCGATGATTTACAGCTGAGTGTACGCGCCGCAATTGCGGCCCGCGGGACGGCTGCGTTGGTATTGCCCGGTGGCGACACGCCGCGGAGGATGCTGAGCTTGCTGTCGCGCTGCGCCATCGACTGGCCGCGGTTGACGGTGACGTTGAGCGATGAGGTTTGGCAGCCGGGCGCACAGCGCGAAAGCAATGCGCAGCAGTTGCGTGAATGCCTGTTGGTCGGCGCTGCGGCGCAGGCGCGGTTTGTGCCGCTGACGACGGCGGCGAATAGTGCAGGGCAGTGCGCTGAACTGGTGGATGCCGAGCTGGCAGCGCTGCCGCGCTTTGACGGTGTGGTAGTGGGCATGGGGCGAGATGGTCGCTGCGCCTCATTGTATGCCGACAGCCCGCAGTTGAGCAGCGCCATGGCCTTGGATTCTGCGCGCGCCTGTGTGGCGTTGGACACTGAGGCCAGCCCCTCCGCGCGACTCAGCCTTACGCTGGCGCGGCTGCTGAATTGTGAGCGGCTAGTCGTGTACATCTGTGGTGAGGAAAAGCGCCATGTATTGGAGCGCGCGCTGTTTGCCGATGAGCGCGTGGCGCCGACCGTTGCGGCCCTGTTTGATCGCGGTGTCGAGGTGTCGGTGTATTGGGCGCCATAATACACGGCTTGGTCCGGTTTCTGGCGCATTAGCGGCTGAGTCTTAGCGTTCTGGCCTCTCTGGGCTAAAATTTGCTAAAATTGGTCGTTTTCCTTCCTCAGCAGGGTATAGATTTTGGTGGAACAGGTTATTGCACAAGAGTTGGTGCGCGAGCATCTGGCCCGGCTCCACGAGTCCTCCACGCTGCCAGCGGCGGAGCGCGATGCCCTGCGCGAGCGCATTAAGGCGCTGCTGAAGGCGCGAGATGCGGTGTTGGTTGCGCACTACTACACCGACCCGGAAATTCAGGCGCTGGCAGAAGAAACCGGTGGTTGTGTTTCTGATTCGCTGGAAATGGCGCGTTTTGGTCGTGACCACCCGGCATCTACGCTGATTGTTGCCGGCGTGAAGTTCATGGGCGAGACGGCGAAAATTCTATCGCCGGAAAAAACCGTGTTGATGCCGACACTGGAGGCCACCTGCTCGCTGGATATCGACTGCCCCGCGGATGAGTTTGCCACTTTTTGTGATCAGCATCCCGATCGCACGGTGGTGGTGTATGCCAATACTTCAGCGGCGGTGAAAGCGCGCGCCGATTGGGTGGTGACCTCTAGCATCGCGCTGGACGTTGTCGACCACCTGGATGCTCAGGGAGAGAAGATTCTCTGGGCGCCCGACAAGCACTTGGGGGACTATGTGCGTCGTGAAACTGGTGCCGATGTGCTGTTGTGGGATGGCGCCTGCATTGTTCACGAGGAGTTTAAGGCCCAGGGTATCCTCGATCTAAAGAAAGTGTACCCCGATGCGGCGGTGCTGGTGCATCCAGAGTCGCCGGCCAGTGTTGTTGCGCTGGCTGACGTGGTGGGCTCTACCACGCAAATTATCAATGCCGCGCGCGATTTGCCTAATCCGCAGATGATTGTGGCGACCGATCAGGGCATATTCTACAAGCTGCAGCAACTGGTGCCGGACAAAGAGTTTTTAATCGCGCCGACAGCCGGCAGCGGTGCCAGCTGTCGCAGTTGCGCCAACTGCCCGTGGATGGCGATGAATGCCCTGGATAATCTCGCAGAGGTTTTGGAGCAGGGCGGCAACGAAATTCATGTCGACCCCGCTCTGGGGGCGCAGGCGATGAAGCCGCTGACGCGCATGCTGGATTTTGCCGCCGCCAAGCGCTGAGTTAATTAAACCCGCCGCCGGGGCGCCTAGCGCCCCTGTAATTCCTTCAGCTGTTTCTTTAATTCGTCGATATCCCGCAGGCGCTGAGTGATCTTGCCCTGCAGTACACGGTTGTCGCCGCTCTGCTTGTGGGCGTAGTGCAGCTGGCTGGCGGCGCGTTCAAATTGCGCGTTGAGGATAAAGTACTCGGCGCGGGCTAGGTGAACGCCAAGGATATTGCCGGCCAGTCCGCGGACTTCAGCTAGCTGGTACCACAGTAGAGGGTCCTGGCGGCGCTGTTCACTGTGCTCGCTGAGCAGTTGGTCGGCTTGGCGAAAGCGCTGCTGCTGTTGCAGTACCTTGGCCAGTTGCATAGTCAGCGGATGGTTGTTGGGGCTGAGGTCGAGGGCGTCGCTGAGCAATTCGACAGCTTGGTCAAGCTTTTGCAGGCCGATCAGGATATCGGAGCGGGCAATGATATAGGCGATCCGCTGGGGGTCGTCTTTTAGTAAGTCGTCCAGCTGGGCGCTGGCTTCCTGCCAGCGCTCCAGTTTGCTCAGTGCCAGTACCATACCATAGCGCCGGGCTTCGCCGTTGGTCCCTTGCTCCTGTTGCCAGCGTTGCAGCAGCGTTGCCGGCTGGTCGTTGTGGTGGACGGTGGCGCGCATTTTCATCAACTGGAAGCTGAGATTGTCGGTGTAAACCTTGCGCGGATAGCTGCGTGCGCGGTTTTTGCTGTCGCTGATACGGTTTTCTGTAAGCGGGTGAGTGAGTAAGAATTCGGGGGGCTTGGCGCGGGCAAAGCGCAAGTTGGCATTCATGTTTTCAAACATGGCGGGAATGCCGTTGGGGTCCATATTGGCGCGGGCCAGTGTTTCCATGCCGACGCGATCTGCCTCTTGTTCATGTTCGCGACTGAAGCGCAATTGGTTTTCCAGTGCGGCGGCCTGGCTGGCGGTAATAGCTGCAATGCCGGCGTCGGTACTGGTGGTGGCGGCGAGAATAATCCCGGCCAGCATACCCGCCATGCTGGGAATGCTGGCCTCGCGAGCTTTGTCTATGGAGCGACTGAAATGGCGCTGGCTGAGGTGGGCAATTTCGTGAGCCAGTACCCCGGCGAATTGCGCTTCGTTGTCGCTAAACATAAACAAGCCGCTGTGCACCCCGACGACCCCGCCGGGCACCGCGAAGGCGTTAATTGTGCTGTTGTCGACGATGACGGTTTCTAACTGGGGGTGTTTGAGCTCGCTGTTTGCGGCCAGTTTGTAAAGCAGTGACTCAAGGTAGCTTTGCAACTGAGGGTCGCTGAGTGTTTTGACTTGCGTGCGAAACATTTTCAGCCACATGCGGCCGAGTTGGTATTCTTGTTTGGCGGAGTAAGGTGAGGCGCTGACCCCGCCGAGCTCTGGCAACTGAGTACTGGGCTCGCGACTGGCTTGTGCCAGTACGCTGCTGCACAGCAGGGCGCTGCATAGTGTAATGAGGAACTGTCTTAACACTGAGCTGTCCTTGTTGGTCGCGGTGGCATGGGGTGTTCTTTTCCCGATCATACTAGAGTGCAGGGGATCAGACCTAGCAAAGCGTAAAAAGTGCAGCTTCGGCCTATTCTTTGTGGGGTGGCGGGCAGGCTATACTGCCGGCCTTTCACTAAAGGGGTATGCTATGACTGAGGTGCACAGTCGAGTTGATGCTCGGCAATTGGACTGCCCGCTGCCGCTGCTTAAGGCCAAACAGGCGTTAAATCGTATGGCCAGTGGCGAGGTATTAGAGGTGCTGGCCACCGATGCGGGGTCGCAGCGAGACTTTGCCATTTTTGCCCAGCAGAGTGGCAACACACTGTTGTTGCAGGACGAGCAGGCAGGCGAATTTCGCTACTTGCTGCGTAAAAAGTAATTCCAATAGGGTTTAGGGACAGCAGCATGCTGAAGATGGTACGAAACTGGTTTAATCGCATCTTCGCTGAAGAAGAGACGGTGGTGTTGCTGATTATTTTGGCGACAATACTGTTGCTCATTCTCAGTATTGGCCATGTGCTGATCCCCATTATCGCCAGTGTCGTACTGGCGTTTATGATGCAGGGAATTATTGCCCGGATGACGGCGATGGGGGCGAGGCGCTGGCTGGCAATTTCCGTGGCCTACGGCATCTTTCTTACGCTGTTCTTTGGCGTGTTGATACTGCTATTGCCACTGGTTTGGCAGCAGTTAGTGACCTTGATTCAGGAGCTGCCGACCATGCTTCGCAAGCTTCAGCAGGCACTGATGGTGCTGCCGCAGCGCTCCGAGCTGTTTACTGAATCGCAGATCCGTGGCTGGATGGCTGCGGCGAGTAAAGAGGTTGGCTTTCTGGGGCAATACTTAGTGTCCTTCTCCCTGGCGCAGCTGCCCAACTTGGTTGGGGTCATGATCAATATTGTGCTGATTCCGATACTGGTGTTCTTTTTCCTCAAGGATAAGCAGCTGATCCTCGGTTGGCTGGCCGGCTTTTTGCCGCGCCGTCGGCCGCTGCTTACCGCTGTGTGGCTGGAGATGAACGATCAGGTGGCTAACTATGTGCGTGGCAAGGCCATAGAAATTGTTATTGTGGGCGTTGCCTCCTATATCAGCTTCAGCATTTTGTCGCTTAACTACGCCGCTTTGCTGGCGCTGGTAGTCGGCTTGTCAGTGGTGATCCCCTACATTGGTGCAGCCGTGGTGACCCTGCCGGTGTTGCTGGTCGGCTATTTGCAGTGGGGCTGGGGAGGGGAGTTTTTTACTCTGTGTATTGTCTACGGGGTGATTCAAGCGCTTGACGGCAATGTGCTGGTGCCGCTGCTGTTCTCCGAGGCGGTGAATATGCACCCGGTGGCCATCATTGTCGCGGTATTGGCCTTTGGTGGGATCTGGGGGATGTGGGGGGTGTTTTTTGCTATCCCGCTGGCGACCCTCGTAAAGGCAATACTTTATTCCTGGCCGCGCCCGGTTAGCAGCAGCGATGATGCCGGTCAGCCATCTTTGTAAGTTATAGCTAAAAAAGGACAGACAGTGCGCCTATTGCAACACCTTGTCGTTGTGGTTTCGTTGATTGTTGTCGCGGCTTGCGCGACGCAGCGTGAGTTGGCTGCGGCAGGAGTGAT
Organism: Spongiibacter sp.; assembly: GCA_041619375.1. Lineage (GTDB taxonomy): Bacteria > Pseudomonadota > Gammaproteobacteria > Pseudomonadales > Spongiibacteraceae > Spongiibacter. Next base: position 4,712 of record JBFKEA010000038.1, on the reverse strand, counting down.
TACCCCGCAGACGGAAGATCGGGCTTTCCGAACTTTGCGCTTGGATAATGGCATGAAGGTGTTGCTGGTCTCGGATCCCGATGCCGATAAATCCGGCGCATCGCTGGATGTGAATGTGGGCAGTCGCCAGGACCCGCGGGATTACCAAGGGCTGGCGCACTTTCTTGAGCACATGCTGTTTTTGGGCACCGAGGCCTATCCAGAGGCGGGCGACTACCAGGCTTTTATTACCGCCAACGGTGGCAGTCACAATGCTTACACCAGTTTTGAGCACACCAATTATTTTTTCGATGTGCGCGCCGAGGCCCTGGCGCCGGCGCTGGACCGTTTTGCTCAGTTTTTTATCGCGCCGCTGTTCAATGCCGCCTATGTACAGCGCGAGGTCAATGCGGTGGAATCGGAATACCGCGCGCGATTGCGCAATGATCGGCGCAGGGAGTTGGCGGTGTTTAAGGCTCAACTCGCAGAGGGCCACCCCTATAACAAATTTTCCGTGGGTAATCTGACGACACTGCAGGCCGAGCAGGAAATGCAGTTGCGCGAGCAATTGTTAGCGTTTTATCAGCGTTACTACTCCGCCAATATTATGAGTTTGACAGTTGTGGGGCGCGAGCCGCTGGCTGAGCTGGAGGCGCTGGTGCGGGCGCGCTTTTCGCCGGTGGTCAATCGAGAAGTGACGCTGGAGCCGATTGCCCAGCCCCTGTTTTCAGCTGACAGTCTGCCGCGCTGGGTGAATATTGAGCCGGTGCAAAACGAGCGGCGTTTGTCGCTGCAGTTCCCAGTCACAGAGAGCCGTTCTAAATGGCGCAGCAAACCGCTGTCGTATATCGGCAATTTAATCGGCCATGAAGGTGTCGGCAGTTTGCTGTCGGAGCTAAAGGCGCGCGGCTGGGCGGATGGGCTCAGTGCGGGGCAGAGCTTGGACTTGCAGGGGCAGGCCATGTTCGGGGTTACTGTCGCGCTGACCGAGGCTGGCCTGGAGCGGGTCGACGACATTAGTGCCTTGGTGTTTGCCTATATCGACCTGCTGCGCGAGCAGGGTGTGCAGGCGTGGCGCTACCGCGAACAGAGTCAGCTGGCTGAACAGCAGTTTCAATTTCGCAGTCGCCCCACTCTGACTCAGGAGTTGGTGGCCTGGTCGTCGGCGCTGCAGCAATACCCTGCGGACCAGGTTCTGCGGGCTCCGTACCTGATGGATGATTTTCGCCCGGCGATGATTCGGGAATACCTGGCCCAGCTGCGGCCAGAGCGCGCTTTTATTACCTTGATGGCGCCGGGGGTAGACACTGACCGCCGTGTTGATCGCTATGATGTCTCCTGGGGGCTGCGCGATCTCCCGGCGGAGGTCGCTGAGCGCTGGCGTCAGCCGCTGGTATCGGGCATGCGTCTGCCGCTTGCCAACCCTTATGTTGCCAATGATTTTAGCCTGCGTGGCGGTGCTGCGGGGCAGTTGAAGCCGCAGCGGCTGCCCAGTGATGTGGTGGGCGAGTTGTGGTTGTTTAATGATCGTCAGTTTGGCTTGCCGAAGGGGCGCAGCTATGTGCTGTTGGAGAGTGCGCAGGTCGCCGTAGATACTGCGAGTGTCGCCGCCACTGCGCTGTGGTTGCGGATGGCTGCCGATCAGTTAAACGAACAGGCTTATGCCGCGCAGCTGGCGGGTTTAAGCTACAGTGTCGATAGCAGCTGGCGCGGCGTGGAGATCAGTTTGGCGGGCTTCAATCAGCAGCAGCCGGAGTTGCTCGCGGCGTTGATGCGAACCCTGCGTTATGGCGACTGGGACGAGCAGCGCTTCGCACGCATCAAGCAGCAGCGTCTGCGCGAGCTGCGAAATGTCCGGCGCAAATCTCCCTACCAGCAGTTGTTTGGCGAACTGCCCCGGCTGCAGCAAGCGGAAAAGCCGGCGCTCGGTGAGTTGCTCGCTGCCACGCAGGCTCTGACACTTGAGGCGGTGGCCCTGCAGGCGCAGCGCACACTGGCTGATTTTCGCTACCGGGTGTTGTTGCATGGCAATTTTACTGAAGCTGACGCGCGAGGTCTGACTGAGCTACTGGCGACGGTGCTGGCACAGCCGGCGTCGTCAAAACGGCCGGTTCAGCATATTGTCGCTTTGCCGGTTGCCAATGTGGTGGCGGAGGTCGCCGCCGAGCATCGCGACGCTGCGCTGCTCAGTTATATTCAAGCACCTCAGCCGGGTAAAGTGGAGCGGGTGGCGCTGGGATTGGCGGCGCAGATTCTCAGTGCGGATTTCTACCACCAGCTGCGCACAGAGAAGCAGCTTGGTTATATCGTCAATGCCGGTGTTTACCCCCAGCGAGAGGTTGCTGGACTATTCTTTCTAGTGCAGTCACCGGTGGCCAGTGCTGAGCGGCTGGCGGCGGAGGTTGACGATTATATACAGCGTTGGCTGGCGGCGGGGGTGGATGCTCAGACCTTTGCGCGTTTTCGCGACACGCTGATTAACAAGCTGAGTGAGCAGCCGGAAAATCTGTGGCAGGCAGCGGATCGCCACTGGCAGGATCTGTTGGATGGCTATACTGAGTTTGACAGCCGTGAACAGTTGGTTGCTGTATTGAAGGCTTTGGATCAGCAGCGTTGGTGGCAAATTGTAGAGCGCAGCCTCGTCGCGGATCAGCGCCGCAGCCTGCAGTTGTTCAGCGCGGGTCAGTGGTCGACTGAACGGCCGCAGGGAAGTGCGCAGTCGCTCTTGGTGGAGGCGAAGAGCTATCGGTTTGATTGAGTTATAAAAATTTTAAGTGATTGTTTTTTATGAAACTGTAATGCTTTATTCATAATAAAAATAAGCTGATTTTCTTGATTTATGGCTAAAGGGCTGCGATGATTCGTCGCGCTCCCGAGGCCAACCGCCTGCGGGGCGGTAAAAATTCATCGGCAGTTCTGCCCGACCCACAAGGTGGGGCAGCGCCAGATAGGCCAGGTGATCACCGTCACCAACCGGCAGGCACACCACCGATTATTGATCATGCTCGGTGCGCCCGTTGATGTGGAACACATTCAAGCGAGTCGCTTGCTGGTCTAGGCAGCCCACGGTATTGATAAGGACTGTGATATGTACCAAGACCCCGATTTGCGTGAAGATTTAGATCCTCAGGAAACCCAGGAATGGCTGGATGCGTTGGATGGCGTGCTCAGTCAGGCCGGTCGCGGCCGCGCGGCGTTTTTGATGAAGCGTTTGGCCAAGCATGCCGCCCGTCAGGGCACTCAGCTGCCCGGTGCAATAACCACCTCTTTTCGCAATACTATCGAGCCGCGTGATGAAAAGCGCATGCCCGGCGATCTGTTTATGGAGCGTAAAATCCGCTCGCTGATCCGCTGGAACGCGCTGGCCATGGTGATGCGCGCCAACGATAACGACGAGGGTCTGGGTGGCCATATCTCCAGTTTTTCCTCTTCAGCGACCCTCTATGATGTCGGTTTTAACTATTTTTTCCGCGGTGGCGAAAAGGCCGATCTAATTTATTACCAGGGCCACAGCTCGCCGGGCATGTACGCGCGTTCTTTTTTGGAAGGGCGCCTAGAAGCGGAGCAGTTGGATAACTTCCGCCGCGAGGTCGATGGTAACGGCCTGTCTTCATATCCTCACCCATGGTTGATGCCGGACTACTGGCAGTTCCCCACAGTGAGCATGGGCTTGGGGCCTATTCAGGCGATTTATCAGGCGCATGTCATGAAGTACCAGCAGAGTCGCGGTCTGGTTGACCACGGCGACCGGAAGGTGTGGTGCTTTATGGGCGACGGCGAGTGCGATGAGCCGGAATCGCTGGGCGCGATTGCGCTGGCGGGGCGGGAGCGTTTGGATAATCTCTGCTTTGTCATCAACTGTAATTTGCAGCGTTTGGACGGCCCGGTTCGCGGCAATGGCAAGATTATTCAAGAGCTGGAAGGTGTGTTCCGCGGCGCCGGCTGGAATGTGGTAAAAGTGATTTGGGGGCGGCACTGGGATCAGTTGCTAGAGCGTGATACCACTGGACTGTTGCGTCGGCGGATGAACGAAGTCTGCGACGGCGAGTTGCAAAATTACAAGGCCAATGGCGGCGCTTATACGCGCAAGCATTTCTTCGGCAAATACCCCGAATTGCTCGAGCTGGTGAAGGACCTGTCCGATGACGAGATCATGTATCTCAATCGCGGCGGTCACGACCCCTACAAGGTCTATGCGGCCTACGCCAATGCCAAGGAAACCAAGGGACGGCCTACCGTGGTGTTGGCGATGACGGTGAAGGGCTACGGCCTGGGCTCCGGCGGCGAGGCGCAGAATGAAGCGCACTCGGTGAAAAAGCTGGATCTCGAGGAGCTGAAGAAGTTCCGCGACCGCTTCGGAGTGCCCATCAGTGACGAAGAGCTTAAGGACGTGCCGTATTACCGGCCGCCCGCAGACAGCCCAGAAATGGTCTATATGCATAAGCGTCGTGAAGAGCTGGGTGGATATTTGCCGGCGCGTCAGGCCGATTTTGATGCCTTGGATGTGCCGCCGCTGAGCAAGTTTGACGCGCAGCTAAAAAATACCGGCAAGCGCGAAATCTCTTCAACCATGGCCTTTGTGCGCTTGTTGTCGACGCTGGTGAAAGACAAGGCTGTCGGTGGGCGCATTGTGCCGATCGTGCCCGATGAGGCGCGAACTTTTGGTATGGAGGGCATGTTCCGTCAGCTGGGGATCTACTCCTCGCAGGGCCAGCGCTACACCCCTCACGACT
>JBFKEA010000037.1:0-14643 GCA_041619375.1 Spongiibacter sp. | reverse complement strand
CTGCAGGCTGTTTACCAGTCGCTGGCGGTCTACGGGCTTGGCGATAAAGTCGTTCATGCCAGCGTCGAGGCAGCGCTCGACATCACTTTCAAAGGCATTGGCGGTCATGGCGATAATGGGAATGTCGGCGACCTCGCTGTCTAGCGAACGAATGCGCTTACACGCTTCTATGCCGTCTAATTCCGGCATACGCAGGTCCATGAGTATCAGACGGTAATTCCCGGTTTGAGCTGCGTCGAGGGCCTGGCGGCCATTTTCGACGATATCAAGCTGGTAGCCGGCGCGTTCGAGCATGGTTTTTGCGACCAGCTGATTGGCCTTGTTGTCTTCGGCCAGCAGCAGTTTTTTCTCGCTTGACGGGCTGCTTTGGCCAGCGACTGCTCGGCTGGGTAGCGAATCGCTGGGCTCAATTGGCGCGGCTTCGGTGGATAGTTCGGCGGTTAATATCGACGGCTTTAACGGCCGGTGAAGAATGTTGGTGAAGCCCACTGAGGCCGCGCTGAGAACGCTGTCTGTTGAGAAGGCGGGCGCGTAGAGGGCGATGCGCTCCTGAGGCAGGCCGTGTTCCCGGCACTTGCGGGCCAGAACATGGGGGGCGGCGGTGATCTGGCTGATATCGATAATTACCAGCGCGGCTTCAGCGACATCCTCGATACGGCTGACGCACTGGCATTGCCGCCCCCACAGGGCTGCTTGCTGACAAATGGCAGCACTAAATGACCGGTTGCTGCTGACCACCGCTATCGCCTCTGTGGTCATTGTCGGGGCTTTAACTTTGGCACCCGCGGGCAGTTTGAATGGCATTACGATGCGGAAGGTGCAGCCCTCACCCTGGCGACTGTGCAGTTGAATATGGCCATCGAGCTGCTCAATGAGTTTTTTACAAATGGCCAAGCCCAGGCCGGTGCCGCCATAATCGGTGGTATCGCTGCTATCGACCTGACTGAATTCCTGAAACAGCTGTTGCTGCTTGTCTTCAGCAATGCCGATACCGGTGTCACGAACCTCAAAAATGATATCTGCGTGGTTGTTCTCAAGGTCGATGTCGCCGATCAATACACTCAGGCAGACTCCGCCCTCGTGGGTAAACTTGACGGCGTTATCCAGCAGGTTGGTAAGAATGCGGCGTAGAAAGCTAATGTCGCTCAGTACGGTGTTTGGCAGTGCGGGGTCTAACACCGCAGCGATATCGATATTCTTGTTGCCCGCGCGCACGGTGATGACATCAACCACTTGCTCGCAGAGTGGGGCGAGGGCGACTTCGGAAAGGTGTGACTTGAACTCGCCGGCCTCGATTTTGGAGAAGTCCAGGATGTCGTCGATAATGCCCAGCAGTCCACTGCCGGCGCTGAGCGAGGTTTCTACTAATGATTTTTGCTCGGTATCGATATCGGAGTCGAGCAGCAGGTCCATGCAGCCGAGCACGGCATTCATCGGTGAGCGGATCTCGTGGCTCATGTGCGCAAGAAAGCGGGTTTTTGCCGCGTTGCTGGCCTCGGCGACTTCTCGCGCTTTTTGGAGCGCGGCTTCGTGGGCGCGGCGTTCCGAGATGTCGCGAACGGTTGCAGTAAAGTAGGTTTCACCATTGATCGGCTGGGTGGGCACAACGGTGAGCTCGCAGGGGAAGATGCTGCCGTCGCGACGCATTGCCTGAACCTCTACCCGGGTGTTGAGCACCGGCCCGGTGTGGGTGTCGTGGAACCTGGCCATGCCGTCGTGGTGAGCCTGGCGCAATTTCGGGGGAATAATAATGTCGGCGACATTTTTGCCAATCACTTCATCGCGCTGGTAGCCAAACAGTTGTTCTGCTGAGTTACCAAATTCGTAGATAAGGCTTTCGCCATTAATGGTGATAATCGCATCGAGACTGGATTCATATAGCGACCGCGAGACAATTTCAATACGCTGGCTGCGGTCATAGAGGCGCCCCAGGCCAATGGTATCGGGGTACAGCAACACGCTATAGCCCTGCTCTCTGTCGGGCATGGCGTTTACCGTGATAATGATCAAGCGATCGCCGAGGTTTTCCAGAAAGCAGCTGGTCTGAACATTGCCGTTGGCGGGCAGTTCGGTAAGGATGTCGCGGATAAGGTTGGGGAACAAGCTGTCCAGATGCTGGCCGGGGCTAAGCGTCTCAAGTTCGGGCATGCTGCTGAATTCAGGCCGAACAATATTTTTTATGTTGCCCGCCGCGTCAATGATAAGGCTGGCACTGATGTGTAAGCCCGCGGCCTGTTGTCGTGAATTCATGAAACGGTCCCCTGTTGTTAAAGGGCAGTATTTTCCATGACTAGGTCTAGGTCAATGTCTATGTCTGATGGCGGCGTGGCGGCGCAGCTCCCTACATATTTGCCTTTAATTTGATTTGCAAAATGCAAAGCATAATTTAAGCTGAGGGCAGGTAGTTGTGCTCGTAATTTAGCGCGGTTTTTTAACTCTCTGATTTAAAACAATAAAAGCGTTTTGTGTATTCTGGTTTGGAATTTGCAAAGCATTACTCATCAAGGCAAAAACTTTTTTGCTTAATGCCGGTGACTTCGACAAGGTAGCGGCCAGTGACAAAAGGTGGGTTCATGACAGAGCAACAAGCTTCCAGTGGCGGCGCGATTCTCGTGGCCGATGACAGTCTACCGGGCCTACTTGCGGTTAAAGCCATGTTGGGTAAACGCGGTTGTGACGTGGATACCGCCGCCGATGGCGAGCAGGCACTGGCACTGGCCACGCAGCGGCGTTTTGCGCTGATACTGTTGGACGAGCATATGCCCAAAATGCGCGGCTCAGAAGTGGTCGCCGAACTTCGCGGAAATCCCGGCCCCAATCAATTTACCCGGGTTGTGTCTTTGAGCGGTGAACACTCTGAAATGGTGTTAGATGAAATGCGCTGTGCTGGTTTTGACGACTGCATCGCCAAGCCGGTGAGTGCGGCGCAATTGGATAAGCTATTTGACACCGAGCAGGACGAATCCAATGAGTCGGTTTACTCCTCGGTGCTCGACCAACTTTATGCCGACTTGGGCACGGCATCGGCCTCGCGCTTATTGGGGTTATTTGTCGACGAACTCAATCAAATGTGCGAGAGACTGGCGGCTGCCCGCGACAGCGGTAATGAAGCCGAGCTACTGGCGGTTGCACATATCCTGAAGAATTCAGCCGCGCTCTACGGCGCGCAGGCGCTCGCCGACCTAGCCCAGCAAGTTAATGAGCAGGGCGCGCGAGGCGATGTCTCGATGGCGTCGGAGATGATCCAACACTGTGAAAATGCGGCGCAAGCCGCCGCTGTGCGACTTGCTGTCGCTGGAGGAAAGTGAACATGAGTCAGACTGAAGACGGTCAAGAGCTGGTCTACGTCGTTGAGGACAGCCTATCCAGCGGTGCGCTGTACTGCGGTTATCTCGAGCAGGCGGGTTATCGCACCCGCCACTTTGTCGACGGCCACAGTGCCATGCTCGGTGTAAAGGAAGAGTTGCCGGACATTATGTTACAGGATGTCAGTCTGCCTGACGTTAGCGGTTTGGAAGTCATGCGTTTTGCCCGCGATCGCGCGCCGAATATGCCGGTGATTGTGGTGACAGCCAATAGCTCCATTGATATTGCTGTCGACGCTATGCGCCTGGGGGGCTTTGATTTTATCGAAAAGCCCTTTTCCAAAGACCGTTTGGTGACCTCCCTGCATGCGGCCAGCGAGCAGCTGGCGGCCGATCGCCAGCGTGGCGAGCCATCGGTGGTGGCGCCGGCACCCACAGAGACTAAGTCTGCGCAGAAACCCGGCTCGGTAGAACAGCATTTTGTCGGCGAGTCGGTCGAAATGGCCACGGTGTTTCGCCTGCTTAACAGTGCGGCGCGCAGCAAGGCCAGCGTGTTTGTGACCGGCGAGAGCGGCACCGGTAAAGAAGTTTGCGCCCAGTCTTTGCACAATGCCAGCGCCCGCGCGAGCGGCCCCTTCGTGGCGATAAACTGTGCGGCCATTCCCGCAGAGTTGTTTGAGTCGGAAATTTTCGGTCATGAAAAAGGCGCGTTTAGCGGTGCCGTGAGTCAGCGCAAGGGCGCCGCTGAACAGGCGGATGGCGGCACGCTGTTTCTCGACGAAATTTGTGAAATGGATTTGAGCCTGCAGGCCAAGTTACTGCGCTTTTTGCAGACCGGCACTTTTAATCGGGTGGGCGGTAGTAAGTTGCTCAATAGCGATATTCGCATTGTGTGTGCGACCAATCGGGACCCCGCCAGAGAAGTGGGCGAGGGGCGTTTCCGGGAGGATTTATATTACCGCCTCAATGTCATTCCGGTACAACTGCCACCCCTGCGCAATCGCGGTGCCGATGTACTGTTGTTGGCGCGGCATTTTTTGCAGGAGAAAACCCAGCAGAACGGCAAGCGCTTTACAGGCTTTAGTAGCGACGCTGAAGCACTGATTAACCAGTACGACTGGCCGGGTAATATTCGCGAGTTGCAGAATGTTATCGAAAACATCGTGGTGATTCACGACAGCGAGCAAGTCGAGCGCGAGATGCTGGCGGCGCTAACCGAGGGTCAAGCGTCATTTGCCGGCAAGTCGCCGTCAGCCGCGCCGGCGCCCGTTCAGCGCAACGGCGTGTCGAACCCAGTGAGTCAGCTCAACGGCGCAGAGGGCATTCGCCCGCTGTGGCTGGTGGAGAAAGAAGCGATCGAGTCGGCGATAGGGCAGTGCAACGGCAATATCCCCTTGGCGGCGGCCTGCCTGGGAGTGAGCGCGTCGACGATTTATCGCAAGATCAAAGGCTGGGAAAGCGGCGACGTTTAGTCGCCGTACAACTTATTTAGCGGACAATTTAGGCGCCAGCCATGGCCCGTGCAACGCGCGAGTTGTTGTCGCGTCCCAATTGCGCAGAAATAAAATTGCCGGCGGCGACAAGCCTTTCGAGGTCGACGCCGTGGGTAATACCCAACCCGTTAAGTAGGTAGATGAGGTCTTCGGTGGCGACATTGCCTGACGCTCCCTTGGCGTAGGGGCAGCCGCCCAGTCCTGCTACGGAGCTGTCAATGGTGGCGATGCCCCGCTGCAACGCCGCATAGATATTTGCGAGCGCCTGGCCGTAGGTGTCGTGGCAGTGGACCGCGAGCCGCTCTGCGGGCAACTCTGCCAGCAAGCCGTCCAGCAGGCGATTGAACGATGCCGGGGTACCGACCCCGGTGGTGTCGCCCAGCGAAATCTCGTAGCAGCCCATATCCAACATGGCCTTACTGACATCGAGGACGCAGCTGGGGGCGGTGTCGCCGTCGTAGGGGCAGGCGATAACACAGGACACATAGCCGCGCACCCTGATGTCGGCCTTCTCGGCTGCGCTCATCACTCCTTCAAAACGCTGTAGGCTTTCGACAATACTGCAGTTTATATTTTTTTGAGAAAAGCCTTCCGAAGCGGCGGCAAACACGGCGACTTCTTTGGCGCCGGCCGCCAGTGCCCGCTCCAGACCCTTTATGTTTGGGGTCAGTGCGCTGTAGCAAATACCGTCGTCAGGCAGGGCCGCGAACACCGCCTCGCTGTCGGCCATTTGCGGCACCCATTTGGGATTGACGAAACTGCCCGCTTCAATATTTTTCAGCCCCGCTTCGGCGAGCAGGGCGATGAGCTGGACTTTGTCGGCAACGGCAATAGTCTGTGCTTCATTTTGCAGGCCGTCGCGGGGGCCAACTTCGACAACTTTTACTTGCTTGGGGATCACGTTGATGGCTCCTCGACAAAGTCCAGAAGGTTGGCGCCGCCCTCGACTAAGTCGCCCTCGGCAAAGTGAAAGCGTTCTACTTGACCGTCGGCGGGCGCAGTCACGCTGTGCTCCATTTTCATCGCTTCCATAATCATCAGCACCTCGCCCTTTGTAGCGGTCTGGCCGGGTTTTACCAATAGGCTGACAATACGGCCATTCATCGGCGCGACGAGTCCGCCGTGCTGTTCATCGCTGGCGCTGTGATAACGGTGCGGCTGATAGTGCAGGGGGGCACCATTTTCTGTAAACAGTGCAACGCGGTCGGCGTGGGCAACATAGTGCAGGCGGCTGCGCCGACCGTTAATTTCGGCAAGCAACTGCTCTCCGTCCAGTGTGCCGTCAACGCGAAAAGACTGGTCGTCAATGTGTAACTGCCAGCCTCGGTCCAGTGGCTGGACACGGATGTCGCAGCGCTGCTGTTCAATGTTCAGCGATAGCAGGCGCTCGGCAGCAAGGTTGAGCCGCCAGTTGTCGGTTTGCCAAGGGCCGCTCGTTGGCGCGTTGTGGTTTTTTTCGCAGAGCAAATAGTGGAGGCCGGCAAGGGCTTCCAAGGTGTGTTGTTCAGCGCAGTGCTGCTGTTCGCGGCTGGCCTGCATGTTGGCGTAGTGGCTGTCGATAAAGCCGGTATCGAAATTGGCGGCAACAAATTCCGGGTGGCTGGCCAGCTCCAGTAAAAACTGACTATTGGTGGTCAAGCCATCGATATAACACTGGCGCAGTGCCTGCTGCAGGCGTTTTAACGCGCGCTCGCGGTCCTCGTCCCAGACGATCAGTTTGGCGATCATCGGGTCGTAATACATGCTGATAGTGTCGCCGCTGCAAACGCCGGAATCGACGCGCACATGCCGGTTTTGAGCCGGGAATTTAAGGTAGTCCAGCCGGCCGGTTTGCGGCAAAAATTGCTTGTCGGTGTCTTCAGCGTACAGCCGCGCCTCAAAGGCGTGGCCGCGAATCTTCAACTCCTCTTGGCTGCGCGGCAGAATGCCGCCGCTGGCGACCCGCAGCTGCCACTCCACCAAGTCCTGGCCGCTGATCATCTCGGTGACGGGGTGCTCCACCTGCAGGCGGGTGTTCATCTCCATGAAGTAGAAGCTGTTGTCGCTATTAAGCAAAAACTCGACGGTGCCGGCGCCGCTGTAGCCGATGGCTTTAGCGGCTTGCACCGCGGCCTCGCCCATGGCGGTGCGTAGCGTTTCTGACATGCCGGGGGCGGGGGCTTCTTCGATGACTTTTTGGTGACGTCGCTGCAGTGAACAGTCGCGCTCAAACAGGTGAACCGCATTGCCGTGATTGTCGCAGAACACCTGAATTTCAACGTGGCGAGGCCCGGTCAGGTATTTTTCTACCAGCATTTTGTCGTCGCCAAAGGCGTTATTAGCCTCACGGCGGGTGGCGGCCAGTGCTTGGTCGAATTCGCTCTCGCTCCAGACAATACGCATGCCTTTGCCGCCGCCACCGGCGCTGGCTTTAAGCAGCACTGGGTAGCCGATGTCGCCGGCGGAGCGCTTCAATAGCTCATCGTGCTGATCGTCGCCGTGGTAGCCGGGCAGCAGGGGAACGGCGGCCTCGCTCATAATGGCCTTGGCGGCTGACTTGGAGCCCATAGCTTCGATGGCCGCGACCGGTGGGCCGATAAATACCACTCCGGCGGCCTCGCAGGCGCGGCAAAAATCTGCGTTTTCGGACAGAAAGCCGTAGCCGGGGTGGATCGCTTGGGCGCCACTTTTGGCCGCCACCTGCAGAATTTTGTCGCCGCAGAGGTAGGACTCCGCCGCCGGGGCGGGGCCAATATGATAGGCCTCATCTGCCAGGCTAAGGTGCTTGGCGTCGCGGTCGGCGTCGCTGTAGACGGCCACAGTGGCGATGCCCAGGCGTTTGGCGGTGGCGATGATGCGGCAGGCAATTTCACCGCGGTTGGCAATGAGAATTTTACTGAACATGGGGTTCTCCGCTGTGCCAGGCCGGCAGACGTTTTTCCAGAAAAGCCGAGAGGCCCTCCTGGCCTTCAGGGGATACACGGATATCGGCAATGCGCTGGCAGCTGTCTTGAATAAGCGCACTGTCGAGCTGGCGATGCTGGTAGTCCAGCACTAAGGTTTTGGCCGCTTGCATGGCAGCCGGGCCATTGGCTAGCAATTGTTTGATCACTGCCTCCAAGCGGTCGTCTAACTGCTGTTCATCGACGCACTCGCTGAGCAGTCCGAGCTGTACGGCCACATCGGCGCTAAAGCGTTCGGCGCTGATAAAATAGCGGCGCGCCGCCCGCGGGCCGATGGCGCTGATCACATAGGGGCTGATGGTGGCCGGTATCAGGCCAATTTTAACCTCGCTGAGGCAGAAACTGGCGCGGTGACTGCCGATGGCAAGATCGCAACAGCTGATCAGCCCCACCCCGCCGCCGAACGCGGCGCCCTGCACGCGGGCGAGGGTGGGCTGCGGGAAGTTGTTTAGCAGTGACAGCAGTTCGGCGAGCGCCTGTGCATCACGCAGATTGTCGGCTACGCCGTAGCCGGCCATGCGCCGCATCCAGTTGGCGTCGGCGCCGGCAGAAAAGCTTTTCCCGGCGGCGGCCAACACTAATAGCCGCAGCTCTGGCAGTGCGGCGAGTCGCCGCAGTTCGCTGCTCAGCTGGGCGATCAGAGCGTCGTCAAAGGCGTTGTGCAAGGCCGGGCGGTTGAGCGTGAGTGTCGCCACGCCGCGTTCATCAATACTGCACAGCAGTGCGGCTTGTTGGTCGTTATCAGAGTGTTCAGTCATGGCGGCCCCTACATTCGGAATACGCCAAAGCGACTGTCGTCGATTGGCTTGTTAAGGCTGGCTGACAGGCTTATGCCCAGCACGCGGCGAGTGTCGGCGGGGTCGATAACGCCATCGTCCCAGAGTCGGGCCGAGGCGTAGAAGGGGTGGCTCTGCTCGGCGAACTTGTCGAGGATCGGCTGTTTGAAGGTCTGCTCCTGTTCGGCGCTCCAGCCCTCTCCTTGGCGCTGATGCTGGGCGCGCTTGATGTCGGCCAGCACGCCGGCGGCCTGTTCGCCGCCCATTACTCCGATACGTGCGTTGGGCCACATATACATAAAGCGCGGCTCATAGGCGCGGCCGCACATGCCGTAATTGCCGGCGCCGTAGGAGCCGCCGATGACGACGGTAAATTTTGGCACCTTGGCGCAGGCAACGGCCATTACCATTTTGGCTCCGTGGCGGGCGATGCCGCCGGCTTCATATTGTTTGCCGACCATAAAGCCGCTGATGTTCTGTAAAAAAATCAACGGAATTTTGCGCTGTGCGCAAAGCTCGATAAAGTGCGCGCCTTTTTGCGCCGACTCACTGAACAGGATACCGTTGTTGGCGACGATGCCCACTGGGTAGCCGTAAAGCCGGGCAAAACCACAGACCAAACTGCTGCCGTAGAGGGCTTTGAACTCGTCAAAGTCAGAGCCGTCGACAATCCGCGCAATGACTTCGCGCACGTCGTAGGGCTTGCGGCTGTCTTTGGGAATGACGCCATACAACTCCTTGGCGTTGTACAGCGGCTCGACACTGTCGAGTTGCTCGAGCTGCTGGGCTTTACGGCGGTTGAGTTTAGACACCGCCTGGCGTGCGAGCTGCAGGGCGTGCTCGTCGTTTTCGGCGTAGTGGTCGGCCACGCCGGACTCGCGGCAGTGCACGTCGGCGCCGCCCAGTTCCTCGGCGCTCACCACCTCGCCGGTGGCGGCTTTGACCAGCGGCGGCCCGGCCAAAAAGATCGTGCCCTGTTCTTTAACGATAATGGTCTCGTCGGCCATCGCCGGCACATAGGCGCCACCAGCGGTACAGGAACCCATGACCACGGCGATTTGCGGAATATTCTGCGCCGACATATTGGCTTGGTTGTAAAAGATGCGGCCGAAGTGCTCTCGGTCGGGAAACACCTCGTCCTGGCGCGGCAGGTTGGCGCCGCCGGAATCGACCAGGTAGATACAGGGCAGGTGATTTTGCTCGGCAATGGTCTGGGCACGCAGATGCTTTTTCACCGACAGCGGATAGTAGGAGCCGCCTTTGACGGTGGCATCGTTGGCTACGATCATGCACTCGATACCGCAGATCAAGCCGATACCGGCAATCACGCCGGCCGCCGGTACGTGCTCGCCATACACGCCTTCAGCGGCCAGCTGGGAGATTTCCAGAAACGCCGCTCCGGGGTCTAGTAGGGCATCGATACGCTCGCGGGCCAGCATCTTGCCGCGTTGGTGGTGGCGCTCTCGGGCCTTGTCGCCGCCGCCCTTGGCAATTTCTGCCGATTTGGCCTGCAGCTCGGCAACCTGCTCGGCGAGGGCAGCTGCGTTGTCGATAAATTCGGCGCTGTGGCGGTCTAGGCTGGTGTTCAGCACGGTCATGCTTGCTCCTCCACTCGCTTAGCGGGTTTCGTTAAACAGTTCGCGGCCGATCAGCATGCGCCGCACTTCCGAGGTGCCCGCGCCAATCTCATAGAGTTTGGCATCGCGCAGCAGGCGACCGGTGGGGTAGTCGTTGATATAGCCGTTGCCACCAAGCGTCTGGATGGCCTGCAGCGCCATTTGGGTAGCCTTTTCAGCGGTGTACAAAATCACCGCAGCGGCGTCCTTGCGGGTTTCTTCGCCGCGGTCGCAGCTTTTTGCCACGGTGTAGAGGTAGGCGCGACTGGCATTGAGGTCGCAGTACATATCGGCGACTTTGCCCTGCATCAACTGGAATTCGCCGATGCTTTGGCCGAACTGTGTGCGCTCGTGCAGGTAGGGTACGACGATGTCCATGCAGGCCAGCATAATGCCAGTGGGACCACCGGACAGCACGGTGCGTTCGTAGTCGAGGCCGCTCATCAGAATACGGGCGCCATCGCCCTCCTTGCCGATCAGGTTTTCGGCCGGCACTTCGCAGTCTTGGAATACCAGTTCGCAGGTATTGGAGCCGCGCATGCCGAGCTTGTCGAGTTTGGGCGAGCGCGAGAAGCCGGGAAAGTCACGCTCGACGATAAAGGCGCTGATGCCCTTGGAGCCGCCCTGGGGGTCGGTTTTGGCATAGATCACGTAGGTATGGGCGTCGGGGCCGTTGGTGATCCACATTTTGTTGCCGTTGAGTATATAGCGGTCACCTTTTTTGTCGGCGCGTAGTTTCATGCTCACCACGTCGGAACCAGCGTTGGGCTCCGACATTGCCAGCGCGCCGATATGTTCACCGCTGCAGAGCTTGGGCAGGTATTTCTCGCGCTGGGCGGCATTGCCGTTTTTGAAGATTTGGTTGACGCAGAGGTTTGAGTGGGCACCGTAGGAAAGCCCCACGGACGCCGAGGCGCGGCTAATTTCCTCCATGGCGACAACGTGGGCGAGATAGCCCATATTGCTGCCGCCGTACTCTTCGCTGACGGTCATGCCAAGTAGGCCGAGGTCGCCAAATTGTTTCCACAGTTCCAGCGGGAATTGGTTGTCTTTATCGATCTGCTCGGCGCGCGGGGCAATTTCAGACTGGGCAAAGCGGTGCACGGTGTCGCGCAGCATATCGATGTCTTCGCCGAGATCGAAGTTGAGGCTGGGATAGGCGGTGCTCATGTCAGGACTCCTTGGCGGATGGGGCGGTGTCGTTAAGTGCCTGCAGGCAGCGGCTCTCGGCGTCGTCGAGCTCCTGCATCAGGGTTTGAATGTCGTTTAGCTGGCGCTTGAGCATTTCGCGCTTTTCGCGGATTTTGTCGATCAGGCGCTGCAGCTGTGGACTGTTGTCGCGCTGAGGGTCGTACATTTCGATGATGTCGCGACTTTCCTCCAGTGACAGCCCTAGGCGTTTGCCGCGCAAAATCAGTTTTAGCTTGGTGCGATCGCCGGCGCTGTAGATCCGCGTCTGGCCACTACGGGTGGGGCACAGCAAACCTTTTTCTTCATAAAAGCGAATGCTGCGGGTGGTGATGTCGAATTCCGCAGCCAGTTCGGAGATGGTGTAGTGCCGGCTCATCGTGATGTTCTCTATTCAGATACGTTAGTTATAAATTACGTTAACGTTAACGTCAACTTCGCCGCGAAATTAATGCGCCCGCGTCGCTGCTGCAGCGTCGACAGTGAGTAGGTGCGGGCGGGGCTTTACCGCCAGCCGCTGTGGGTGGCGGTAGCGGCTGTATTCAGGGCAGGCGAATGTCGTTGAAGGTGGACACTGATGGGTGCTGGGGGTGAGATTGCAGTGCGCCCTCGCGCTGCACCCACGCGGTGTGCATGCCAGCCTCAGCAGCGGCGTCGAGTTCTTCGACAATGTCGGACAGGAACAGAATGTTCTGCGCCGGCATGTCGATGTCGCGGGCGATCTCCCGGTAGGAGGCGGCCTCGCGTTTGGGGCCGGTGGTGGTGTCGAAATAGTCGCTAAACAGGCGGCGCAGATCGCCGGCTTCGCTGTGGCCGAAAAACAGTTTTTGCGCCAAGATCGATCCGGAGCTGTAGACGTAGAGCGCCAAGCCCTGTTGATGCCAGCGCTGAAGCTGCGCTACGGCATCGTCGTAGACATGGGCGCGGAAATCGCCATTACGGTAACCGTGTTCCCAGATCATGCCCTGCAGTGATTTAAGCGGTGTCAGCTTGCGGTCCTGGTCAATCCAGCGCGCCAGTTCCGCGCTTAGAGCAGGGTAGTCTTCGGCGTCGAGCTTGGCGGTGCGCGCAACCTCCTGAAGTATTGCCTTCACTTTTGGCTGCTGGGCGTGCTCGTCAATATAACTGCCGAGGCGCTCGCGGGCGTAGGGAAACAGCACTTGAGTGACGAAGTCGATGGCGCTGGTGGTGCCTTCAATATCGGTGACAATGGCTTTGATCATGCGTTTTCCAGGCGAGAGTAGTGCTCGGCGATAGTGCTGCCTGTGTAGTGGGCGACCCAGCCGTCGGGGTTGTTAAAAAAACGAATAGCTACGAGTTGGGGAGCGGGGCCGAGGTCAAACCAGTGTGGGGTGTTCGCCGGTACGCTGAGCAGGTCGCCGCGCTCACAGAGTATCTCGTAGACTTTGTCGCCAATGTGCAGGGCAAACAGGCCGCTACCGTCGACAAAAAAGCGCACTTCATCCTCACTGTGGCGGTGTTCCGCCAAGAATTTTGCGCGCAACTCGTCCTTGTTGGGGTTGCTGGCGTCTAGGCTGATAACGTCGACACTCTGGTAACCCTGTTCGCCAACCAAGCGCTGGATGTCGTCCCGATAGGCAGTCATCACGGCGTCGGCACTGTCGCCGGCGCGCACCTTGTCGTGGGTTTGCCATTGATCAAAGCGCACCCCGGCTTTGTCCAGTTCGCTGCGAATAAGGGCGGCGTCGCGGCTGCTCAGCAGGGCGTCTTGGCTGTTGTCGTCGCGGTAAATGCGAAGTTCGCTCATGGTGCAGGGATCCTCTTGGTCAGCGGCTAAGACGGCGCAGTTCCAGTTCGCAGTGGAGCATGAATTCCAAGGCTTCGAGATTGCGCATACAGTCGTCGAGGTCGACGCCCCAGCAATACAGGCCGTGGCCCTCAATCAAATAGCCGGGACAGGCTGGGTGTTGTGCTAAATAGCCGTCGACCTCAACGGCCAGTGCAGCGATGTCCTGAGTGTTGGCGAAAACCGGAATATCGACCGATGTGGCGTGGCTGTCAATGCCGGCAAAGGCTTTTAGTAACTCGTAATCACTCAGCACGACTTTGCCGTCGTCGGCCTGCAGCCGCGAAATCAGCGTGGCGTTGGCGCTGTGGCAATGCAGTACGGCGCCGACGTCAGCGAAGCGTCGGTAAAGGGCCGTGTGCAGCAGGGTTTCCGCAGACGGTTTGCCTTCGCTGAGGGGCTCGCCGTCCAGATCGACTGCGATAAAGTCGGTGGGCGCCAGTCGCCCCTTGTGCTTGCCGGAGGCGGTCAGCAGCGCGGTATCGTCATCCAGACGAAGCGAGAAATTGCCGCTGGTGGCGGGTACCCAGCCGCGCGTATAGAGCTCTGCGCCAGCGGCGGCCAGGGCGATAGCCTTGTCGAAAAAAGCCTTGGTTTTTTTCATCACTCAGCTCCTATTGGCCGC
Organism: Spongiibacter sp.; assembly: GCA_041619375.1. Lineage (GTDB taxonomy): Bacteria > Pseudomonadota > Gammaproteobacteria > Pseudomonadales > Spongiibacteraceae > Spongiibacter. The sequence continues at coordinate 891 of JBFKEA010000037.1, read as the reverse complement.
GGCTGCGTCGAGGTGGGCCAGCACGGCGTTGCGATCGGGTTGGTGGATCACGCCGTGCTCGGTGACAATGGCGTCGATTAGTGACGCCGGTGTTACATCGAAAGCCGGATTGTGAACGGGGCAGCCCTCGGGGGCAATGGCGACGCCGTGGCTGTGGCTGACTTCACTACTAGCGCGCTGCTCGATGGGGATTTGCGGGCCATCGATATTGCGGTCGAAGGTGCTGGTGGGGGCAGCGACCATCATTTTAACGCCGTGGTGGCGGGCGATAATGGCCAGATTATAGGTGCCGATTTTGTTGGCGACATCCCCATTGGCTGCCACTCTATCGGCGCCGACAATTACCCAGGCTGGGCGCAGCTCGCGCATCAGCTGTGCGGCGGCGCCTTCGATGGCCAAGCTGACCGGAATACCGTCTTGCATGAGTTCCCAGCTGGTCAGTCGCGCACCTTGCAGCCAGGGGCGGGTTTCGCCGGCGATGACGCCGCGCAGGCTGCCGTCGCGCCAGGCTGAGCGTATCACGCCTAGCGCGGTGCCGTAGCCGCCGGTGGCCAGTGCGCCGGCATTGCAGTGGGTGTAGACCAGACTGTCGGCGTCGATTAGCTTGGCGCCGTGGTCCCCAATGCGCTGGTTGATGGCGATATCTTCTCGATGGATCTGTTGGGCTAGATTGAGCATGGCTGAGCGCAGGTCGCCGCTATTGCCGTATTGTTCAATAATCAGGTCACAGCGCTGCAACGCCCAGAACAGGTTGACGGCGGTGGGGCGGCTGTCAGCTAAGGCCTGACGAGCGGGTGCGAGGACTTGTGTCCATGCGGCGACACTGGCCTGCGCTGTGCACCGGGCGGCGGCGAGCGCCATGCCGTAGGCAGCGGTAATGCCGATGGCGGG
>JBFKEA010000036.1:0-14732 GCA_041619375.1 Spongiibacter sp. | reverse complement strand
CGAACATAGAAAAGTCCATCTATATAGAGGGGCGCAGCTTACCGCCCAGCATGACTGCCGTGCAGCGGCCACATTTAATAATAGCGGCGAAGATCCATACCCTTATACAGCGCGGCAACTTGCTCGCCATAACCGTTAAACATCTGGGTCTTGATCCGGTTAGGCGCGAACAGGCTACTCGGCAAGCGGCGTTCATAGCGCTGACTCCAGCGCGGATGATCAACCTGCGGATTCACATTCGCATAAAAGCCATACTCACTCGGTGCCAAGCCCTGCCAACTGGTTTTAGGCTGGCGCTCGGTAAAGCGGATTTTGACGATCGACTTGATGCTTTTAAAGCCATATTTCCACGGCACCACCAGGCGAAGCGGCGCACCGTTCTGCTTGGGAAGCTCTCTGCCGTACATCCCCACACTCATTAGCGTCAGCGGATGCATTGCCTCGTCCATGCGCAGGCCCTCCATATAGGGCCAGTCGATAGTCGAAAATGTCGAGCGCTGGCCGCGCATTTCGGCCGGCCGGTACAGAGATTCAAATTGGAGGTATTTCGCCTTACTCGTCGGCTCAAAGCGACTAATCAAGTGACTGAGCGGAAAACCCAGCCAGGGGATGACCATCGACCAAGCTTCGACGCAGCGCAGGCGATAGATACGCTCTTCTATATCAACGGCTTTCAGCAGGTCTTCCAGATGATAGCGGCCCGGCTTGGCAACCTCCCCAACCACCTCTACCGACCAAGGGTCTGTCGTCAAGGCATCGGCATACTTCGCCGGATCGCCCTTATCGGTGCCGAACTCATAGAAATTATTGTATTGGCTGGCGTCCGCGAAAGGCGTCAGCGCCTCATTGGTGTAAAAGGGGTTATCAGCACGGCGATCAGCCGCTCTGAACGATAACTCTGGTGATGGCGCCGCCAATGCGGCATGGGGCAGAGCTGCCAGCGCAGCGAAGGCCGCCGCGCAGCTTATCAATTCCCGCCGGCGCAGGTACAGCGACTCGGGGGTTATCTCACTGGCGGCAATCTTCGCCGCGCGTCCGATCAACATCAGCCCTCTTCTCCTCTATCGTATTCACTGCGGATAAGACCAGAAGGGCGGGCCGATGTTACAAGGGTGTGGAGGCCGCCCCCTTCGCTCGTCTATATATCGCTTGTACGGGGCCCGACAGGGCATAGACCAGCACAAGTCCCAATAGAATCCGCGCCGGATCCACCGACACCAATCCGAAGGCCAACACAACGAGAATCATCACCACAAAGGGCACCCGCCCTTTAAAGTCGATACCTTTAAAACTGTTATAACGCACATTGACGATCATCAACATGCCCACAAAGGCCATTAACACCCCGACCAGTACCGCCAGCTCGGTCGGCAAGTCGCTGCCCACCCAGCCCTCTTCCGCCGACACCCACACCACCCCGGCCATCACCGCCGCCGCTGCAGGGCTTGCCAGCCCGGTAAAGAAGTTTTTGTCCGCGGTGTCAATCTGGGTATTAAAACGCGCCAGCCGCAAAGCGGCACAGGATACATAGATGAAGGCAACCGCCCAGCCAAATTTGCCGAGGTCCGACACCCCCCAGCTAAATACCACCAGCGCCGGGGCCACGCCAAACGACACCATATCGGCAAGGCTGTCGTATTCCGCGCCAAACTTGCTCTGGGCGTTCATCAACCGCGCCACGCGGCCATCGAGGCCGTCGAACACCATCGCCACAAAGATGGCGATCGCTGCGGGCTCAAAACGGCCGTTCATTGCAGAGACAATGGCGAAAAACCCGGAAAACAATGCCGCCGTGGTAAACAGGTTGGGCAGCAAATAAATGCCGCGCTTGCGCACGGTTTTACCGTCGACCGACACCTCCTCTTCGTGGTCATCGATCAGCAGCAGGGCTTCTTTATCAAACGGCGGGATCGACTTCTTACCCGCTTGCTCGTCAGCCATAGTTTCCTTATCCATTAATAGTAGAGACGTATACGCGCATCATAAATTAAATAGTGCTGCGGTACGATGACTGTGCGCAGTCCCAGAACGCTTTCACCAGCGGGTCACTCAAGCGCCGGCGCCGCACCACAACACCGATATCCATGCTGGGCAGCTCTGGCTCCACAGCCACCACCCGCACACGCTCGCGCAAAAAAGAGGTATCCAGTACCAGATCGGGCACCACCCCTATACCCAGGCCGAGGCCGACTGTACTGACAATCGCCTCGTGGCCGCTGACCTGCGCATATACATTAGGCCGCAGGCCCTGCTGGCGAAACCACTGCTCAATCAGACTGCGCGCGACGCCCCGCTCAGGCAAAATAAACGGCAATTCATTGAGAAGATCAACACTGACGTCACCGCCATCGCCAGCAATTCGCTCGCTGACCGCACAGGGGATATTCGGTACCAACAACTGCAGCGACGAGCGGCTGAGCGGCAAATAATCCAAGCTCGCCGCCAGTTGTGGCGGCCGCACCGTAATCCCAACGTCCTCGCCCCCGTCGGCAATACGGTCTACCGCATCGGCCTGATCACCGGTGTGCAGCTTCAAATCGATACCGGGGTAGCGCTGGCGAAAGACCTCCAATATGGTGCTCAGCACACTGTAGGCCGCCGTCACCGAGCAAAACAGGCTGATTTCCCCCTGCAGTGATTCGCCCTGCTGGTGCAGGCGCTGAGACAATGACCGCCAGTTAAGTACCGCTTGCTCGGCGTAGCGCAAAAACTCCCGCCCCGCAGACGTCAAACGTACACTGCGCCGGTCGCGCTCAAACAGCGCCACCCCCGCCTCATCTTCCAGCCGCTGAATGGCCCGACTGACCGCCGACACACTGAGATGCATCGCTTCCCCAGTCCGACCAAAGTGCAATGACTGGCTGAGATGAATAAAGACTTCCAGCTCCTTGGTATTCATTTACCGCGCCACCCAACTAATTCGAATTACGCAACACAGTATCCACTATATATCAATTTACGCAACAAAAGAGACTTGCTAAAGTGCCCGCCACTGGGGAACCCTCCCCGCTAAGTATCACAACTTTTATATAACGTTTCGGGAGCCTCCTCATGGGTCAGAACTACTTCAACAGCCTGCCGCTGCGCCTGCAGCTGGAAGAGCTGGGCAAATGCCGCTTTATGGATCGCAGCGAATTCGCCGATGGCTGCAACTACCTTAAAGGTAAGAAAATTGTCATCGTTGGCTGCGGCGCCCAGGGCCTCAACCAAGGTTTGAACCTGCGCGACTCCGGCCTGGACGTTGCCTATGCACTGCGCGCTGAAGCCATTGCCGAGCAGCGTCAAAGCTGGAAAAACGCCACGGAGAACGGCTTTACCGTTGGCACCTATGAAGAACTGATTCCCAGCGCCGACGTAGTCATGAACCTGACTCCCGACAAACAGCACACGCCCGTCGTCAACGCCATCATGCCGCTGATGAAAGATGGCGCCTGCTTGGACTATGCCCACGGCTTCAACCTGGTTGAAGAAGGCATGCAAATCCGCAAAGACATCACCGTAGTCATGTGCTGCCCGAAATGCCCTGGCACTGAAGTACGCGAAGAGTACAAGCGCGGCTTCGGCGTACCGACGCTGATCGCCGTACACCGCGAGAACGACCCCAAAGGCGAAGGCATGGCCATTGCCAAAGCACTGGCGTCAGGCACTGGCGGCGACCGCGCCGGCGTTCTGGAATCATCGCCTATCGCCGAAGTGAAATCTGACCTGATGGGCGAGCAGACCATCCTCTGCGGCATGCTGCAAACCGGCGCCATTCTTTGCTTCGACAAAATGGTTGCCGAAGGCATTGAGCCCGGCTACGCCTCTAAGCTGATTCAATACGGCTGGGAAACGGTCACCGAAGGCCTCAAGCACGGCGGCATTACCAATATGATGGATCGCCTGACCAACCCCGCCAAAGTCAAAGCCTTTGAACTGTCTGAAGAGCTGAAAGACATCATGCGCCCGCTGTATGAAAAGCATCAGGACGACATCATCAGCGGTCACTTTTCCAAGACCATGATGGAAGACTGGGCCAACGACGACAAGAACCTGTTGAACTGGCGCGCAGCCACTGCCGAGACGGCGTTTGAAAAGACTCCCGCTGGCGACATCGAAATCAGTGAGCAAGAGTACTACGACCACGGCATTCTGCTGGTCGCCATGTGTAAAGCCGGTGTTGAGCTGGCCTTTGAATGCATGGTCGCCGCCGGCATGGAGCCCGAGTCGGCCTACTACGAGTCACTGCACGAAACTCCGCTGATCGCCAACACCATCGCTCGCCGCAAGCTCTATGAGATGAACGTGGTTATCTCCGACACCGCTGAATACGGCTGCTACCTGTTCGATCACGCCTGCCGCCCATTGCTTGCCGACTTCATGAGCAAGGTCTCTACCGATGTTATCGGCAAGGGCCTCGACGCGAAGGACAACAGTGTCGACAACGCTGAGCTGATTGCCATTAATGCCGAGATCCGCAACCACCCGGTTGAAATCATTGGCCAAAAACTGCGCAGCTACATGACTGCCATGAAGAAAATCGTTTAATTCTTCTGCGCACTGAGTACCCAAGGGGCTGAGAAATCAGCCCCTTTTTTTTTGCCTACACCCCGCCTTCGCAAACTGCACGATTTAAAGCCCCGCATTAAGCGACGAATACCCAATGCTGTCCTAAGCTGCTAGGGGTACCCCCGGGCAATAGCGGCAAGGATTTAATCGCCATGCGCAAAACCAAAATCATCTGCACCATCGGCCCCGCCACCGGCCACTATGACATGCTGACTAAGCTGGCCGAAGCCGGCATGAATGTCGCCAGATTAAATATGTCCCACGGCCAACACGATAACTGCGCGCAGATCATCAAGGCCATACGCACCCTCAATAAAAAGCTGGCCCACCCAGTGGCGGTGCTGATCGACACCCAGGGACCGGAAATCCGCACCGGAGATTTGAGCAATGACCTCAAACTGCAGAGCGGCGACGTTATCTCGGTGGTCGCCCGGGGCGATGGCGATGTCGAGCAAAGCTCAATCCGCATTAACTACGACGACTTGATTAACGACGTCAATATCGGCGACAAAATCACCGTCGACAACGGCCTGATCAACCTCGAAGTGTTGAGCAAAGAAGAGCGCACCATGCAGTGCCGGGTCATCGACGGCGGCGTGCTGAAAAGCAAGCGCCACGTCAACCTCCCCGGCATTCGCGTCAACCTACCGGCCATCACCGACAAAGACCGTCGCGACATCATGTTCGCCATCGAGCAAACGGCTGACTTTATTGCCTTGTCCTTTGTGCGCAGCGCCGACGACATTCTTGAACTCAAAGCACTACTCGGCGACAAAGCGGAAAAAATCAAGATCATCGCCAAAATAGAAGATCAGGAAGGGGTCAAAAACCTCGACTCTATTATTACCGAGGCCGATGGCGTGATGGTGGCCAGGGGCGACCTCGGCGTGGAGATACCGCTAGAGCAACTACCCATTGTCCAACGGCACATTATCTCTCAGTGCGCAAAACTGGGTAAACGCGCCATCGTCGCCACCCATATGCTGGAATCAATGATCGAAAACCCCATGCCCACCCGCGCCGAAGTCACCGACGTTGCCAATGCCGTATACGAAGAGGCCGACGCCATCATGCTGTCGGGGGAAACCACCGTGGGCAAGTACCCGGTTAAATGTGTCGAAATACTCAACCGCATCACCCGCGCCATCGAACAAAATCGCGGGCTGGGCTTCAGTGGCGCACTGCAGATGGGCAACGACAAGCAGGAGATCGCCGCCGCCGCCGTCAAACTCGCCGAATCTATCGACGCCAAGGCCATCGTCGTTCCCACCCGCCGCGGCCTGATGGCCAACCTCGTCACCAACTGCCACCCACAGCGGCCCATTATTTGCGCCTTTACCAATGACAGCCGCACCCGCCGCCAGCTAGTGCTTAACCGCAATGTGCTCAGCTATCGTATTAACTTCAGCTCAGACCCGGAAAAAACGCTGGAGACCGCCGCCCGCATCATGATGCAACGCGATGAGTTTTCCGCCAGTGACAAGGTTGTCGTACTGTCGGACTCACTGTCGGGCTCGGGGGTCGACGCCATTCAAATCCGCACGCTGGGCGGACTTATCTGCGAAACCGACGACAGCCAGAACCGCCTATCGCCCGCCGACGACCCCAGCTAGCCACCGGCGCGCAGCTCACAATCGCAACCGGTAGGAGCCAAGCGCGCGGCAATCTGCAATAATTGCCGCTGTTTTTCAGCGGCTCTTCCCACCATGTCCGACCCACTCTCCTATGATGTCATTGTTCTCGGCGCCGGCGCCTCGGGCCTGTTCTGCGCCTTCACCGCCGCCCGGCGCGGCCGTCGGGTACTGGTGCTGGAGCGCGCAAATAAAGTCGGCAAAAAAATTCTGATGTCTGGCGGCGGTCGCTGCAATTTCACCAACCACTTTGTCGAGGCGGAGAATTTCATTTCCGACAACCCGCATTTTTGCAAGGCGGCACTGAAACGCTTCAGCCAGTGGGATTTTATCGCCATGGTCGAACGCTATGGCATTGCCTTTGAAGAGCGCAAACACAGCCAGCTGTTCTGCCTGCATTCGGCCAAAGACATTCTCAATATGCTGCTTGATGAATGTGCCGACGCCGGCGCAGAAATTCGCAGCCACTGCGAACTGCTATCGCTCACCGCCCTGGAGCCCAGCCCCAGCTCAGCCAAGCACAGCCGCGAAGATCGACGGCCGCGCTACGCCCTGCAAGTCCGCCAGGGGCACAACACACTGCAACTGCACTGCCAGTCACTGGTGGTCGCCACCGGCGCCCTATCCATTCCAACTCTGGGCGGCAGCGGACTCGGCTATCAGCTGGCCGAGCAATTCGGGCTGGGCGTGACACCCCGCCAAGCGGGCCTTGTGCCCTTTATGTACAGCGATGACAGCAAAGTGCTTTGCGAGCGCCTGTCCGGGCTCGCACTAGAAGTTGAGGTGCAGTGCAATGGCCGCAGTTTCCGCGAGAACCTGCTGTTTACCCACCGCGGCATGAGCGGCCCGGCCATGCTGCAGATCTCCAATTACTGGAACCCCGGCGACAGTCTGAACATTAATCTCATGCCCGACGACGACGCTGCCAGCTGGCTATGCCGCGCCAAACAGCAGCAGCCCAAGCTATTATTGCGCAGCCTGCTCAGTCAGCGCCTAGCCAAGGGACTGGTGGCAGAGCTGCAACAGCGCTGGTGGCCAGAGCAGGCCGACACCCCGCTGGCCGAATATAGCGATAAGCGCCTGCGAGCCCTTGGTGAGCGTATCAATCACTGGCAGCTAAAACCCTCGGCAACCGAAGGTTACCGCACCGCCGAGGTCACCCGCGGCGGTGTCGACACCAGCGGCATCAGCTCAAAAACCATGGAAGCCAAGCAGCAGGCCGGGCTGTACTTTGTCGGCGAGGTACTCGATGTCACTGGCTGGCTGGGCGGTTTTAACTTTCAATGGGCCTGGTCATCGGGCTACAGCGCCGGCCTGCACGCTTAACAGGCCCGGCGCTGCACAGCCAGCATCGAAGCCCAGGGCAATACGCGGTAGAATGCCCACTTTAGCCGCAATCTTCGAGGCAGGTCATGGCATCGCTGCAAGAACAATTACTCAAGGCGGGCATCGCCGACGAAAAGAAAGTCAAAAAGATTAAGCAAGAGCAGCGCAAGGCCAAAAAGGCCAATAAGGGCAAGCCCCAGGTCGACGAAGGCAAACTCGCAGCCCAGCGCGCACTGGCAGAAAAAGCCGAGCGCGACCGCCAAATCAACCGCCAGCGCCAAGCCGAAGTCGAGAAAAAGGCGATTTACGCGCAGATTTTGCAACTGGTGGATATCAACCGCATCGACCGCAAGCACGGCGACATCGCCTATCAATTTACCGACGGTAAAAAAATCAAACGCCTGTATGTCACTGCGACGCTGCAAACCCAACTGGTCAAGGGACTGATTGCCATCGTTAAAGTGCGCGACAGCTACGAGCTGGTGCCCGCGGCCATCGCCGACAAGATCAAACAGCGCGATGCCGCCGTCGTACTGCTGCACAATGACAAAGCCACCGAGCAAGCCGATGAAGACGACCCCTATGCGGACTATCAAATCCCCGACGACTTGATGTGGTAATGACTATCGACACGCAGACACCGCCCATGTCGGCCCCAGAAGCCGCCCTGCATACCCTGCAATCGGTCTTTGGCTACCAGGCTTTTCGCAATCACCAGGCGGAAATCGTCGAACAGCTTATCAATGGCGGCGACGCACTGGTGCTAATGCCCACCGGCGGCGGCAAATCGCTGTGTTTCCAAATACCGGCGCTGGTGCGCGACGGCACCGCCATCGTGGTGTCGCCGCTGATCGCCTTGATGCAAGACCAAGTCGACGCGCTGCGCCAAAATGGCGTCAACGCCGCCTGTTTAAACTCCAGTCTCAGTGGCGCCGAAGCGAACGACGTCGAACGCCAACTGCTCAACGGCGAACTGGATCTGCTCTACGTCGCCCCCGAGCGGCTGATGATGCCGCGCATGCAGGGCCTACTGGAGCGCGCCCGCATCGCCCTGTTCGCCATCGACGAGGCCCACTGTGTCTCCCAGTGGGGCCACGACTTTCGCCCGGAATATATCCAACTGTCGGTGCTGCACGAGCGCTTCCCAAATATTCCGCGCATCGCCCTCACCGCCACCGCCGACGAGCGCACCCAACAGGAAATCATTCAGCGGCTGGGGCTGGAAAACGCCCGGCTGTTCAACAATGGCTTCGACCGCCCCAATATTCGTTACCGCATCGCCGAGAACAACGGCAATGCCCGCGAGCAATTACTGCGCTTTATTCGCAACGAACACGACGGCGATGCCGGCATTGTTTACTGCCTGTCGCGCAAACGCGTCGACGAAACCGCCCACTGGCTGAGCAGCAAAGGGTTGAAGGCACTGCCCTACCACGCCGGCCTCTCCAACGAGGTTCGCCAGCAACACCAGAGCCAATTTTTACGCGACGACGGTATTATCATTGTCGCCACCATCGCCTTTGGCATGGGCATCGACAAACCCGACGTGCGCTTTGTCGCCCACCTGAACCTGCCTAAAAGCATTGAGGCCTACTACCAGGAAACTGGCCGCGCCGGCCGCGACGGCCTGCCCGCCAACGCCTGGATGCTCTACGGCCTGCAGGATGTGATTACCCTGCGACAAATGCAGGAGGGCTCCGACGCCGACGAAAGCTATAAGCGCATTGAGCGCCATAAGCTCGACGCCATGCTCGGTCTCTGTGAGCTGGAGAGCTGTCGCCGCCAGGCACTGTTGCACTATTTCGGCGACACCCTCGAGCAAGCCTGCCGCAACTGCGACAACTGCCTAAGCCCCCCCGAAACCTGGGACGCCACTGTCGCTGCGCAAAAAGCCCTGTCCTGTGCCTATCGCACTGGCCAGCGCTTTGGCGTCAACTACCTAGTCGATGTCCTGCTGGGCAAAAGCAATGAGCGCATTCAACAATTCGGTCATCACAAGCTGGCGGTGTTCGGCCTTGGCAAGGAACTCAACACCAGTCAGTGGCGCGGCCTGTTCCGCCAGTTGATTGCGCGCCGCCTGCTCAGCGTCGATGTCGACGGTCACGGCAGCGTACTGCTGAGCGAAAGCGCCAGACCGGTACTGCGCGGCGAGCAAACACTCACCCTGCGCAAACTCGCCAAGGTCAGCAGCGGCAAATCCAGCCGCAAAACCTTTGCCAATACCGCCCACAGCCAACTCTGGGAGGCATTGCGCAGCCATCGCAAGCAACTGGCCGAAGAACAGGGCGTCCCCGCCTACGTCATCTTTCACGACGCCACCCTCGCAGAAATGGCCGAGCGCCAACCGCAAAGCCTGGAGCAGTTGGGCCGCATATCCGGCATCGGTGAGCGCAAACTCGACGCCTACGGCGACAGCTTCCTGCGCGTGATTCTAGACAATGCCGACAGCGGCGCGCCCACTTCCGACAGCGGCGAAGAAAGCGTGCAACTGCTCTGCCAGGGGCTGAAGCCTCTAGAGATTGCCCATCGCCGCGAGCTCACACTGGCAACCGTCTACCGCCACCTGGCCGCCGCGATCAAAAATGGCGAATTGGAACTCGATGATGTGGTGGAGTTAGACCCTCCCTCCCTGCAAGAGATCCGCTTTGCCTTTGAGCACAGCGAAGATGGCCGGCTAAAGCCGGTATATGAATTACTGGGCGGCGAATACGACTACGGCATACTGGAATGCGTGCGGGCAGCCGGTTAGCGCCCGCCGGCATCATCCATACTCCCACACGCTGCGTAGAGAGTTTCATTGGCTATACTTTGCCCATGAGGACACTTACCCAACCATGATGTGGCTGACGCAACACACCCTGACCCGACGCCTGCTGTCGATCCCCGCGTATATAATGCTGACGCTGCTCGTACTGATCTCTGCCCCGCTGTGGATACCGATGATCTGGCTACTTGGCCACATCAGGCCCAGCGCGCGATCGGGTCTGCGCTGCCTCACCTTTGTCTGCCTCTACCTGCTTTGCGAAACTGCCGGCATCGTCGCCAGCGGCTGGCTGTGGCTGCGCTACGGCCTGAGCAGAAAGCAACAGGCCCACTACCTGGCGGCCAACAGTCAGTTGCAATACTGGTGGGCGGACACCCTGCGCCGCGGCGCCGAAAAACTGTTCAGGCTGCGCTTTGAGATCGAGGGTGAAGAGGCGCTCAACGGCCCCGCGGCCATCGTATTGCCGCGCCATACCAGTATCGGCGACACGGTGCTGCCAATGTCGTTCTACGCTATTCCCAAGGCCTTTCGTGTGCGCTATGTCCTCAAGCGCGAACTGTTGCTAGACCCCTGCCTGGACATCGTCGGCAATCGTCTGCCCAACGCCTTTGTCAATCGCGTGGCAGAAGACATGGACAGCGAACTCAAGGTACTTCACAAGCTGGCGGCCACGGCGGCTGACGACGACGCCCTGGTGATATACATGGAGGGGACGCGGTTCTCGACCAACAAACGCCAACGCATATTACGCCAGCTGGCGGCAAAGGATGCTCCCGAGGCACTGCGCAATGCCGAACGCTGGACCACGGTGCTACCACCGCGACCCGCCGGCGCCCTGACACTGATGGCCGCAGCGCCACACAAGGACCTGCTGTTCTTTGCGCACAGTGGCTTCGAAGGTTCCGCCAGTTTCACCAGTCTGTTTAACGGCAGTTGGATGGATACCACCGTGCGACTGAGCTTCTGGCGCATCCCCGCCGCTGACATTCCCGATGACCCCGAGGGGCGTCGCGCGCTGCTGCTAGAACAGTGGGAGCTTATGCACCGCAAATTGAGCGAGATGGCGGACCGCCCGGCCTGACAAGCCCGCTTGGCAATAACTCAAGCCAGCGGGCACTGTGCTCCGGCGGCGCCTTGATCGGCCTCGATACTGTCGATCACTCCCATCACCAAACGCAGCGCCGCTCGCACAACCGTCTCGCGAGGCATTGCATAGCCACTGCGCAGCCAGTGGGTTGCCGTTTGCCGCATCGCGCCCACCAGCGCCATTCCCAGCACCAGTGACTCATCGTCGGGCAACTGCCAATGTGGATAAACATGGCCAGCCAGCTCCACGATCAGCTCGCTAAACGACAGAATATAGCCGTGATATAGCTGCTCAACTTCGGGGCTGATGCCCTCCAACTCAACCATACACACCCTGGCAACACGGGGGTCTTCCAAGGCAGAAAAATACGCGTCCAACATTAATCTGACCTGGATTCGCGGTGGCTCCGCCGCACTGCAGGTCATGACACTGCTGTAAATGCGCTCGCGAATGCGCCCCATGTGCAACTCGTAAACGGCGGTCAGCAGCTCTTGTAAATTGGCAAAACTCTCGTAGAAGTAGCGATCGGTCAACTTTGCCTCGCGGCACAGTTTGCGCACCGTCGCCGAGCGAAAACCCTCGCCACCAAACACCGCCAAACCCGCCTCGAGAAACTGCTCGCGGCGCATCGCCTTGCGCTGTTCCGGATCCAAGCCACCGTATACCCGGCCCTCGCCCCGCGCGCTTGATCTCGCTTGTTTGTTTGTCATAGGGCAATTTGACATCAGCTGTCGTCAAAAGTAAAGTGATGACGCTTGTCATCAGATAACCGGCGCGCCGGCGCCCCCCAAGAAAGAGTATCGACCATGAGCGAACAACAGCAGCCCAGCCAACACCAGGTCGTCATTATCGGCAGCGGCTTTGGCGGCCAGTGCGCCGCCCTAAACCTAAAAAAACGCGGCCTCCACGACTACGTCATCCTTGAGCGGCGCGACTTCATGGGCGGCACCTGGAGCCAGAACACCTATCCAGGCGCCGCGGTAGACGTGCAGTCCGCGCTGTACTCTATCGCCTCCGAGCCCTACGACTGGTCGCAGATGTTCGCCGACGGCGAGGAACTTCAGCGCTATACCTACCACATTATCGACAAGCACCAGTTGCGCGAAAAAACCCACACGGGTTGCAATGTCAGCAGCATTCGCTGGCAGCAAGAAGGCCAACAATGGCTGATCGATTGCGAGGACGGCCGGCGCTTCCTCGCCCAGTTTGTGATCAACGCATCGGGACCACTCAGCACACCGGTGATCCCCCAATTTCCCGGCCGGGAAAACTATAAAGGGCACAGCTTTCACACCAATAACTGGGACCAAGGCTACGATTACCGCGGCAAGAAAGTGGCGATCATCGGCAGCGGCGCCAGCGCCGCCCAGGTCATTCCCGCCATCGCCGATCAGGTCGGGGAACTCCACGTTTTTCAGCGCACACCACACTGGGTGATCCCGCGCCCGGATTACCGCTTCAAGCCCTGGCAGCGAGCGCTGCTGCGACGCCGCTGGGCCTACCGCCTGCTGCGCCAGGCAATTTACTGGGGCTTGGAAAGCCGCGTGATCGGCTTTAAATACTCGGCGGCGATGCTGAATTTATTGGCCAAACGCCGCGCCATCAAACACATCAACACGCAAATAAAAGATCCGGCATTGCGCGCCAAGGTCACGCCCGATTACACCATTGGCTGCAAACGCATCATCCTGTCAGACACCCTGTACCCCGCCTACTGTCGCGACAATGTCACGCTGCACAGCAGTGACGACGGCATTGCAGAAATTACCGAACGCGGTATCCGCAGCCAGAGCGGGCAAAATATCGAGCTTGATCTCATTGTTTACTCCACCGGCTATGACGCCACCGACGGGGTGATCTCTTACCCGGTGGAGGGTCGCGACGGCAAAACCCTCAGCCAGGCCTGGGCAGAATTTCCGCGAGCCTATTTGGGCACCAGCATGCCCGGCTTCCCCAATCTGTTTATTGTCACCGGCCCCAATACCGGCATTGGCCACACGTCCGCGATTGTCATCATCGAGGCGCAGATGGACTACATCATGCACAGCATCCAAACCGTGCAGCGTAAGCAGCGCCGGGCCATCGAAGTCAAAGCCGATGCCGAGTCGCGCTACACCCAGCATATCCATCGCGAAATGGAGCGCACGGTGTGGAAGTCGGGCGGCTGCAACAGCTGGTACCAAAGCAAAAGCGGCCACGTTATCGCCATGTTCCCCGGTTTTAGTTTTACCTACAGACGCTGGACAAAAAACTTCCGCAACAGCGACCACCAACTCTCCTAGGAGCACTCCATGAAGAATTTACATAATAAAATTGTGGTGATCACCGGCGCCGGCTCGGGAATGGGGCGCGCCTACGCCCACGCCTTCGCCCAGCGCGGCAGTAAATTAGCGCTGTGTGACTACGACGCCCAAGGCCTGGCAGAAACTGTGGAGCAACTGGGCGGAGCCGAGCAAAGCCAGCTCTGTCACCGCGTACTTGATGTCAGCGACCAAGCGGCCATGCAGGCGTTTGCGCAATATGTCGCCCAGCAGCTGGGCAATGCCCATATTCTGATTAACAACGCCGGCATTGAGGGCAGCGCCAAACCCAGCTGGAGCACCGACATGGACTGCTACCGAAGGGTGATGGAGGTGAATTTTTTTGGCGTGGCTTACGGCTGTCAGGCCTTCCTGCCCCAGCTGCGCGCCAATAGCGAGGCGGCCATCGTCAATGTTTCGAGTATTTTCGGTTTAATTGGCACACCCAACCACAGTGACTACTGCGCCAGTAAATTCGCCGTGCGCGGCTATAGTGAAGCGCTGATGGCCGAACTCCTAGACAGCCATATTCAAGTGCATCTGGTACACCCCGGCGGCATCGACACCAATATTGCCCGCCAGCCCCGCAGCCGGGCATTCTCCCAGCACTTTCTCAGCACCAAACCCGAGGCGATCGCCGCCAAGCTGATCGACAGCATTGCCCGCAATCGCCCGCGATTGGTGTACGGCAATGGCTCGAGAAAAACCTGGCTGGGTGCCCGCTTTGTCCCCCTGCGCTGGCTAACTGCGCTCATCTGGCGCGAAATGCGCCCGGTCATTGATCTCAGCGACTACCCCAGCAAGCCCTAGCCTGCGGTAAAAGTCACGGCAAACAAAGACAATATAAGAGGAAGAAGATAGTGAACAAACTGTTTTGGGCATTGGCCCTGTTATTACTCATCTCAGGCGTCTGGGCCTACCAGAGTTACCCCGCTGTCGGTCATGTACTGTATCGCAGCAGTATGGCGGCTGAAGCGACACTCTACGGTTTTGAAAAACGCCGCGTTAATATCGGCGAACTCGATATGAGCCTGTATCGCGGCGGCAGCAACGACCGCCCCACCCTGCTGATGCTG
>JBFKEA010000035.1:0-14843 GCA_041619375.1 Spongiibacter sp. | reverse complement strand
TTATCAAAGATGCCTACTTGCAGCGACGACAATTTTTGATCAATGACGGGCAATTTCAGGATAGCTTTGGCGATGAGGATTTTGAGTCCTTTGACTTTTAGTTATGGCTATTGCAGATGTGTGAATCCTGCACAAGCTCACTGCTTGTCAAGATGGCGGCGGGTGGGTAAAACAGCGCAATGAGCCGACCGCTTCTCCACCGCCTGCTATTGATTCAGCAGAGCGACGCCCTTCATCAGCAATTGCTGAGCGCCCTAGAGGCGCTCGGCGTGATTGTGCTGTGGAGTGATGACCTGAGCAAAGCTAGGCAGTGTTTTCACGAAGACGATATCGATATCGTGATGATCGATATTGACCTGCCCGGTGGCTGGGGAACCGATCTGCTCGACGAAATGGCTGCTGACCCACGGGAATTACCATTGATCGGGGTGTCGCGCAGAGAGAGTCTGGCCGATGTGTTGGCTGCAGTGCGCCACGGTGCGACTGACTATCTGATGCTGCCGCCGGAAAGCAATGACGTGATTCGTCACGCCATTGATCGGGCGGTCGAGCGCTGTGAGCTAAAGCGCGAGAACCTCGCCTACCGTCATAAATTGGAAGCCGCCAACCGTGACTTGTTGGAGAGCCTGACGCATTTGCAACAGGACCAGCAAGCGGGGAAGCACGTGCAGCAACTGTTGCTTCCCGATACCCCCAAAGACGTCAAAGGCTACCGCTTTTGCCACTTCATCTTACCGTCGCTGTATCTCAGCGGTGATTTCGTTGACTACTTTTTGGTGGGTGAGGATCACGCGGCGTTTTTTGTTGCCGATGTTTCTGGCCATGGCGCCAGCTCGGCATTTGTGACGGTGTTCCTAAAGAATTTATTTGCCCGCAAGCGCAGTGATTTTTTACATCGCGGGTCGACCGCGATATTGTCGCCGGCGAAGATGTTGGCGATTGCTAATCGCGAGCTGTTGGAGATGGGTATTGGCAAGCACGTGACGCTGTGTGTGGGCGTTTTCGACCTCAATTGCGAGCAGCTTTGCTATGCGGTGGCAGGGCACCTGCCGGCGCCCGTCATGGCTTTCAACGGTCGCGCTGCGTTTTTGCCCGAGCACGATATGCCGGTTGGCTTATTTGCCGATGCCACTTTCACTGACCATATGATTAGCTTTCCTCCAGGTGCCGTGCTGACGTTATTCTCAGATGGTATATTGGAAGTATTGGAGCATGACAGCTTGCAAGAAAAGGAGCAGGCACTGCTCGATTTATTGAGCACTGGTCAGTGCTCCTCCAGCGAACTCGTTGAGGCCTTTGGTTTAAATCAGATAGACGAGGCCCCGGACGATATTGCCATTTTAGTGGCGTGCAGGTTATAGGCTGATGCAACCGGGTAAAATTTTGGTCGCCGAGCAAGACGGGGCCTTCGTTATCAAATTGGTGGGTGATGTACGGTTGACGCTGTGTACCACTATGGACCAATTCTTTGATGAGATGCTGGCCAGCGCCGGTTTCGCCAGCGTGGTAGTGGATCTTATTGACGCCAGTAATATCGACAGTACCACCTTGGGCCTGTTGGCTAAATTGGCCATTAAGGCCAACCAGCGATTTGGCTATGTTCCCGTTATTCTTTCTACTAACCCCGATATTACCCGCGTGCTGGACAGCATGGGTTTTGATCGGGTGTTCAGTATCCGTCAACAGCCGCTGCTCGACGATGAGGACCTGGGTGAGCTGCCGATTCTTCCCGATAGTGAAGAGGGGGTGCGCAGCCGGGTCTTGGAAGCCCACCGTATTTTGATGGGCATGAACGACAGCAACCGCGCGAAATTTCGCGAACTGGTATCACTGCTGGAAGGCCAGTGTTACTGAGTTTTGTCGCCGTTTAACCCCTCGCAGACTTGCAGTTTGGCGCGGATGAAGTCGCGGTGTGGCAGGTAAATGAGTTCGGCAATTTTGCGAATCAGGTGCTCTTCGTATTTATCAATTTCACCATCTTCTGCGGCGACTTCCCACAGCGCTTTCACTAGGTGAAACTTTTCCTCGTTGCTGCAATTGTCGTTGATATAACGGGTGAAGGGGTACAGCGAGGTGCTGTCCTGATTTTGCTTGTGGGCGCGCGCCATAAAGTCGTCAATGTCATCGTCACTTAGGTCAAAGTGCTGGATTAACAGCTGGTGGATTTTGTCCACCTCAGCGGGTTCTTCTTTGTAATCAGATTTACTGACTTCGATCAGCAGTGAGGCGGCGGCCAGTTCTAATGACATTGCCTCACTGTCTTCACCTTGTGTGTCAGCTAATAGTTTTTTTAGAAAATCAAACACGTGGCCAGTCCTTCAGAAGCATTTCAAGCTTGCGCTGATCAGCGGCAAAGGCGCGAATGCCCTCGCCGAGTTTTTCGCTGGCCATGGCATCCTCATTTAATGCCCAGCGAAAGCTCGGTTCGCTGCAGTCGAGCTTGCGTTGTTCGGCGAAATTGCCGTCACTGCGTAGGCGCTGCGGTAGGTCACCGTTGTCATTGGCGAGAGACTCCAGTAGCGTCGGGCTAATGGTGAGCCGATCGCAGCCGGCGAGCTCGGCGATCTCGTCAATATTGCGAAAGCTCGCGCCCATTACGATAGTGCGGTAGCCGTGTTGTTTGTAGTAGGCGTAAATGCCCGCTACCGATTGCACACCGGGGTCCTCTACTGCGCTTGCCGGAGTGTTACCGTGGGCGATGTGCCAGTCCAGTATGCGGCCGACAAACGGCGAGATTAAGGTGGCCCCGGCTTCAGCGCAGGCGGCGGCTTGGGCGAGGCTGAACAACAGGGTCAGATTGCATTCAATGCCGTCACTTTCCAGTTCGGCGGCAGCCTGTATACCTTCCCAGGTGGCGGCAATTTTGATTAGCAGTTTTTCGCGGCCGATGCCGGCTTGTTCGTAGAGCTCAACAATTTGCCGCGCCTCGGCCAGTGTTGCTTCGCGATCGAAAGACAGACGCGCGTCGACCTCGGTGGATACTTTGCCGGGAACCAATTGCGCGATTTCACTACCGATGGCAACGGCCAAGTGGGTGCTGGTGCGCTTCAGGCTGGCCGGGCTGTCGGCGTTGTCGAGCTGGCTGGCGACAACGCGGTCAATCAGCGACCTGTACTGGGGCAGTTGTGCGGCTTTAAGAATCAATGAGGGGTTGGTGGTGGCGTCCTGTGGGGCAAAGCGTTTAATCGCTTCGATGTCTCCGGTGTCGGCGACTACATCGGTCATTGTCTTGAGTTGTTCAAGTTTACTGCTCATGCGTGCATCCCTTGTTTGCGGCGGTCCGTCGCTGCGGCCCTGCTAGTCTGTGGCGTTGCGCTGCTCATAGTCGAGGCTGCGCTGTTGGGCGCTGGTCGTCAGTGCCAGCGCCTGCTGCAATATCTCCAAGCCGGCGTCGCGGCGGTGCGCGTGCTGGCTGAGGTGGCGGCGAAATTGTCGCGCCCCTGGCAGGCCGTTAAACAGCCCGAGAATATGTCGCGTTATATGATGGAGCCTGGCGCCATTACTGAGTTCCCTTTCGATATAGGGGTAAAGGGCCTCGACGATCTCCGGTCGCGACGCGGCGGGCTTGGTGTCACCGTATATGCGCTGGTCGACCTCAGCCAGCTGGTAGGGGTTGTGGTAGATACTGCGCCCCAACATACTGCCATCGACATATGACAAATGCGATAGTGCATCGTCGATGGTTTCAATGCCGCCGTTAATAATGACCTCGAGATCGCTAAATTCTGCTTTCAGGCGATAGACCATGTCGTAGTTAAGCGGGGGGATTTCACGGTTTTCTTTCGGGCTGAGACCCTTCAGCCACGCCTTGCGGGCATGAACAATAACGGTTTTACATCCCGCCTGGTGAACGGCGCCGACAAAATCGCGCAGGGGCTCATAGCCCTCCTGATCGTCAATGCCGATGCGGTGCTTGACTGTAATGGGCAGATCACAGGCGTCGCGCATGGCTTTGACGCCGTCGGCCACCAAGCCGGGCCGAGACATCAAGCAGGCGCCAAAGAAGCCGTTTTGCACGCGGTCTGAGGGGCAGCCGCAGTTGAGATTGACTTCGCTGTAGTTCCACTGCTCGGCGAGCCTTGCCGAAGCGGCCAGTGCCGCAGGGTCGCTGCCGCCCAGCTGCAAGGCTAGCGGTTGTTCTTCGGTGCTAAATTGCAGGTGACGGTGTTGGTCGCCGTGGAGCAGGGCACCAGTAGTGACCATCTCGGTGTAAAGCACGGCGCGTCGGCTCAGCTGGCGCCAAAAAACGCGACAGTGGCGGTCTGACCAGTCCAGCATGGGGGCCACACAAAAGCGGCGGTCGAGCGTGGGATTGGGCATTCGCGAGGAAAACCTCCGGGGTAGGTGAATCTTGCAGCCGCGGGGCCGTATAATAGCGCCACATCAAACGTGTCGTGGGCATTGCGCGCGGCAAACGCTAATTGTATTGAAATGGTAAAAAACTCTCCATGACTGTTCGCACCCGCATTGCCCCGTCACCCACTGGCGATCCACACGTTGGCACCGCCTATATCGCCTTGTTCAACTATTGTTTCGCCAAGAGTCAGGGTGGGCAATTCCTGTTGCGCATCGAAGATACCGATCAACAGCGCTCAACGCCGGCCTCCGAGAAAGCCATTCTCGATTCGCTGCGGTGGCTGGGTTTGGACTGGGATGAAGGGCCGGACGTAGGGGGCGCGCACGGGCCATACCGGCAGAGTGAGCGCAGTGAAATCTATCGCGAGCATTGTGAGCAGCTTATCGCCAAGGGCCTGGCGTTTCGCTGCTACCGCACTCCTGAAGAGCTGGACGAGCTGCGCGAGTCGCGCCGCGAAGCCGGGCAACACACAGCCCTTAAGCCGGCGGATTTAAAGCTTGGCGATGACGAAGTGTCGCGCCGCGAGGCAGCCGGGGCGCCCTACGTGATTCGTATGGTGGTGCCGGAAGAGGAGGGGCGTTGCGAAATCGACGATATGCTGCGCGGTAAAATTGAGCTCGACTGGGGGCAGGTTGACGCGCAAATTTTGCTCAAGTCCGATGGCATGCCTACTTATCATCTGGCCAATGTTGTCGACGATCACCTGATGGGTATTACCCATGTATTGCGCGGTGAGGAGTGGATCAACTCAGCACCTAAGCACAAGTTATTGTACGAGTATTTTGGTTGGGACATGCCCCAGCTTTGCCATTTGCCACTGCTGCGCAATCCGGACAAGAGCAAGCTCAGCAAGCGTAAGAATCCGACCAGTATCCTTTACTATCAGCGCATGGGCTTCCTGCCAGAGGCGCTATTGAATTATCTCGGGCGTATGGGCTGGAGCATGCCCGATGAAAGTGAAAAGTTCAGCCTGCAAACAATGATTGCCAATTTCGATATTCAGCGTGTCAGCCTTGGCGGGCCGATTTTCGACGTGGAAAAGCTGCGTTGGTTAAACGGTATCTGGCTGCGTGAAGATTTTGATGATGAGCAGCTCGTCGAGCGTCTGCAGCAGTGGGCGTTGAATAAAGATACCTTGTTAAAACTGTTGCCGCAGCTTAAGCCGCGCATCGAAGTGTTTACCGATATCGCGCCGCTGGCTGGGTTTTTCTTGTCGGGTATGCTGTCGATCGATAAGCAAAGTTTTGCGTCCTGCAGTCTCGATGAAGAGGGCTTAGTAGAGGTGCTGCAGTGCTGTTTGTGGCGCCTAGAGGCCGAACAGGATTGGCAGCGAGACAATTTGTTTGCCGCGATTAAGGGGCTGGCTGACGGCTTGGAGCTGCGGATGAAGGATGTTATGCCGCCGCTGTTTATCGCCATTGCGGGAACTACGGCGTCGATTTCTGTGGTCGACTCGATGGAAATCCTCGGCCCGGAGATCAGTCGAGCGCGCTTGCGTTTTGCCATCGATAGCTTGGGTGGGGTAGGCAAAAAGAAACTCAAAAAGCTCGAGAAGCGCTATCAGCAATTGGGCGGTCAGGCATAGTGGGGGCCGCGTTGCGGCCTTGCTATGCAGCGCAACAGGGCCACAGGCAAAGATTTTACAGTTTTTTCAAAAAGCGTGTTGACAAGGTCGGGGTCGGGCCTTAACATGCGCAGCCTCTTTCGGGGCTATAGCTCAGCTGGGAGAGCGCTTGCATGGCATGCAAGAGGTCGGCGGTTCGATCCCGCCTAGCTCCACCAAATTAAAAAACCGCTGCAAGGCGGTTTTTTTATGCCTGAAATTTGCCTGTTGCAACTCTGCTAAAATGATAGCGACGGTTCCTTTGGTTTGTGGTCTTGTGCTGGAGAAATACGGTGTCGACAATCTCACTTAGTCAGCGTCATAGCAAAAGTGAAAGTGATGTGCGGGAAATGCTGGAAGGGCTGGCTGAAAAGTTGGGCGAGCGCTATGAAATGAAGCACCGCTGGCTGAGTGATCGCGAGCTTGAGCTTAAGCGCTCGGGTATTCAGGGGGTACTGCAGCTGCTGGATGGCGAAGTCAAAGTCGATATTCGCCTGGGAATGATGATGAAGCCCTTTAAGTCAAAAATTCGCGATGAGCTGTCCAAGGCGATGGCGGAAAAACTAGGCTAATTCACTCCCTGCGCGCCGAAGTTGACGAAACTTCCGCGTTGGGGAAATATTTCCGAATTCTGCACTCTAAGCTTGGCGACAATGTTTTGAGGAGATCGGAAAGGTCATGGCGCGTTTTCAGCGATTCTGTAATTCATTATTTCCCCTGTCTGGGCTGTTGGTAGCAGCAGTATTGATTTTTAGTCACCCCAGTCATGCGCTGTTGCCTAAATTTACTGGCGACGGTGAGCCGTTGCCGAGTTTGGCGCCGATGTTAAAAAGCGTGAATCCGGCGGTGGTCAATATTTCCACCTATACCACTCAGCGCGTGCAGCAGAACCCGCTGCTCAACGACCCCTTTTTTCGACATTTTTTTAATGTGCCGCGCCAGCAGTTACAGCCGCGAGAGCGGCGCACGCAAAGCGCTGGCTCCGGCGTTATTATCGACGCCTCCGCGGGCACCGTGTTGACCAATCATCACGTGGTTCGTGGTGCCGATGAGGTTCGCGTGTCACTAGAGGATGGCCGCAGTTTTAAGGCAGAGTTAATCGGTTCTGATCCCGATGTTGACATTGCCGTGCTTAAGATCCCCGCCGACGCACTGACCGCGGTTCGCCTGGCTGATTCAGATCAGTTGCAGGTCGGCGATTTTGTGGTCGCTATCGGCAATCCCTTCGGGTTGGGTCAGACAGTCACGACCGGCATCGTCAGTGCGCTGGGGCGGACCGGCTTGGGTATCGAGGGCTATGAAAATTTTATTCAAACCGATGCCTCTATCAATCCCGGCAACTCCGGGGGCGCGCTGGTTAATTTGCGCGGGGAGTTGGTGGGGGTAAATACCGCGATTTTGGCGCCTGCGGGGGGCAATGTCGGTATTGGCTTCGCGATCCCTGCAAATATGGCGATGGCCAGCATCGAGCAGATATTGCAGCACGGTGAGGTGAGGCGAGGTCAGTTGGGGGTGATTATCCAGGACCTGACGGCGGAGTTGGCCGAGGCTTTTGATATTGACCGTGGGCGTCGGGGCGCGGTAGTGGCTGAGGTGCAGGAGGGCTCTGCAGCTGAAAAGGCCGGTGTGAAAGCTGGTGATGTGGTGGTTGCAGTGGATGATAAAGCGGTGATCAATTCCGCCCAGTTACGCAATGCTATTGGTCTGCGCGGCGTGGGCGAAAAAGTCGTCATAACCCTGCTGCGCGATGGTCGAGAAAAGCGCATCAAGGTGGTGCTGGGCGCCGCCGAGCAGAGTGCCAAGGTGGGCGGCAGCGTCAATGGTATTCACCCCCTGCTTGAAGGTGTGAGCTTGAAGGCGGCCGAGGACGGCAAGGGTGTGGTGATCGCTGCGGTAGAGCCCGGCGCCCCGGCGGCGGCTAAGTTGCGCGCGGGGGACCTGTTGGTGTCGGTGAACCAGCGCCGGGTGCGCAGTATTGCCGAGTTGAAGGCCGCAGCTTCGCGCGATGACGACGGCATGCTGTTGCGGGTTGTTCGCGGTCGCTTTGCCAACTGGGTTGTCTTGAAGAAGGACTAGCGGCTGCGCCGCGGGAGGGTAGTGTCATGACCGGGTCTGTGCCTGCGGCGCGGCGGATAGGTGAGTTGCTGGTCGGCGTATTTTTGCTGCTGGCCGGGTGTGGCGGATTGCCAGTCAGCCAGGACTACGCGCTGGATTATGATTTTTCTGCTGTGGATAGCTACGCTTGGCTGGAGTCCGGTGCTGCTCAGCCTGACCCGGCTTACGATGCACTGATGCATCAGCGTTACCGCGAGGCTATTGAGCAGCAGCTGGTTACCAGAGGGCTGCGTAAAGTTGCCGCCGATCGCGCCGCGGTGTTGGTCAGCTACCATGTCGGTGCCGTGGAGAAAACCCGCATTGAAAGTGTAGGGGCGTGGTATAGCCACTTTGGTTATTATCCTTGCTATCACTGCCATTTCCGCCCGGGCTTTGGTCACATGCATTACCACGACAGCGATCTGTGGTTGCGTGAATACACCGAGGATCGCGTGGTAATCGATCTGGTTGAACCACGCAGTCGCCGCTTGTTGTGGCGGGGTAGTGTGCGCCGCAGCCAGCCGGCATTACGCAATCCAGCGGAGCGGCGCTCCTATATTGAGGAAACGGTGGGTGGCATCTTGCAGCAGTTTCCGCCGGGGCGCGGTGTTGAATAAGCGCGATTTCCCCCTTGCATGTGTCGTGCCTTTCCACGACAATAGCGGCCCTCGAACGAGCCCGCTTGTTCGCAGTTTTATGGTGGTCCTTCCGGTCCCCTCGCAACGATAGATAGCAAACCCCGCCAGGCCCGGAAGGGAGCAACGGTAGTTATCGACTCGTGTGCCGGGGTGCGGCTGGTTGGGCCACCACCAGTCCCTTCTATGTTAGTGATTCCTCGCAATTTTTCTGGCTTGTAGCGATATTTATGTCGGCGCGGCGCTAGTGTATCCTTGGCGCTTGATTTCGAGAGACGCAGCAATGACCTATCAGGTTCTGGCGAGAAAATGGCGCCCCAAAAGTTTCCGGGAAATGGCCGGTCAGAGTCATGTGCTCAAAGCGCTGATCAATGCGCTTGACCACGATCGCCTGCACCACGCTTACTTGTTTACTGGTACGCGCGGCGTTGGTAAAACCACCATTGCGCGTATATTGGCGCGCTGCCTTAATTGTGAGCAAGGCGTTAGCTCTGAGCCTTGTGGGCAATGTCAGTCCTGTGTCGCCATTAACGAGGGGCGTTTTGTCGACCTGATTGAGGTGGACGCCGCGTCGCGCACTAAGGTCGAGGATACGCGCGAGCTGCTCGACAATGTGCAGTACACCCCCACCCAGGGGCGCTACAAGGTCTACCTCATCGATGAGGTGCACATGCTCAGTGCCAGCAGCTTTAATGCGTTGTTGAAGACGCTGGAAGAGCCGCCGCCGCATGTCAAGTTTTTGTTGGCGACCACCGACCCACAGAAAATCCCCGCCACCATTTTATCGCGCTGTTTGCAATTTAGCTTAAAGAACCTCAGCCCAGAGCGGGTGGTGGACTACCTCAAGCAGATTCTCGACAAAGAAATGGTCGCCTACGACGAGCCCGCACTGTGGTTATTGGGTCGCGCGGCCGACGGCAGCATGCGCGATGCGCTGAGTTTGACCGATCAAGCGATTGCTTTTGGTTCGGGCAAGCTCGGTGAACACGATGTGCGGCAAATGCTCGGCACCATTGACCACGGCGCGGTGTACCGCCTAATTACTGCGCTGTCGCAGCGTGACGGCGCGGGGTTGTTGACGATCGTGGCTGAATTGGCCGAGTTGGGTGTGGATTTTGCCGGCGTTGCCACGGAATTGCTGGTCGTACTGCATCGCCTGGCGATCGCGCAAACGGTGCCAGAGGGTTTGGATAACAGTTTGGGCGACCGTCAGACCGTATTGGAGCTGGCCAGCCAGTTAAGCGGTGAAGAGGTGCAGTACTACTACCAGATGGCGCTGCAGGGGCGGCGCGATATGGGCCTAGCCGCTGAGCCACGATCCGGACTGGAGATGCTGCTACTGCGGATGTTGGCGTTTAAGCCCGAGGGTGTAATGGCTCCCCCGACCCAGCCACTGGTCGCTGGGTCTGCGTCGCCGGTGGAGGCCGGCGAACCTGCAAAAAAGTCGCCGACAGCGCCCGCTGAGGCGCAGGCAATCGTCTCCCCGGCCGCGCCGCCGGAGCCAAATTCAAATTACGCTGAGGCCGGTGGCGGTGAGCCTGTCGCAACCTCGCCCAGTGCCGAGCGACCGGATCATGGCTCGCTTGAGACCCCGGTGGATGACAGCTGGGCTGACTATGAGCGCCAGCAGGCGATGTCAACTGTGGGTGGCGAGCGGGGCGGTGAAGCCGCCATTGCGGATGGTTTGCCTAATTCGGCGGCACAGGCTCCGGCAATTGCCGCAGTGTCAGATGCTGCGGTAATGTCAGGTGCTGCGCCGCTACCCGAAACTGCGGTAGCTGATACTGTGTCGGTCGCGCAGAGCGCTAGTGCGCCGGTGCCCGCTGCCCCGGCAGGCAGCCAGACGCCGCCAAGTGAAGGGCAAATAGCGGTCGCACCACTGTCGCTGGTGGATTTGGACGGCCGTCAGTGGCGCGAGCGTTTCGACGACTTTGCGTTGCCCGGTATGTTGGGCAGTATTGCCTCGCACTGCCAAATCGCCGAGAGCGGCGCCGGCCGACTTCGGTTTGTTATCAGTCAGGGCAGTGCCGCGCTGCTGAATGAGCGCCATGTTGAGCGCTTGCAGGAGTCGCTGAGTGAATATTTTGCTCAGCCGCTTAAAGTGAGTATTGATATTGCAGAGCCGGAGGAAGAAACGCCGGCTGAATATCGGGCTCGCCAGCTGCAGGAGCAGCTAGCAGCCGCCCGCCAAGCGATTGAAAACGACCCGATTGTTCGGGAGATAGTCGCCGAATTTTCCGCCGAGCTGGAGCCAGATTCGCTCCGCTTGCCGGCCCAGTACAGGAGAGAATCGTGAAAGCTGATCTGAATGAATTGATGAAAAAAGCTGCGGAAATGCAGGAGAAAATGCAGAAGGCGCAGGAAGAGCTGGCAAATAAAGAGGTGCTGGGGGAAGCGGGCGCCGGGCTGGTGAAGGTGACCATGACCGGTCGCCACGATGTGCGCCGGGTCGATATTGACGACAGTTTACTCAGCGAAGACAAAGAAGTATTAGAGGATTTGCTGGCGGCGGCGGTAAACGACGCGGTGCGCAAGGTGGAGGAGAACAACAAGGGACAGATGGGTGATATGTTGTCAGGCATGGGGATGCCTGGCGGATTCAAGATGCCGTTCTGATGAATAATTTTAGCCCTCTCATCGACGAACTGATTGATGCTCTGCGTTGTTTGCCGGGTGTGGGGCCAAAGTCGGCCCAGCGCATCAGCTTTCAACTACTGGAGCGCAATCGCGGTGGCGCTGAACGACTGTCACAGGCTCTGCATAAAGCGGTGGAGCAGGTGGGTCACTGCCGCAGCTGCCGCACCTTAACAGAAGATAGCGAGTGCCGAATTTGCCGCGATCAGCGCCGCGATCAGCACACTATATGCGTTGTCGAGTCACCGGCTGATGTACTGGCTTTTGAGCAGGGTGGAGATTACCGCGGTCTGTATTTTGTGTTGATGGGACACCTGTCGCCCATCGACGGCATCGGCCCGGAGGAAATTGGCGTGGACCGCTTAGTGGAGCGCGTTCAGGCCTTGCAGGTTAACGAGTTGATCCTGGCCACCAATCCGACGGTGGAAGGTGAGGCGACAGCTTATTATATCGCCGAACAAATGCGCAGTCTGGGCGTGGCGGTGAGCCGTATTGCGCACGGCGTGCCGCTGGGCGGCGAGCTGGAATATGTCGACAGCGGTACGCTGTCTCATGCATTAAAGGGGCGGCAGCGTTTTGAGTGACGAGTACCACTATATTGACGGTCAGGCCGCACTGATCACCGCCTGTCAGCGCTGGCAGAGTGCCAGCTTTTTGGCTTTGGATACCGAATTTATTCGTCGCGATACCTTTTACCCGATTGCCGGTTTAATACAGGTTGGCTGCTTCGGCGAATGCTGGTTGATCGACCCATTGGCCATCGAAGACTGGGGTGATTTTACAGCCTTGCTCAACAATGCGGGCATTGTAAAAGTGCTGCACTCATGCTGTGAAGACCTCGAAGTGTTTGATCGGCTGTGTGGCGTGTTGCCGGCGCCGCTACTGGATAGCCAGATCGGTGCCGGGTTGGCCGGCATCGGCGAGGGGCTTAGTTACCAGAAATTGGTCGCAGCTTGTTTGGATGTGCATGTCGAGAAAGGTGAGACCCGATCGGATTGGTTGCAGCGGCCGCTCACCCCCAGTCAGTGTCACTATGCCGCATTGGATGTGGCGTATTTACAGCAGATTTACCCGATGATCCGCCAGCGACTGGAAGAGCAGGGGCGGCTGAATTGGTGGCAGGAAGACTGCCAACAGCTTATTGGGCAGGCCGAACAGCCGGCCGCCGATGATAAATACTATCAGCGCAATAAATCACTGTGGAAGCTTAATGGAACGCAGCGGCTGGCACTGCGACAGCTGTGCAGCTGGCGAGAGCAGCGGGCCAGAGAGCGGGATATGCCGCGCGGGCGTATTTTGAAAGACCCGGTGTGCTTTGATGTCGCCCGCCGACTGCCGGTGAATCATGCCGACTTAGCCGCAGTTAAGGATCTCGCTCCGGGGACGCTGCGGCGCTACGGCGAGCAGATTCTCGCCATCGTCGATGCAGCGCGCAATGCCCCGGCCAGTGATTACCCCGAACCGGGGCCGAGGCCATTGTCGGGTGAGCAAAACCAGCGGCTCGGCTATTTGCGTCAGTGCGTGGAGCATTGCGCTGAGCAATTGGACATACCCGCGGGCCTGCTGTGCCGCAAACGCGATTTGGAAGTGCTGATTCGCCAAGGGCGCTTGCCCGACAGCTTTGGTCAGTGGCGCAGCCGGCTTTTGGCTGACGATTTACAGCGCGCACTCGAGGAGCAACAATGAAACGTATTTGCACTATTTATCGCAGTGCCAAGCACGACGGTATGTATTTGTATGTCGACAAGGCGGAAGACACTGCCCGGGTACCCGAGGCGCTGTTACAGCGCTTTGGCAAGCCCGAACGGGCGATGACGCTACTCTTGCAGGCAGGGCGTAAGCTCGCTAGAGCCAAGGTTGAAGATGTATTGCAAGCTATTGAGGACAATGGTTTTTACCTTCAACTTCCGCCTCAAAAAGAAGCGCCATTGCAGCCTCGCGAAGATCGATGATAGCGGCTCGGCAACAACCGTTTTGGCAGGTTAAAGCGCTGGCCGAAATGAGCGACCAGGAATGGGAAGCGCTGTGCGATGGTTGTGGTCGCTGCTGCTTACACAAACTGGAAGACGAAGACAGTGGCGAGGTCTATTACACCGACGTGGCTTGCCGTTTACTCGATAGTGAAACTTGCCGTTGTCGGGACTACGGGCACCGTCTAGAGCGCGTGCCCGGCTGCTTGCAGTTGCGGCAATCGCTGGCGGACTTTGCTTATAGCTTGCCGGCGAGCTGTGCCTACCGGCGCCTGCACGAGGGGCGGGGTTTGCCCGTTTGGCACCCGTTGGTGGCCGGCGATGACCGGGCTATGCGCAACTTGGGGATTTCGGTGGCGGGGCGCTGCGTGAGTGAGCTGGATGTGGCCGAAGAGGATTTTGAAGATCATATTATTCACTGGGTTGATTAGGGCAAGCGATGATTGATGCGAATGACTACGCACTCGCCTGGCAGGTGTATTTCGGTGCAGGTGTTGCGGCGACGCTACTTTGGGTGCTGCTGATTCGTGGCTATCGTCTCAGCGCGGTGAAATTGTGGGCGGTGTTGGCGGTGGCGAGTTTGCTATTGCTGCCCTGTCGCCACCCGGATGCCGTCGAGCTGTGGATACCGGCAACGATTGGCGCGGCGCTCAGCTTTATGACTGGCGGTTTTGAGTCGGCGATGGCGGGCATCATAATTGTTGTTGCCGGCCAGATTATGGCGCTGGTTGTTGCGATTGTCTGGCGACTGCGTGCCCCGCGCCGTCCAACAGCGCAACCCGCTGCGCCCGCTGACGGTGATCGTATAGAGCCGAAGCTGGGTGATCACTAGTTGGCGATAGCACCGGCCGGCTTGCTCATCTTGCCCTATACTTTGGGGTTCAAGGGGACACCGTTGGCAGGGAAAGCATGCTCGCAACCGCGCAGTCGTCAAACTCATATCCTGTCGCCGCCGGAGAGGATGACTTTCTAGCGCTGGAGCGCACCCTGCAGCGGCCAGTGCGCTCGCCCAGGCTGACCGCACCAGCGCTGTTGGCAGGTCGCTTCGAAGTGCTGCGCTGCCTCGGTGAGGGTGGTTTGGCTGCGGTGTATAGTGCCCGCGATAGGCGGCTTGCGGCACGTGGTGCGCGCGATCCGCTGCTGGCCGTCAAGGTGGTGCGTGATCAGCATTTAATGGATCAGCGGGTATTGCTGGCATTTCAGCGTGAAGTGGCCGTATTGGCTAAGCTGGAGCACCCTAATATCGCGCGCCTTTATCATTTCTATCAGCACCCTCCCTGGTATTTTGTCTGTATGGAATTGCTGCCTGGCGGCAGTTTAGCGGCGCTGAGTGGGCACCCGCTGCGCAGTGCTGAGCGCTGCCAGCAATATATTGCCGACATTGCCAGCGCATTGGCGCACGTTCACCAGCGCGGCATAGTGCATGGCGATATCAAGACGAAAAACGTGCTGTTAGATGCCGCAGGGCAAGTTAAATTGGTGGATTTTTCGACGTCGCCGGAGCTGGCGGCGTGGACCGAGGCCTACGCCAGCGTGGCGCGTCTCGCCGG
>JBFKEA010000034.1:0-14966 GCA_041619375.1 Spongiibacter sp. | reverse complement strand
TGCCCGGCCTCCGCCAAGGCCTCACAGAGGTAGCGCCCGGAGCTGTCACTGGCTTCATCGCGACTATCCGATACCGTCAGCACCGCCACCGACAGTGGCCGAAATTGCTCAGACGCGCTCATTGTAATCTTCCTCACACATCGTTTTGATCATCTTCGGCAACCAGGCCCGCCATGGCAGCTGCTTAACGCCAAAGTTACGCAGCAGCCGCTCACAGCGCAGCACACGCGAGTGCGCCTGCCAATCCCAGCCCTGCTCATCAACCGTTATATCGGGTGAGCCAGCCAGATACTGACTGGCATGGGCAAATGCCACTTCTGCGAAGGCATAGGCGCTACTACTTCCGCTACTCTGATAGTGATAGATACCGCGGCAGTGTGCACCGCATGACAACTGGTCAACCATCGCAGACAACACCCGCGCCAAGTCACTAACCGGTGTCGGACAGCTGTGCGAGCCATTGTTGAGAGCCACCACCTCACCCGCCTTGAGCGCAGAAATAAAGGCCGACAGCACATTGTCGCCACTGGTGGCGATTAATGGCCCGCTGCGTAATACCAGCCCCTGCAGCGGCGCCGCCAACAACGCCTCCTCCGCAGCAGCTAGGCACACGGCATCGCCGGCAGCCGGGGCGGGGGTAGCATTCTCAGCGGGGGGGTGGTCGTCATCTAGCTCAGCCAGAACTCGGGCGTCACTGAGGGCAATATAGCTGCGCAAGCGCGCGCCCAGCTCATCGAGCAGGCGCTGCTGTAACACAGCCATATGTTCGCTAAATAACTGACCGGGGATCAACAGGGCGTTAATAAGAATCGCGCCGTCGGCAAGCTCAGGGGCAGCCAGTAACTGCTCAGCCGAATGGCAGGCCAATGACCGACCTCGAGACGCCAGCTGAGCACTCAGCGCCTGGCTAAGTGCAGAGTCCTCACAGAGTAATAAAACACTCACAGCTTCACTCACGGCCACAACACAATTTACAGACTACTGGTGATACCGCAGCCCAATTTAAGTTTCACACCAGCACAGTTTGGAATGCTCAGCGCGCGCCCAATCGGTCAGCGCGCCGGCATACAGCCGCTAACCCTTAGAACGGAATATCATCATCAAAGTCGTCAAATCCCGGGGCCGGCGCACTCGGCGCAGGCGCCTGCTGGGGCTGCTGCGCTTGCTGCGGCGCCGCCGGGCGCTGCTGGGGTGCGGCGGGAGCCGCTTGACGACGCGGTTGCTGGGGTGCAGCCGCCTGAGAGTATTCATCGCCATAGCCGCCAGCCATACCGCCGCCGCTGCCACCGCGGCTATCTAGCATCTGCATCTCCGCCGCGACAATTTCGGTGGTGTAGCGATCTTGCCCGCTCTGATCCTGCCACTTGCGGGTGCGCAGTGAGCCTTCCACGTAAACCTTGGAGCCTTTTTTCAGGTATTCTCCAGCGATCTCCGCCAGGCGGTTAAAAAACACCACCCGATGCCACTCAGTTCGCTCCTGAGGCTGACCGCTCTGCTTGTCCTTCCACGTTTCGCTAGTGGCGACAGTAACATTAGTAACGGCGCCCCCAGATGGCATATATCGCGTTTCGGGGTCCTGGCCGAGATTACCGACCAAGATCACTTTATTTATACCTCGCGCCATGCGCTATCTCCTGTTATTTCTAGCTGCTGCATATCAGCTGACAAGCAGTCACTATACCGGATTCCGGCGGAATCCGTCATTAATCTGTGGCTTGCAGTTCGGCGGGTAGCCGACTCAGATCGAAGCCCTTAGCCACACGCAAATAGGCTTCGCGCTCCACTTCAAACACGGTGACATCCAGGGCGCCGGGCAAACAGAGCAGTTCCCGGCGCAGCCTGTCGGCAGTCCACCCCGCTCCTCGCCAGCGCAAGCTCACACTGCGGCTCTCCACCGGCAGCCGCATACCCCAGGTGCACAACAACCACAGTAGCGCGCCAATACCACTCGCCCAAAACACCGCCGATTCACCCCAGCGGCCCAGCAACCAGCCGCCCAAGGCGCCACCGCAAAATGCTCCCATAAACTGGAAACTGGCAAACACCCCCATCGCAGTACCTTTACCGCCGGCGTAAACGATGCGACTCAGCAGCGCCGG
Source organism: Spongiibacter sp. (assembly GCA_041619375.1). GTDB lineage: Bacteria > Pseudomonadota > Gammaproteobacteria > Pseudomonadales > Spongiibacteraceae > Spongiibacter. Next base: position 12,867 of record JBFKEA010000034.1, on the reverse strand, counting down.
CAGCGATGCCTCCAAATAATTAAAGGCTGTAAAGAACAATAGCAGCACCGCAACCGTTGGCAGCAAGCTGGCCGGCAGCTGCGCGGCTGCGAGCAACACCACGACCAACAACACAATAGCTGCGCGCAACAGCGGTTCCTGCCAACCGCGCTTTTCCGCAATTACCAACGCCGGCACCATTAACACAAACGCCGCAGCCATCACCGGCAGATAAATCTGCCAGTGCTGTTGCACATCCATACCCTGCGCCACTAGCCGCGCAGGCACCACCAAAAACAGCGACATCATTGCGCCGTGAAGAACAAACACGCCAACATTCAAGCGCATCAGCGCCGGGCTGCCCAGACAGCGCAGCAGCAGCCCGGCCAGCGGCCTGGCACTGGGGTCGCGGGTCTGCAAGCTCGGCGTCGGAACAATGAATACGGTTATCGCCACCCCCAACAAGGCCAGCGCCGCGGTCAGTAAAAACAGGCCAGAAATTCCATATAGCGCCGCAAAACCGGGACCCACCACCATCGCTACTGCAAAGGCGATACCGATGCTTACGCCGATTGCCGCCATCGCCTTACTGCGGTGCTGCTCACGGGTGAGGTCTGCCACCGCCGCCGTCAGGGTGCTGGCAATGGCGCCAACGCCCTGCAACAAACGACCAAAAATGACCGTGAAGATCGACTCAGCTGAGGCCGCCAACACGCCACCGGCGGCAAACAACAACAGGCCAGCAATGATTACCGGCTTGCGACCGATGCGATCAGACAGCATGCCCAGTGGTATTTGCAGCGCGGCCTGCCCCAAACCATAGACCCCCAGCGCCAAGCCGATTAATACCGGCGTGCTTTGGGCATACTCTGCGGCGTACACCGGCAGCACCGGCAGCAGCATAAACAGGCCGAGCATGCGAAACACATATAAGCAGGCCAGCGCAGCGACAGCGCGACGCTCCAACGCAGACATGGAGAAGGAATTCAAATGCGGAATATTCCTGACACGACGATCGACAAATAGAAGCGCGCTAGTCTACCAGTTTGGCGGCACCTTAAAAACCGACAGCCGGCCAAGGCCGCCTTTGCGCCCACTCGAGTCAGGCCCGTATAATGGTTGGTTTATCCAAGCGGGGCTCTCAATGGATCGGATTATCGTACGCGGTGCGCGCACCCACAATCTGAAAAACATCGACCTAGAAATCCCGCGCGACAAGCTGGTGGTCATTACCGGTCTGTCCGGCTCGGGCAAATCGTCGTTAGCCTTCGACACCCTCTACGCCGAAGGCCAACGCCGCTATGTCGAATCGCTATCGACCTATGCGCGACAGTTTCTGTCGATGATGGAAAAACCCGACGTTGACCATATCGACGGCCTGTCGCCCGCGATCTCAATCGAGCAGAAGTCCACCTCACACAACCCGCGCTCAACCGTCGGCACCATTACCGAAATTTACGACTATCTGCGCCTGCTGTTTGCTCGCGCAGGCGAGCCCCGCTGCCCAGACCACGATGCACCGCTGGCGGCGCAGACCGTCAGCCAGATGGTCGACACCGTGCTCGCCCTGCCCGAAGGCAGCAAGATGATGATGCTCGCGCCAGTGGTGACAAACCGCAAAGGCGAGCACCTGCACGTATTAGAAAAACTGCGCAGCCAGGGGTTTGTGCGCGCGCGCATTGACGGCATTGTTGTCGACTTGGACGACGCCCCAGAACTTGATAAAAAGAAAAAACATAGCATAGAAGTTGTCGTAGACCGTTTTAAAGTCCGCAGCGACCTCAGCCAGCGCCTAGCAGAATCGTTTGAAACCGCTCTTGAGCTTACCGACGGCATCGCCGCAGTCGCCGACATGGATGACAGCGGCAAGGCCGAGCTCAACTTCTCGGCGAAATTCGCTTGCCCGCACTGTGGCTACAGCCTCAGCGAGCTGGAGCCACGGCTGTTCTCCTTTAACAGCCCGCTGGGGGCTTGTGGTAGTTGCGACGGCTTGGGCGTGCGCCAATACTTTGATGATTCGCGCATCGTCCAGCACCCAGAAGCCAGCCTCGCTACCGGAGCCATTCGCGGCTGGGACCGCCGCAATGTCTACTACTTTCACATGCTCACCTCGCTGGCCGAGCATTACGGCTTTGATATCGACGCACCGTTTGAGTCCTTGGCTAGCGAGCACCAGCATTGCATCCTGCATGGCAGTGGCGACGAGGAAATCAGCTTTACCTACATCAACGACCGGGGCGACAGCTTTCAGCGCAAACACAGCTTCGAGGGCGTCATTCCGAATATGGAGAGGCGCTACCGCGACACCGAATCGCAAACCGTGCGCGAGGAGCTGGCGAAATTCCTCAATACCCACGCCTGCCCGGAATGTTCCGGCACCCGCCTGCGGCGCGAAGCCCGCCATGTATTTATTGAGCAAAAAACCCTTCCCGACATTGCCGCCATGCCTGTCGGCGCGGCACAGCAGTATTTCAGCACGCTGGCACTGAGCGGCCGCCGTGCGCAAATCGCCGAGAAGATCCTTAAAGAGATCAATGACCGCCTGCGCTTCCTTGTCGACGTCGGTCTGAATTACCTCAGCCTCGACCGCAGCGCCGACACCCTATCGGGTGGTGAAGCCCAGCGTATTCGTCTGGCTAGCCAGATCGGGGCTGGCTTGGTCGGCGTGATGTATATATTGGACGAGCCATCCATCGGCCTGCATCAACGCGACAACGAACGACTATTAAACACCCTGCGCCACCTTCGCGACATCGGCAATACCGTCATCGTAGTCGAGCACGATGAGGACGCCATCCGCACCGCCGACCATATCATCGACATTGGCCCAGGCGCCGGCGTGCACGGCGGCCAAGTGGTCGCCGAAGGCCGCCTCGAAGATATCTTGGCCAGTGAACACTCACTCACCGGCGATTACCTATCAGGCAAACGTGCGATTGCCATTCCGGCCCAGCGCCACCAAGCCGAGCCCGACAAACATATCCACCTAGAGGGAGCAAACGGCAACAACCTACAGAACGTTGACCTCAGCATCCCGCTCGGACTGATGACCTGCGTCACCGGCGTGTCTGGCTCCGGCAAATCGACACTGATCAACCACACCCTCTATCCGATCGCCGCCACCCAGCTCAATGGTGCGACCACGCTGACCCCCGCGCCCTACCGCGACATCCGCGGCCTAGACAAAGTCGACAAGTGCATCGACATTGACCAGAGTCCTATCGGCCGCACACCCCGTTCGAATCCGGCGACCTACACCGGCATATTCACCCCGATACGGGAGTTATTTGCCGGCACCCAAGAAGCCCGCTCACGCGGCTACAAGGTGGGGCGGTTTAGCTTCAATGTAAAAGGCGGACGCTGCGAAGCCTGCCAGGGCGATGGCGTCACTAAAGTCGAAATGCATTTCCTGCCAGACATCTATGTTGCCTGCGAAGTCTGCGCCGGTAAACGCTATAACCGCGAGACCTTGGACATCCTCTACAAGGGCAAGAATATCCATGAAGTGCTGGATATGACCGTGGAAGATGCCAACAGCTTCTTCGAAAATGTGCCAGCAATTGCCAAAAAGCTACAAACCCTGATGGACGTCGGCCTCAGTTATGTTCGCCTCGGGCAGGCAGCGACCACCCTATCGGGCGGTGAAGCGCAACGCGTCAAGCTCGCCCGCGAGCTCTCTAAACGCGACACCGGGAAAACCCTGTACATTCTCGACGAACCGACCACCGGCCTGCATTTTGAGGATATCCAACTACTGCTGACCGTGCTTCACCGCCTTCGGGATCACGGTAACACCGTAGTGGTGATCGAGCATAACCTCGATGTCATCAAAACCGCAGACTGGGTAATCGACCTCGGCCCCGAAGGCGGCAGCGGTGGCGGCCAAATCATCGCGGAAGGCAGCCCCGAAGACATCGCAAGTGTCGATAGCTCTCACACCGGGCGCTTCCTTAAACCCCTACTTAGCAGCCCCGCGCGGGCGGCCATTAGCGGGGCTTGAGCTAGTATCACACGACACTCCCGGGCGGCTGCAGCGGCGCCCGGCTAAAGCCCTTGATACTTCTTTCAGGCGAAAAAAAAGCCGGCAATGCCGGCTTTTTAGCAACTACCGAAGTAGCGCTCAGTCTTCGTCGCCTTCCACTTCGTCGGCAACCGGACGGTCAACCAACTCAACGTAGGCCATTGGCGCTTTGTCGCCAGTACGCAGACCACATTTCATAATGCGAATATAACCACCCGGGCGCGAAACGTAACGCGGACCGAGTTCGTTGAACAGCTTACCAACCGCTTCATCGCTGCGCAGGCGGGCAAAAGCCAACCGGCGATTAGCGACACTGTCGGTTTTTGCCAGTGTAATGAGCGGCTCCGCGTGGCGACGCAGCTCCTTGGCTTTAGGCAGAGTCGTCTTGATCAGTTCGTGCTCCACCAGTGAAGCCGTCATGTTGCGGAACATCGCTTTGCGATGCGAGCTATTGCGGTTCAGTTGACGGCCGCTATGACGATGACGCATGGCTTTTTCCTTTAATAAACGTTGCTATCTCAGCAAAATAATCTTCGGTTCCGGCTTACGCCAGAACCCGGTCGTCGTTTCTCAGGCTCGCTGGCGGCCAGTTGTCCAGGCGCAAGCCCAGAGACAGTCCGCGGGAAGCCAATACATCTTTGATTTCAGTGAGCGACTTCTTGCCGAGGTTCGGCGTCTTCAGCAGCTCGACCTCGGTGCGCTGCACCAAATCGCCGATGTAGTAGATGTTTTCAGCCTTCAGACAGTTAGCACTGCGTACCGTCAGCTCCAGGTCGTCTACCGGACGCAACAGAATGGGATCGACTTCATTCTCTTCGCGAGAAGGCTCTTTCTCACCTTCGCTTTCCAGGTCTACGAACACCGCCAGCTGCTGCTGCAGGATAGTCGCTGCGCGACGAATCGCTTCTTCGGGATCGATCGTGCCGTTGGTTTCCAGATCCAGAACCAACTTATCGAGGTCTGTGCGCTGTTCTACACGAGCATTCTCAACCACGTAGCTGACGCGACTGATCGGGCTGTAACTAGCATCCAACTGCAGGCGACCAATGGAGCGAGTTTCCTCTTCACCACCGTGACGAACGTCAGCGGGCACATAGCCGCGGCCGCGCGCAATGGTCAGGCGCATATTGAGCTCACCACCTGAGTTCAAGTTCGCGATGACGTGGTCCTGATTGACGATTTCAACTTCGTGATCAGTTTGAATATCGCCAGCAGTAACCGGACCTTCCCCTTTTTTGTGCAGGGTAAGAACCGCCTGGTCTTTGCCGTGAAGAATCACTGCAACTTCCTTCAGGTTAAGCAGGATTTCAATAACATCTTCCTGCACACCTTCCATTGCACTGTATTCATGCAATACGCCGTCGATTTCGGCTTCAGTTACCGCACAACCAGGCATTGAAGAAAGCAAAATACGGCGCAGGGCGTTGCCCAGAGTATGCCCGAAGCCACGCTCTAATGGCTCCAGTGTGACTTTAGCGCGCGTTTGACCCTGCTCTTCAACCTGGATCACTCGCGGTGTTAAAAATTCATTCACTGCACTTTGCATAGATCACCTGTAGTGAGAATGTCCTGAGAAAACTTACTTCGAGTAAAGCTCAACGATCAGCTGTTCGTTGATTTCCGAAGACAAGTCGCTACGGTCTGGCGCGTTTTTGTAAACAGCTTCCATCTTGTCGCTGTTAACGTCAATCCAGGACACGTCACCACGCTGAGCCGCCAGGGCCAGTGCAGATTGAACGCGAAGCTGTTTCTTGGCTTTCTCGCGCAGGCTGATCACGTCACCGGGCTGAACCTGGTAAGACGGAACGTTAACGGTCTTGCCGTTAACTAGGATGCCCTTGTGCGATACCAGCTGACGAGATTCCGCGCGGGTCGAACCAAAGCCAATGCGGTACACAACATTGTCCAAACGGCCTTCCAGGTATTGCAGCAGGTTCTCGCCCGTCGCGCCTTTCTTGCTTGCCGCTTTTTTGTAGTAGCTGCGGAACTGCTTCTCCAGCACACCGTACATACGGCGAACTTTCTGCTTTTCGCGAAGCTGAACACCGTAGTCTGACAGACGACCGCGACGGGCGCCGTGCATACCGGGCACATTTTCAGCTTTACATTTTGAATCCAGCGGACGGACGCCACTCTTCAGGAACAGGTCGGTGCCTTCCCGTCTTGCTAATTTACAGCTCGGGCCTAAATATCTAGCCATGCTTCGTATTCCTCAACTGTTAATTACACGCGACGTTTCTTGGGAGGACGGCAACCATTGTGGGGAATGGGCGTCACGTCTGTGATATTGGTGATCTTGTAACCGCAGTTATTCAGCGCACGAACAGCTGATTCACGGCCAGGTCCTGGACCTTTAACTTCTACGTCCAGATTCTTAAGGCCGTAGTCTTTTGCCGCATTACCGGCGCGCTCTGCAGCAACCTGCGCAGCGAATGGGGTACTTTTACGCGAGCCGCGGAAACCGCTACCACCAGCTGTTGCCCAGCTCAGTGTATTGCCCTGACGATCTGTGATGGTAATGATCGTGTTGTTAAACGACGCATGAATGTGCGCCACACCATCGACAACGGTCTTTTTGACCTTCTTGCGAGGCGCTTGCTTGCCTGGTTTAGCCATGTTGTTTTCCTGCTTCTAATATCAACACTACACTAGCGGTGTAGCTACACTAAAGGCGCTATGCTGCTTCGCAATTACTTGCGAATCGGCTTGCGAGGACCTTTACGGGTACGCGCATTTGTTTTCGTACGCTGACCACGCAGGGGAAGACCCTTGCGGTGACGCAGACCACGGAAACAGCCAAGGTCCAGCAGACGCTTGATGTTCATAGATACTTCGCGGCGCAAATCGCCTTCAACCGTCATTTTAGCAATAGCATTACGCAGTGAATCCAGCTGCTCTTCATTAAGCTCAGCGATTTTCACGTCTTCCGCGATGTTACTGCCGGCACACAGCTTCTTAGCAGTTGTGCGACCAATTCCGTAGATGTAAGTCAACGAAATAACGGCATGCTTGTTATCTGGTATGTTAACACCCGCAATACGAGCCATTCAGATTACTCCAATTAAAGCTTTAACTTTTAACGCTTGACAAAATCTGGCCGGATGGAAAGACCACTGCGCGAAAGGCGCCGTAGTCTATCCGCTACCGGGCCGGGTTTCAAGCCCAGCGACCAAATATTGCTCAGCCCTGCCGCTGCTTATGGCGGGGTTCTGCGCTACAGATAACGCGAACGACACCTTTGCGACGAACGATTTTGCAGTTGCGGCAAATTTTCTTTACCGATGCGCGAACTTTCATGACGACACTCCAAACAAATTGCCGCGCCGCTTAACGGGCGCCGCTACCGTAATTTTTAAGGTTTGCTTTTTTCATCACCGAGTCGTACTGGTGAGACATCATGTGTGATTGCACCTGAGCCATGAAATCCATAACCACGACCACAACGATCAACAACGAGGTACCACCCAAGTAAAAGGGCACGTTCCACATCACTACCAAAAACTGTGGCAGTAGGCATACGCCGGCAATATACAGCGAACCAAACATCGTCAGGCGAGTAAGCACATCATCGATGTAGCTTGCTGTTTGCTTGCCTGGACGAATACCGGGCAAGAACGCACCCGAACGCTTCAAATTATCTGCGACTTCATCCGGGTTAAACATCAACGCCGTGTAAAAGAAGCAGAAGAAGACAATCAACGCAGTGAACATAATAATGTTCAATGGCTGACCTGGACCGATCGCCAGCGCCAATTCCTGCAACCACTCCATTCCCTCGCTGCTCTGCCCTACCCACTGCGCGATAGACGCCGGGAACAACAGAATAGACGAAGCGAAGATCGCCGGTATAACACCCGCCATATTCACCTTTAATGGCAAGTGGCTGGATTGCGCTTGGTACATACGGTTGCCGCGCTGCTGCTTGGCATAGTTCACCGTAATCCGACGCTGGCCGCGCTCGATAAACACCACCAGATACACTACCGCGACCGCCAGCACCAGAATAGCCAGCAGCACGAGCACGTTAAGCTCACCCTGGCGCGCCTGCTCCAGCGACTGACCCACCGCAGCCGGCAAACCGGCAACAATACCCGCAAAGATCAGCATTGAAATGCCATTGCCGATACCGCGTTCTGTTACCTGTTCACCCAGCCACATCATAAAGACGGCGCCGGTCACCAGCGACACTACCGCAGTGAAATAGAAGCTGAGATCGGCATTAAATGCCAGTCCCTGGTTAGCCAAGCCCACAGTCATGCCTGTCGCCTGAAGCAGTGCCAACACCACCGTTAAATAGCGCGTATATTGGCTAATCTGACGGCGACCAGCTTCACCTTCTTTCTTCAGTGCTTCCAGCTGCGGGCTCACGGCGGACATCAATTGCATAATAATGGATGCAGAGATGTAAGGCATGATACCCAAAGCCAGAATACTCATGCGCTCCAATGCACCACCGGAGAACATATTAAACAGGCCTAGAACAGTACCCTGATTCTGGTTGAATAGGGCGGCGAGTTGATCCGGGTTAATGCCAGGTACCGGGATATGGGTACCGATACGATAGACAATTATCGCCAATAACAGAAAACGAAGGCGAGCCATAAGCTCGCCTAGTCCGGACTGCTTTCCAGTTGATAAAGGACTGGATTTCGCCATGGGGGTTATCCCTATTCCTCGACTTTGCCGCCAGCTTTTTCGATCGCTTCACGGGCACCTTTAGTTACAGCCAAACCTTTCACTGTAACCGCTTTAGTCACGTCACCAGAGAGAAAGATTTTAGCTCTCTCAATGTTGTTGCTCACCAGATCGGCGCGCTTCAGCGCACTCAGATCAATCACATCATCAGCAACACCGTTCAGCTCAGAGGTGCGAATCTGTGCGGTAACCGCAGCCAGACGCGACGTGAAACCGTATTTCGGCAGGCGCTTTTGCAACGGCATTTGACCGCCTTCAAAGCCCGGACGAACGCTGCCACCAGAACGCGACTTAAGACCTTTATGACCACGGCCAGCGGTTTTACCCAAGCCACTACCGATACCGCGTCCAACCCGCTTGCCGTCTTTAACACGACCGGGTGCGGGACTCAGCGTGTTTAAACGCAACTCGCTCATCACTTAACCCTCAACACGTACCAGATAGTTTACTTTATTGATCATGCCGCGTACTGAAGGAGTATCTTCAACTTCGACAGTATGACCAATACGGCGCAGGCCCAAGCCAGCAACGCAGGCCTTGTGCGCTTTAAGACGGCCCGCTACAGAGCGAACCTGTGTAACTTTAATCTTGCTCATAACGAATCCTGCCCCTTATTTAGCCCAGGATCTCTTCTACCGATTTGCCACGCTTAGCCGCGACTTCGTCAGGCGAAGAAATGCTCTGCAGTGCTTTGATCGTTGCACGCACCACGTTTACCGGGTTGGTAGACCCATAGCACTTGGCCAGTACGTTGTGCACACCGGCGATTTCCAGTACAGAACGCATCGCACCACCGGCGATAACACCCGTACCTTCAGAGGCTGGTTGCATGTATACCTTGGAGGCACCATGAGCTCCCTTCACTGCGTACTGCAGAGTGTCGCCCTTGATATCCACCTGAACCATGTTGCGGCGGGCTGCTTCCATCGCTTTCTGGATGGCGACAGGCACTTCACGAGCCTTGCCGCGACCGAAGCCGACTTTGCCATTGCCGTCGCCAACTACCGTCAAAGCGGTAAAGCTAAAGATACGACCGCCCTTGACTACCTTGGCAACACGGTTAACCTGAACCAGTTTTTCCTGGAGGCCTTCAGTGTTTGCTTTGTCTTTCTGCTCGTTATACGCCATCGCCTAAACCTTAGAATTCCAAACCACCTTCACGGGCAGCATCTGCCAGCGCTTTGACACGGCCGTGGAAACGGAATCCACTGCGGTCAAAAGCGACCTTTGTTACACCTGCAGCTTTTGCGCGGTCGGCAATCAACTTGCCTACGCTCACTGCGGCGTCGATGTTGCCACTCGCTGCGCTACGCAGTTCTTTATCCAGTGTCGAAGCACTGGCAAGAACGCGATCACCTTCAGCCGCAATCAACTGCGCATACATATGGCGCGGTGTGCGATGAATACACAGACGTACCGCACGCAATTCACGGATCTTGCTGCGAGCACGGCGGGCACGACGTTGTCTTGAAACTTTCTTATCGCTCATATGCTAGCCTTTACTTTTTCTTCGCTTCTTTACGACGAACAACTTCGTCATCGTAGCGAACACCTTTGCCTTTGTAGGGCTCCGGCGGACGGAAGGCGCGGATTTCCGCGGCAACCTTGCCGAGAACCTGCTTGTCGCTACCGCTCAGCACGATTTCAGTCTGAGTCGGCGTTTCTACGCTAACACCTTCCGGCAGAGCGTAGTCGATCGGGTGAGAGAAACCCAGCACCAAGTTCAATGACTTGCCGCTTGCCTTGGCACGGTAACCAACACCGTTAAGGATCAGCTTGCGCTTAAACCCTTCGGTAACACCAATCACCATATTGTTAGCCAATGCGCGAGTGGTACCCGCCATTGCCCAACCATTCTTGGCGCCTTCACGGGCAGCAAAGATCAGCTGGCCGTCTTCTTGTTTAACATCGACGGACTCGTGCAGCGGCATGGACATGTTGCCATTCTTGCCTTTTACCGCAATGCTGTCGGCGCCGAGTTTGACTTCAACCCCGCTGGGGATAGTCACTGGACTTTTCGCTACTCTGGACATTTTAGAAAACTCTTCTAACCGTCGATTTAGAAAACAGTGCAGAGCACTTCGCCGCCAACACCCGCTGCACGTGCAGCGCGGTCAGTCATCACACCACGGCTGGTGGAGACAATGGCGATACCCAGACCGGCACGAACTTCAGGCAGCTCACCTTTACCGGCATACGCCCGCAAACCTGGACGGCTAACCCGCTGAATTTCAGCGATAACCGGCTTACCTTGGAAATACTTCAGCTCGACATTCAGAATGGCCTTGCCGCCATTCTCGTCAACGCTAGAGCCAGCGATGTAGCCTTCTTGCTCAAGTACGTTAGCTACCGCTTTTTTGAGCTTGGAAGAAGGCATTTGAACCTCAGTCTTCCCAGCCATCTGAGCGTTGCGGATGCGTGTCAGCATATCCGCTAAAGGATCTTGCATGCTCATGTTTTGCTCCCATTTATCGCCGCGTTATCGCGCGACAGCAAAATTCTCAATCTTACCAGCTGGCCTTAACCAGACCAGGCACATCACCACGCATCGCAGCTTGGCGCAGTTGGTTACGGCACAGGCCGAACTTGCGGTACACACCGTGTGGGCGACCAGTGATCTGGCAGCGACGGCGTTGACGAACCGGGCTGGCATCACGAGGAAGCTTTTGCAGCTTAACCTGAGCATCCCACTTCTCTTCATCACTAGCGTTTACGCTAGAAATGATCGCTTTGAGTTCAGCGCGCTTAGCGGCGTACTTGGCGACTGCGCGAGTACGCTTAACTTCGCGCGCTTTCATTGACTGCTTAGCCATATCCGTAAACCCCTTAAGCTTTGAACGGGAAGTTGAACGCTTTCAACAACGCTCGGCCTTCGTCGTCATTACGTGCAGACGTGGTGATGGTGATATCCAAACCGCGCAGCATGTCGACTTTATCGTAATCAATTTCCGGGAAAATGATTTGCTCAGTCACACCCATAGCGAAGTTGCCACGGCCGTCAAACGACTTAGGGCTGATACCGCGGAAGTCACGAACCCGCGGGATAGCAACACTGATCAGGCGATCCAGGAATTCGTACATACGCTCACGGCGCAGCGTGACTTTACAGCCAATCGGCCAGCCATCGCGAATTTTAAAGCCTGCGATAGATTTGCGAGCCTTGGTAACCACTGGCTTTTGACCACTGATCTTTTCAAGGTCTGCCAGCGCAGCTTCCAGGACTTTCTTATCGCCAGCCGCTTCACCGACACCCATGTTTAGGGTGATTTTGGTAATGCGGGGCACTTCCATCGGGTTTGCCAAACCGAGCTCTTCGATGAGCTTGGCGCGCAACTCGTTGTTGTACAGTTCGCTTAATCGTGCCATTTTCTAATAACCCCTACGCGTCGATCGCTTCGCCGCTGGATTTAAATACGCGGGTCTTGCTGCCGTCCTCGGCGACCTTGAAGCCCACCCGGTCCGCTTTATTAGTAGACGGATTGTAAATCGCCACATTAGACACCTGCAGAGGCGCCTCTTTCTCAACGATACCGCCTGCCACACCCAACTGCGGGTTAGGGCGCTGGTGCTTTTTGATCATATTGATGCCGGAGACCAGCACGCGATTGTCGTCCAGTACTTTTTGTACCTTGCCGCGCTTGCCTTTGTCTTTGCCGGTTAAGACGATAACTTCGTCTTCACGTTTAATCTTGCGCATTATGCTGACCTCAGTCTTCTCTCAGCTAACCAATTACAATACTTCGGGTGCCAGAGAGATAATCTTCATGAACTTCTCACCGCGCAGCTCACGAGTTACCGGCCCAAAAATACGAGTGCCGATAGGAGCCAAATTGTTATTCAGCAGTACTGCCGCGTTATCGTCGAACTTAATCAGCGAGCCATCGCCGCGACGAACGCCTTTTTTGGTGCGAACTACTACCGCAGTCATTACCTGACCTTTTTTCACTTTGCCGCGAGGAATCGCCTCTTTGACAGTGACTTTGATCAGGTCGCCGACATGAGCGTAGCGACGGTGTGAGCCGCCAAGCACCTTGATGCACATAACGCGACGCGCGCCACTGTTATCTGCAACTTCCAAATAGCTTTCTGTTTGAATCATTTCTTACTCCAAAGCAGTCAACTGTGCATCAAGCCATTGAACACAGGCCGCCGGCCAAATTAAATCTGCTTAG
>JBFKEA010000033.1:0-15185 GCA_041619375.1 Spongiibacter sp. | reverse complement strand
CTGGCCTGGTGTGCCCAGTTGAGCATGGTAGTGTCGAACTCGGTAAGCGGGTGGCGGATGTCCATCATCAACACCAGACCGCGCAGTGACTGGCGGTGCTGGAGGTAGTATTCCAGGTTGCGTTCCCACTCCTGTTTGACCTTGAGGGGGACCTTGGCGAAGCCGTAGCCGGGCAGGTCCACCAGCCGCATGCTGTCGTGTTCGTCGACCGAGAAAAAATTGATCAACTGGGTGCGGCCCGGTGTCTTACTGGTTTTGGCCATCTTGCTGTTTTCGGTGAGGCGGTTGATGGCGCTGGACTTGCCGGCATTGGAGCGGCCGGCAAAGGCGACTTCCGCGCCGGTGTCCTCTGGGCATTGGGCGAGCTTGGGGGCGCTTTTCATATAGACGGCGCGGCGGTAGTTAACAGAGTTGGCCTTGGGCATAGAGGATCCGGGGAATATTGCAGTGCGAGGCGAGCCGGAAAGCCAAAAAATGGCCCCGACTCGGGCTTGTTGTGTATAATGCCGCAGTTTTTACGAGGGGTCATCACCTCGTGTATAAGGTCTTTCAGCGTGCGCGCCGAGCAGGGTAGAGGGTAAATCATGAAAAAATGCTTATTTGCAGTACTTCTCGCTATGACTAGCGTGGCAGCCAGTGCGAGTGCGGACCTTGAGGCGCGCTATAAAAAATCCTGCTATGCCTGCCACGGTTTTGGCGCCAATGGCGCACCGAAAACCGGCGATGTTGCCGGCTGGGCACCGCGTATGGAAAAAGGCATGGAAACACTGGTGAAGAATGCCCGCGAAGGCATTAACACCATGCCGCCGATGGGCCTGTGTTTTGATTGTAGCGATGCCGACTTCCAGGCGCTGATCGAATATATGTCGACCGCCAAGTAGAGCGCGACAGAATTTCCGACTTTGAAAGAGTAAGTGACCATGAACAAATCTCTGCTAGTTTTTCTGACTTCCCTGCTGCTCAGCAATGTTGCTGTGGCACTGGAAGGCAACGCTGCTGCCGGCAAAGCTAAGTCGGCGTCTTGTGCCGCTTGCCACGGCAATGACGGCAACAGCCCCGCGCCCTCCTTCCCCAAGCTGGCGGGTCAAGGTGAGCGCTACCTGGTTAAGCAGATCAACGACATTAAATCGGGCGCCCGTCCGGTGCCGATGATGGCCGGGCAGACCGATAATCTGAGCGCGCAAGATATTGCCGATATCGCCGCTTACTACGCCAGCAAGACTTCTACCGTTGGTCAGGCTGACCCCGCTCTGGTTGCCAAGGGCGCTGCGATCTACCGCGGCGGTGTTGCCGATCGCGGCGTACCGGCATGTGCGGCCTGCCACTCGCCCACCGGCGCCGGCATGGCCGCTGCGGGCTTCCCGTCACTGGCGGGGCAGTACGCCGAGTACACGGCAGCGCAGTTGAAGGCCTTCCGCGCGGCGATGGATGGTCGCGAAGGTCGCGACAATGACGGCGAAGGAAAAGTAATGCGGATGATCGCCTTCAAAATGAGCGATGCCGAGATCGACGCCGTAGCCAGCTTTATTCAGGGCCTGCATAATTAACTACAGGCGGCGTTAGAAAAAGGCGGCTGCGGCCGCCTTTTTTGTGCCGCAGCGTTGCACATTGCCAATTGGAACCGCAGCGAGTGACGCCGGTCTGATACACTTTGTTCGCATTACAAAGCTAACTATCAAGGGGAAATTATGATTAGAAGAAGCCTGCCATTGTGTTTTATTGGCTTGATGGCGCTGTTGGTGTCGGCCTGTAGTAATGGTGAAGAAAGCGCCAAGGCCTCCGCGGCCAAAGTGGCCGCCAAGCCGGCGGCAGAGCAGCGCACGGCCCCCCCTGCCAGCGCGGTCAATGGCGAAGGCTTTATTCGCATTGCCCAGCCGGTGCGCACCTCTGACCCCGACAAAATCGAAGTCGTCGAGGTGTTTTGGTATGGCTGCAGCCACTGCTTTGATTTTGAGCCCATGGTGCACGCCTGGTCCAAGCAGCTGCCAGACGATGTGGTGTTTGTGCCGTCTCCGGCGATGTGGAACGACTTGATGATTTTGCATGCGCAGGCCTTTTACACGGCCAAGGCGCTGAAGGTGTTGGACAAGGTGCACCAGCCGCTGTTTGACGAAATCAATCTGAAGAAAAACCCCCTGCGCGACCGCGATGCGATTGAAAAGGTATTCTTGGCACACAGCGATGTCGACGCCGAGACCTTTCGCAAGACCTTCGACTCCTTTGGCGTGAAGAGTCAGGTGCGCCAGGCCGATGCCCGTGCACGCGGCTACGGCATTGCCGGTACTCCCGAGCTGATCGTCAACGGTAAATACCGTGTGACCGGCCGTGCGGCGGGCAGCAAGGCCAATATGCTGAAAGTGGCCGAGCAGCTGATTGAGCAGGAGCGCGCGGCCCGCTAAGTGCGGCTGCGCGACGAAAAAGCGCGACTATTGCCGCGCTTTTTTTTGCTCTGACCCTGGCCTCAGCGGAAAATCATGCCCTCGATCATCGCCACATAGACATCCATGGCCTCGCGCAGCGAGCCATTATTCTGCAGGCCGTACTGAAACAGTGCGACCCCTACGCCCCCCCCTAAAAACGCCGTCACCAGATTGTCCAGTGTGGCCTCACAGCGCAGCTCGCCGCGCTGCTGGGCATTGGCGAAGCCCTGTTTGAGGACGTCCATTACCGCATTGTTCTGGCCACTAAGCGCGTCGTGGAGTTCGCGATGGCGGCGCATTTCTATCGGCACGGCGGCCAGTAGGCCGGTGATCGAACTGTCGCGGTCGTGGGCATCGGCGGAGGCGAGCAACACGCCGATAATTTGCTTGCGCAGGGTGTCGGCGCTAGTCAGCGCCTGCTCGTAGGCGGGTAGCAACAGCGCCTGGGTGTCGGCAAGAGTGGCCAGATAGAGTTCGGTTTTAGAGGGGAAGTAGCTGTACAGCGCGGCGTGGCTAACGCCGATGGCCTTGCCGACATCCTTGAAGGTGGTTTGCGCATAGCCTTTTTCGGCGAACAGTTGGCGGGCGGCGGGCAGCAGCTTGGCCAGCGTGTCTTCGCGGCTGCTGCCGCGGGGGCGGCCGGCGCCGCTTTGCATGGGAGGGGTAGCTTCTGTCGACATAATTCGGCGCAATAAACAAAAGCCCTATGGTAACGCAGTAAATTACAGATCTGTAAATTACTTGTAAAAGTCGGTGCGGCGTATTAATTTACAGGCACGTAACTTACTTGTGTGTAAATTAATGGCGCGCGGCGCGTCGAGGAGAACATGGCCATGCAACTGGGCCTAGAGGTTTGGCAGTATATTTTGATCGGGGTGGTCGGCGGCAATGCCCTTTACGCCGGTCTGGGTGGCTTGGTGCACTGGTGGTACTACCGCCGCAACCGCGAGCACAGCCGGCGCTGGAAGATTCAGCCGGAACGCTTTCTGGCCAAACGCCTGGACCGTGAAGCCATGTGGCTGGGCCTGTTTAACTTCAACTTGGCCACCATCGTGATGGCGACGCTGGCCTGGGGGGTATTTGAGCACGGCTGGTCGCGGTTGTACTTTGACTTTTCGGTCTACGGCTGGGACTACACCCTGCTGAGCTTGTTCCTGTGTTGGTTGTTTATTGAGGCAGCCGCCTATTACATGCATGCCGCGGGTCACCTGCCGTGGTTTTATAAGCGCTTTCACCGCATCCACCACCGCTATAGCGCGCCCACTTTTTGGACCATTTCCGCCATGCATCCGCTGGAGTGGATTGCCCACGCCTCGTATATCGCCCTGCCGGCGTTCATTATTCCCATGCATATCGGCGTGTATATGACGGTGGTCGGTATGACCTTTGTATTGGGTTACTGGGATCACTGCGGCATCAAGTTTCCGCGCATTCCCCTGCACGGCTCAAATAAATTTCACGACGATCACCACAAATACTTCCATGTGAATTTTGGTTTCACCTGTAGCCTGTTTGATCGCCTGCACGACACCGCGCGCCGCGAGGGCCACCACTACGACGAGCTGACCTTCAACGGTGGCAAGGGCCGGTTGCGCAAACCCGAGGCCTTGGGCGAGCAGGTACAGGGGCCGCTGGTTGAATACTAAGCCGGCATTTACCGACAACAATAAGACGAGCTGATGATGAACGAGCATATTGCCTACGCCATGCGCAATGAGGCGGCGACTGAGAGTTTTATCTATTTTAATGCGCCGTCGGCGCTGCAGGACTGGAGTTTTCTGGCCGTGGAGTGGCTGCTGATCATCGGCTTTGTGCTGACGGTCGTCCACGCGATTCGCCACAGCCGCGCCAGCGGCAGTCCGTCTGCCCTCTACACGCTATTGGGCGCCTTCCTCTACGGTTTGGCGATGGACATTATTTCCTATTACACCGTAGAGAACTTCTGGCACGGCGAGTTTTCGGTGATGTTCCTCTACAACCGCTTGCCGCTGTATATTGCCCTGTTTTATCCGACCTTTATGTACCACGCCTTTATGACGATCCGCCGCTACGACTTCACGCCGCTGGTGGAGGCAATCAGCGTCGGCTTTTTTGCCGGGCTCAGCTATTTGATTTTCGACAATATGGGACCGCAGCTCGGCTGGTGGATATGGGATCGCACGGATCCGACGACCTGGCCCTATGTCAGCAGTGTGCCGCTGACCAGCTACCACTGGTTTTTCCTGTTTACCGGCGCCTTTGCCTTGCTGGCGCGCAAAATTTGTTGGGACTGGCCGGCCCAGGGCAAATCGATGGCGGCTATTTACAGCGGCATTGCCACCCTGCCGGTGACGACGATAGTTTTCGGCGCCCTGCTGTTCATTCCCTACAATATTTTCTCCAAGAACATGCCGCCCTGGGACATGGCGCCGTGGACCGCCAACTTTGCGCTGGCGTCGCTGGTACATGCCGTCGCCTTCTTTGCCGCCGGCATGGTGTTCCTATTTAACTTTCGTCGCCCGGCCCAGCCCCGAGATGGGCTGTTAATGCTGTTCCCGATGGCGTACTTAACGACCCATCTCTACCTCTACATCGCCAAGTTTGAATTGTTCTTTTCGGTCAGCGCCGACGGCCTGACGCAGGCGGGCCTGGCCGCCGGCAATCTCGTGGCGGCAGTGGTGGCGATAGTGGCCTCCGCGGCGCTGGTATTGCTGAGCCATCCAGTGCCGGATCGGCGCTAGCTGCGCCGTGTAAAGTCGCGTCTGGTTGGGCCGCGGCACGTTTCGACCCAGGTCGCCTGGGGTTGCGGCGGGCGCTGCCCTATAATGCCCGGCTACACACTCGCTTGGGTTAGCCCGATGTCTCCGCTCCGCCTCGCTGTTTTCACCGGCTTGTCGATGCTGGCCTTTACCGGTAACGCGCTCATCTGCCGGGCGGCGCTGCTCGGCGGCAGCATCGATGCCGCCAGTTTTACCGCGCTGCGCCTGTTGTCGGGCGCGCTGATGTTGTGGCTGATTGTTTGGCTGCGCGGCCTTCAGCGCCGGGCCGCAGCGCCCTCGCCCCGCGCCAGCTGCTTGTCGGGCCTGGTGTTGTTTGCCTACGCCGCGGCCTTTTCCTACGCCTATGCAAGGGTGCCCGCCGGCGCCGGTGCATTGATTTTGTTTGCCGCGGTACAAACGGTGATGATCGGCTATGGCTTCTATCGCGGCGAGCGTTTTATCCCGCTGCAGTGGCTGGGTTTATTGCTGGCCTATGGCGGCTTGTTGGCACTGATGTTGCCCAGCGCTGGCGCGGCTTCAGCAAGCAGCCCGACACCGTTTGCCTATGCCATGATGCTGCTGTCGGGCGGCGCCTGGGGGGTGTACTCCCTGCTTGGGCGGCGCGGCGGCGATCCGCGGCTGGTATCGGCGCATAATTTTCTCTATGCCCTGCCCTTTGCCCTGTTGCTCAGCCTGATCATGTTGTGGCAGGAGGCGCCCCAGTGGGGGCGCGAGGGCGTGCTCTATGCCCTGTTGTCGGGGGCCGGTGCCTCGGCGCTGGGTTACATCGTGTGGTATTCGGCGCTGCCGGCGCTCAAGGCGACAACGGCGGCCAGTGTTCAGCTGAGCGTGCCGCTGATGACGGCGCTGGGCGGCATCGTGCTGCTGTCGGAGCCCTTTACCCTGCACTTCCTGCTGGTGTCGCTGGCCATTGTCGGCGGGTTGGCACTGGTGATCTTCAGCAAATCCCGACGCGTGGCGAGAAGCGGTCTGCGGCCCTAGGGCTTAGAGCTAGGCGGACAGGCTGCGCGGCGCCTGTTTGAAGTGGCGCTTGAATTCGCGGCTGAACTGCGAGGGACTGCTGTAGCCGACCATGCGCGCCGCCTCGTTGGCGCGGCGGCCCTCGGCGAGGATGAGTTCGCGGGCCTTGCTCAGTCGCAACTTTTTAAGGTATTGCAGTGGCGACTCCCTGGTTACCTGCCGAAAGGCGCGGTGAAAGGCCGACACACTCATTGCCGCCTGCTCGGCCAGGGCTTCTACGCTGAGGGTGTCGGCGTAATCGCGGTGGATATGCACCAGCACCTTGGCGATGCGCGCATAGTGGCTGTCGTGCTGGGCGAGTTCAAACAGGATATGGCCCTTGGGCCCGGTCAGTACCCGGAAGATCAGTTCGCGGACAATCGACGCGCCCAGTATGGCCGCCTCGCTGTCGCTGAGCAGTGCGTTGAGCAGTCGCTGAGTGGCATCGAGCATTGTCGCGCTGAGGTGGTCGGCGGTGAGACCGCAGTCGTCGCGCGGGCGCTCTGCCGGACCGCTTTTCAGGGCCTGGAGTTGGCTGACCAAATCCTGCAGCAGGGCGGCATCTACGGCAATGGAAATGCCCAGCAGGGGCTGGTTGCCGTCGCTGTGCGACTCGCACTCCAGTGGCAGGGGGACGCCCTGCACCAGATACTGCCCGGGGCCGTAGTCCAGCTGCTGGCCGTTGAGGTAAATGCGCTTGCGGCCCTGCGCCATAATGATGATGCCGGATTGATAGACAAAGGGCTGTCGCGGGCTGCCGCGGCTGGCGCGGTAAAAATGCACGCCGGGAATGGCGGTGCGAACGCTGCCCTCGAGCTGCTCTAAACCCTTGGTCTCGACGTAGGCGTTCATCAGTGCCGCGAGTGCCGACATGGGAGGCCTCCTATGTTGAACTGGTAAGATAGGGGTTTAGGTATAAATAGGCAAGTAATCGCCAGTAATATTGGTTTTTAGATGACTGTTTTGCCAGTAATATGCATATTGTCTTGTCGTCGATAGTGCGGCGACCGATAACCAGATAGCGAGGCCTGCCATGAAATTCTCCTTTGTTAACCCCACCCAGATCCATTTTGGCCAGGGCCAGATTGCGCGCATCGCCAAGGCGATTCCCGCCGATAGCAAGGTCTTGCTGCTCTACGGCGGTGGCTCGATCAAGCGCAATGGCGTCTACCAGCAGACTGCTGCGGCGCTGGCTGGGCACCAGTGGCAGGAGTTCGGCGGCGTCGAGCCCAACCCCACGGTAGAAACCCTGGATCAGGCCGTTGCCCAGGTTAAAGAGCAGGGCTTGGATTATATTCTCGCCGTGGGCGGCGGCTCGGTGATTGACGGCGCCAAATACGTGGCGGCAGCGGCCCTCTACGACGGCGACGGCTGGGATATCTTGCTGGGCAAATACCGCGTCGCACAGGCGCTGCCCATCGGCGCTATCTTGACCTTGCCGGCCACCGGCTCGGAGTCCAATGGCGGCTCGGTCATTACTAAAAAGGCCACGCGCGACAAATTGAATTTCATGTCGCCGCTGGTCCAGCCGGCCTTTGCGGTGCTCGATCCAGACGTGATGAAAACCCTGCCTGAGCGCCAGCTGGCCAACGGCCTGGTGGACGCCTGGATGCACACCTGCGAGCAGTACCTCACCCTGCCTACCGACGCGATGGTGCAGGAGGGCTATGCGGAAACCCTGCTGCGAACGCTGAAAACCCTGGGCGACAATTATGCCCAGCGCGACAGTGACAGCTGGCGGGCGAATTTAATGCTGGCCGCCAACCAGGCATTGAACGGCTTTATCGGCAGCGGTGTTCCCCAAGACTGGGCCACCCATATGATCGGCCATGAGCTCACCGCCCTGTACGGTGTTGATCACGGCCGCTCTCTGGCTATTGTCCAGCCCTGGCTGCTGCGCCATCAGATCGAGGTGAAGCGGCCCAAACTGGAGCAGATGGCGCGCAATGTGTTTGCGCTGCCGCCCTCAGAAGATTTGGCCGAGCGCTGTATCGATGCCATCGAGGCCTTTTACCACAGCCTCGATGTGGCGACGCAGCTGACCGAGCACGGCGGCGACAAGGCCGCGGCGATCGATGCCATTGTCGAGCAGCTGGAGGCTCACGGCATGGTGAAGCTGGGCGAGCATCGCGCCATTACACCCAAGGAGGCGCGCGAGATTCTCGAGCAGGCAGTGGCCTGAACTAGCCCTGTTTGTCGGCGTCGTTCGGATCGCGAAGGTGAATGCCGGCATCGACCGAGGGGTCGTCCGCTGCCGGCTTGCTGGCGGCGACAATGGCGGCCTCTTCCTCGGCAGCTTCGCGTGCGGCCTGTTCGGCGGCACGCTGCTGGGCCAGTGCGGCGCACTCGGCGTTGGCAAACTGGCGCTGGCAAAACTGTAAACGTTTTTCCGGCGACGGCGAGTTGATGCCCTTGTGCGCTAGGCGCTCTATTTCGGCCTCCACGGCTCGGCAGCGCGCCGACAGGCCGGTGTCATTGGCAATCTGAATATTCAGGCCGGGCCGGGCGTTGAGTTCCAGCATCATCGGCCCGAGGTCTTTGTCGAGCACCATATCGACGCCGATATAGCCCAGCCCGGTGAGTTCGTAGCAGCGCGTCGCCAGTGAGATAAAGCCTTCCCAGAACGGCAGCTGCACGCCGCGCACCGGGTTGGTGGTGTCGGGGTGGCTTTGAATTTTCTTGTTCAGCCAGGTGCCATCCAGCGTAATGCCGGTGGCCAGATCGACGCCGACGCCGATCGCGCCTTGGTGGAGGTTGGCCTTGCCACCCGACTGGCGGGTGGGCAGGCGCAGCATCGCCAGCACCGGGTAGCCCTTGAGGACGATAATGCGAATATCGGGTACGCCCTCGTAGCTGATGGCGCTGAAGATGGGGTCGGGAATGACCCGGTATTCAATCAGCGCGCGGTCGCGATGGCCGCCCAGTGAGTAGATGCCGGAGAGTATGCCCGACAGGTGGAATTCCAGGTCTTCGCCGCTGAGCAGGCGGCCGCCGGCGCTGCGGTAATAGCCTTCGAATTGGTCGGCGATAACCATAATGCCATCGCCGCCCGCGCCCTGGGCGGGTTTGATCACAAAGTCGCGACGGCCGGCAATGACCTCTTTGAACTGGCCGATCTGTTTTTCCGAGTCGACAATGCCGTACATCGGCGGCACGTGAATGCCGTTGTCGATCGCCCTTTGCTTGGTCAGAATCTTGTCGTCTACCAGCGGGTAAAGATGGCGGGCGTTGTAGCGCAAGACATAGTCGGAGTTGCGCTCATTGATGCCCATAATGCCTTTCTGGCGCAGCGTCCGCCAAGTGTTCAGCAGCGAGCTCATTGGCCTTCCTTCAGCATGGCTTTAAAGCGAAACAATTCACTGATGCGATAGCCGCGGTAGTGGCCCATGGCCAGCATAATGGCCATCAGCACCAGCAGTATGCCGGGGAAAGTGAACACGAAATAGATCCACGGTGCGTAGCTCATCATCAAATGCGACAGCGTCGCCGCGATCAGCGTGCCGATGCCGACCTTCATGCTGTGCAGGCCGCCGCGCTCCTCCCAGACAATGGACAGTCGCTCGATAGACATGGTGAGAATGACCATCGGAAACAGGGCGATGGACAGGCCGCGATCCAGCCCCAGCTGGTGGCCGAGCACGCTAATCAGCGCCATCACCATCACCACAAAGGTCAGCACCACCGACAGCCGCGACAGCAGCTGCAAGTGCAAGTGTTCCAGATAGGAGCGCAGCCCCAGGCCCAGCGCCGAGATCGTGGTGAACAATATAATGCCCCACACCACCTGGGTTTCGCGAAAGGCCAGGCCGATCAGTACCGGCGTAAAGGTGCCCAGTGTTTCAATGCCGACGATATTGCGCAGAAACAGAATCAGCATCACGCCGATGGGGATCATCAGAATAATTTCAAAGGTTTGCTGAGACTGCAGTGGCAGGCTGTACATCGACAGCGCCCAGCTTTTTTGCTGGCGGCTTTCGTTGATATTCTGCGCCAGCATAATGGAATTCATCGTCTGACGGGTGGAGTTGATCTCAACTTTCAGGTGGTGGCCGCCCTCAATCGTCACCAGTGGCGCGCTGCCGGTCCACCACACTACGCGGTCATCGGGCAGGCCGAATTCGCCGGTTTCGGTATTGAAATACAACCAGCGCTGGCCATTGTAACTGCGCATCCACAACTCCGGTGTTTGGCTGATGCCGCTGACCAGGCGCAGAGTGTGGACCTGTTCAACCGGGATATGCGCCGAGGACAGTAGCAGCTCCAACACCCGCGACTTGCTGTGTTGCGAGTAGTCATTGCCCAACAGCAGGCGGGCGTTGTCATTGCCGCTGTCGTTGATCAGTTTAATGGCTTCGCGAATAAAGGTTTCGATGTCGGCAGAGTGCTCGCGAATCGGTTTAAGCAGCGCCTCAACGGCGACGCGCTCTACGCCTTGGAGTTTGGGGCTCTCGCGAAACTGCGGGCCCGGTTCCTCGGCGGAGAAACGGGTATTGCTGCGCTGGGTGAGCATCAGTCGGTAAAACAGTTGCTGCTGGCCAGTGGCGCGCCGCGCCGACCACACCGCGCGGCGGTTGTGCGGCAATTCGTCAATATTGACGCCGTAGTTGCGGGAGATGAAGCTCTCGTCGAGGGTAATGAACTTGCTCCAGCTCGGCGGCAGGTACATTTGGACTTTCACCGGGCTGTTTTCGCGGGCGGTGAAACTGAGTTTGGCGTCGATCACCCAAACCGGTTCGGTGGTTTCGGCACTGACCGGAATATTCAGCGCAAAAATCTGCCATGCCGTACTGCCGGCGCCGACCAATAAGAGTGTCAGTGCCAGCACCTTCACATGTAGTTTTACGCCTTTCATTCGGCGCTCTCCTCTGTCGATGATTTGGCGGCCTTGGTGCAGGCGTGTTTGTCCTGAATATATTTTTCGCTGGGGTCGACAACGGCGTTAAAGGCCACCAGCGGTTTGGCGCCGACCAGCATGGCTTTGGAGAAATTTCGCCGGTCGGCGAGGTTGACTTCGACCTTGCGCGACGCGCCGCCGATGCACAGGGTTAATTCGAGTACCGGGCGCCGGTGATAGTATTTGTCGCCCTCGTCCATGTCTCCGGCGCGGCGAATAATGCGGATGTGTTTGGCCAGCGGTTGGGAGACGGATTTCAATTCGCCGTTGGGGAGCACCAAATCAAAGTGCACGGTGTCGGGCTGATCGCCAGGGCCTTTTTTGACCTTGGCGTTAATGGCATTGATTGAGGCGCTTTCGGCACCGGTGTCTATTTTTGCCTTGTATTGCACGCCGAGCTCTTCGATATACACATACTCACTGACGCCAAAAAATGTTTTGTTCGCGGCGATGGTATCAGCCGTGGACATGGCGGCGGCGGACAGGGTGATGACAGTGCCGATGAGTAATAAGCAGGCTCGCAGTGCTTTCACGTGTTCTCCCGTTGCGGTGGTCGTTGGGTTTCTAGCATAGATCACGCTGGCGCAACGGCGCCAGCGTTAAACCGTTGCCGGTTTACGGACTTGCCGGGGCTTAGTCCCTGATTTGCTGAAAAAGTGCGAGACAGGTTTCACGACTGTGGCGGTGATCGACAATCGGCGCCGGGTAATTTTGCACATTTTGCGGTTGGTGCAGGGCCTTGCCCGATAGGGCCGACAACTCGGGGACATAGTGTTTGATAAACGCCCCCTCGGCATCGAAGCGCTGTCCCTGGGTGGTGGGGTTAAAGATGCGGAAATAGGGTACGGCATCGGTGCCGGTGGAGGCCGCCCACTGCCAGCCGCCATTGTTTGAGGCGAAGTCGGCGTCTATTAAATTTTCCAGAAAATGCCGCTCGCCCCAGCGCCAGTCGATGTGCAGGTGCTTGCACAGAAAAGACGCGGTGACCATGCGCAGGCGGTTGTGCATCCAGCCGGTCTGGGCAAGCTGGCGCATGCCGGCGTCGACGATGGGGTAGCCGGTTTCACCGCGCTGCCAGGCGCGAAATTGTGACGGCTCGTTGCGCCAGCGCAGGCGCTCGGTGTCGGGCTGAAAGGCGCGGCCTTTGACCACGCGTGGAAAATGGAAGGCCACCTGCCGATAAAACTCCCGCCACAGCAGTTCATTGAACCAGTTGCCGGCGCCGGATTTGGCGTCCCAGATCGCGTCGCCGCACTCTAGTTGCAGGCGGGCTAGGCACTGGCGGGGGCTGAGCAGTCCCAGCGCCAGTGCCGCTGACAGTTTTGATGTGCCGTCCACCGCGGGCAGATCGCGGCGGGCGCTGTAGTCGGCGGCGCGCTCCGCGCAGAACTGCCGGAGCTGCTCCAGTAATGCGTTTTCATCGACCGCCCAGTTGCTGGAGTCGGTCTCCTCGCCAAATGCTGGTGCGCGCGGCGCACTCAGCGGTGCCCGGCCTGTGGTGGGGCGCGGCAGGCATTGCGGGAAGTGCTCGCGCAGCCGGCGGCGGACGCGGCGCGAGTAGGGGGTGAATACCTTATAGGGCTTGCCGTCGTCTTTGACGCCGAGTTTGGGGTGAATGAGGCAGTCATCGAGCAGGGTCAGCGGGATGTCTAGCGCCTCCCGGCAAGCTTGGTCGCGATGTATTTCGTCGAGCAGCAGTTCTTCGTGGGCGTACACCGCGCGAATGCGCTGTTGTTGGCAGTATTGCGTCAGCGTGGCGGGCACGTTGTGGTAGTGACCGGCGTTGAGGATATCCAGCGGGATGCCCAGTGTGGCGAGCTGCTTGGCCAGCGCGTCGAGCGCACGGCGCAGGAAGTGGCGGCGGATCGGCGCAATGCCGTGGCTGTCAAGCTGCTGTGGGCAGAGGATATACAGCGCGCGGCAGTCGCCGTCTGCGGCCGCGGCGCTCAGTGCCGGGTGGTCGAGGCTGCGCAGGTCATTGCGAAACCAGACCAGTGCGGTCACAGGCCAACCCGCAGCTTGAGGTCGCGGGGGTAGGGCTCGAAATAGTACTGGTCGAGCAAATAGTCCACCTGATATTTCTTCAGGAACATCGCCAGCATCTCCAGCGGCACCAGCAGTGGCAGCAGACCGTTGGAATAGTCTTCGATAACCTTGCTGAGCTGCGCGCGGTCATCGGCTTCGAGGTGGTCTTTAAAAAAGCCCTGAATATGCATCAGAGTATTGCGGTGGTTGCGAATGGTGGCGGGTTTTTTTAGCGCCGCCATAAAGGTGGCGATATAACGCTCGGCATTGGCGTTCAGGTTGTCTTTGTTGGTGTCGGCGACGAGCGGCCCCAGCTCGCGGTACAGCGGCTGATTGTGGGCCAGCAGCAAAAATTTGTGACGGCGGTGAAATTCCTGTAACCCTTTTACATCCAGTCCGCCGGCCTGCAGCGCCTGCCAGCGGGCGTAAGCCACTACCCGCAATACAAAGTTTTCGCGCAGCGGCAGGTCGTTAAGGCGGCCGTTCTCCTCGACCGGCAGCAATGGCAGTGCGTCCATTAATTTGCGCGCGTAAATGCCCACGCCGACTTTGCCCAGGCCCTGACCGCTGTCGGAAACCACTGGCACCCGTTCCATACCGCAGCTGGGCGACTTGGCGCAAAAGATGTAGCCGCTGATATGGCCCAACTGGCCGGCCATGTCACTGGCGAAGACTTGCATGGGGGCGGTAACGTCCAATTCTGGCCCCTCTTTGCTGCCCTGTAGACGCGGGTTTTCCGGATCGCCGACCAGTCTAATTGTCGGTCGCGGTACGCCCATGCCAATGGCCTGTTCCGGACAGACCTTAATAAAGTCAAAGTGGCGGCTGAGCTCGTCGCTGGCGAAGGGCAGTCGCTTGTGACCGCCATCGTAGCGCACCTCGTCGCCCATCAGGCAGGCGCTAATGCCGATATGGATTGGCTGGGGTAGATCCATGCTAGCTTCCTCTGCGAACTTATTATGTTTTAGCTACGCTGTCGCCGGCGCGCTGGATCAGCGTCGTCGAGGGCTTAGCTTAGTGGTTTTTGGCGTTGTCATGCGAGGGTTTTGTGGCGCCGGCCATAAAGTGAATGAGCGCGCGGTAGTCGTCGCGGCTGCAGTTAATACACATGCCGCGTGGCGGCATGGCCTTAAAACCGTCGATGCTGTGCTGTACCAAGGTGTCCATGCCTTTGGCCAGGCGCGGCTGCCACTGCTCGATATTGCCGGTTCGCGGTGCGCCGCCGCTGCCGCTGCCGTGGCAGCTGTAACAACTTTGGATATACAGCGATTGCAGTGCGGGTTGCGCTGGCATCAGCCGTCGGCTGTCGCTCTCGTCCATGCGCGCGCAGCTGGCGCAGAGAGCCAGTAGTAGCGCGCTGAGCCAGCCTAGTTGTTTAGTTCTCATCGAAGCCAAAACTCGGTTGCTCGTCTTCACTCTGGCGGTCGATCGCGCCGACATCGAGCAGTGGTGCGGCGTCGATATGCTGGGCGTCCATCATCTGCGCCACGCGTTGCAGGGAGCTGATGATCTGCATCTGCTCCCAGTCCTGCAGGTCGCGAAACTGGCGTTTGAAATATTCCTGCAGCGGTGTCGGCGCATTGCGGATAATTTCGCCGCCCTGCTCAGTCAGGCAGGCAAACACCTTGCGCTTGTCTTGGCTGGAGCGCTCGCGCACCACCAGTTGTCGCTTCTCCAGGCGGTCGATAATGCTGGTGACGGTGGCTTGGCTGAGGCTGACCTGCTTGGCGACATCGGAAATGATCGCGTCGCCGTGGTCGCGCAGGGTTTGCATGATCAGCATTTGCGGCGCGGTGAGCCCCGAGGTTTTCATCAGGTGTTTGGAGTGCAGGTCGACGGCGCGGGTGACGCGGCGCAGCGCAATCAGTACTTCTTCGATATTGATGTCGTCGTTCATGGTTGTGATGGTCCTCCGAAGGGCCCCATTTTAGTGCCCTGCCGCCGAAAATGCATCGTATTGATACATAGTTCACGAAGCCTTTGTTTGAAAAACGTACGGCATTACCGCTATAATACATCGTGTACTAACTAATTATTCAGGAGAGTGCGTTCATAAATTGGCTTGTGGCGTGGTTTTTAGTGCTTTTG
>JBFKEA010000032.1:0-15220 GCA_041619375.1 Spongiibacter sp. | reverse complement strand
CGGCGCACTGTTTCTGGGGGTGAGTGTACTGGCCTGCATTATCTTCTTCAGTTATATCAATCACAATATCAGTCGCGACCTGCACACCTTACAACAAGGTATTCGCCGGCTGATTAATGGCCAGCGCGATTTACACCTCTATATGCCCGGCGGCGACGGATTCAGCGAACTCGCCGAAGAACTCAACCAACTCAATGCCGCGCAACGGCAGGAGCTCAAAGAGCTACAACTCAATCTGGAACAGTCCAATAGCGATCTGCGCGAAACCCTTGAGACCTTAGAGATACAAAATATTGAGCTGGACCTCGCCAGACGCGAGGCGGTCACAGCCAGCCGGGTGAAATCAGAGTTCCTAGCCAATACCAGCCATGAAATTCGTACCCCGCTGAACAGCATCCTCGGCTTCAGTAATATATTGCTAAAGGCCGATATCCGCGGCCGCCAGCGCGATGCCATCGAAACCATTCACAATAGTGCAGTAAACCTGCTCACTATCATTAACGACATTTTGGATTTCTCCAAACTAGAGGCGGGAAAACTCGTTTTCGACAAAGCGCCAATTCAACTGCGCGAACTTGTAGAAGATACTCTGATTATGCTCGCGCCAAGCGCCGCCGAGAAAAACCTCGACCTCGCATTGTTTGTCCACCCCGACACACCGAGCACCATTCTCGGGGATTCTCTGCGGCTTCGACAAATGCTCACCAACCTGATCAACAATGCCATTAAATTCACCCCCTCAGGCTATATTCGAGTCGATATCGTCTGCAATGAGCGCAGCAGCGACGTGGTCAACCTCACCTTCCGCGTCAGCGACAGCGGCATTGGCATAAGCGCTGAGCAGCGCAAGCAGATATTCCGCGACTTCGGCCAAGGTGACGCCTCGGTGACCCGCCAATACGGCGGCACCGGCTTGGGCTTGGTCATCGTCCAGGGCCTAGTCAAAGAGATGGGCGGTGAAATCGGCGTCGACAGCGAACTGGGACACGGCTCCACATTTTGGTTCAGCTTAACGCTGCCGTACGACAAGGACGCGATGCAGATCCGCGACTTCCAGGCCTTGAAGGGCGCCCGCGTCGCGCTCTATGACCGCAGTCAGTTTTACGGACTATCACTCTGCGAACTACTAGAAAACTGGGGAATGGAAGTACAGCACTGCAAAGACATCAATCAACTCGACAGCAGCTGTGACTACACCATTATCAGCCTAGATTCAGAGGAATTAACCCAACCACTGCCAACCATCAATAGTGAACACCCCTGCATTGTCCTGAGCCCTCACGCCAACGCGGGCCGCCACAACGACCACAGTATCTGGCTCAGCAAACCGGCTCCCCATATTCGCCTTTTCGACGCCTTAAACACCGGTGTTAGCGGCAACGGAGGAAAACCAGCCCAACATTTCCGCGGCAGCCAAGTACTCATTGTCGACGACAATCCGTCCAACCTGCTAATTCTCTCCAGCTTCTTAGAAGACTTCGACATCCACCCTGCCACCGCTCAAAATGGTGTTGAGGCCGTCAGCTACTGTCAAAGCCAGTGTTTTGACCTTATTCTTATCGATATACAAATGCCCCAACTCGACGGCATCGCCGCCAGCCGCCGGATACGCCAAAGTGGTAAAAACCAGCACACCCCTATTGTTGCAATTTCGGCCTACCTTGCCCCTGAGAACCCCGCGCAGCTGCGTGAAGCGGGCATCAATGAATACCTCAGCAAGCCTGTCAACGAAGCCCAACTGAGCAATATGCTTCAGCAATTTTTGCCATTTTCTTGCGAGCTGCCCACCCCCGCAGGAGAACACGACGGTATCGCGTTGCAGCAAGATGAAAAACCAACACCGCGCCCAGTGGATATAGGCCAATGCCTCGCACTCTCCAAACAGCGACCGAAGCTGGCGCAAAACATGCTCGAATTGCTACTATCAGACTTACCACAACTGCACCAAAAATTTACCGATGCCCGCCAGCAACAGGACTGGGAGCTACTCGCAGAACTTAATCACGGGCTCAAAGGGAATTGTTGCTACACCGGTGTACCAACACTAAAGCAAGCCGTACTGGCACTGGAAAGCGAGTTGACTACTATGCCGACACCCAGTGACGACACCATCGACTCAGTTCTAGGCAGCATAGATGAATTGTTAAATTGGCAGCAAGAACACGAGTTAGAGGTTTTATTTAGCTAAATCGCGCCGGCTTGCAGGGCAAATAGCCAAGATTGCCCCAACTCACCATCGTCAAGGCTTCTTGCTCAGAAATAACTTGCGGCTATGGAGAGGTCGGTCGCCAAGCAGCGGCGCAAGCGCCTGACGACACAAGCGCTTTGCCAACGGCAGTGTTTGCGTATCCAGCTCGCCGCCGGCAAGACGCATCAACACGCCGGCAGGATATACCGTCACCTGCGCAGACAGGGTCTGCGGGGCTGGACAAAAGCCCTGCTCGCAATCGTAGATATATCGACTCTGTGGATCATCGCCCACCGCACTGAAGTCAATGCCGTAACCCAGCACCTCCAGCATCGCCAGCTCAAATCGCCGCAGCACTGGCTCTATCGGTTGCCCCGACGAGAGTGCCAGCAGGCAACGGCCATAGAGCTCAAATAAATCGCTCTGCGGGTCCAGAGGGTGAAGTAAACGCTCGAGCAATTCATTAAGGTAAAAGGCGCAATACAGGGCGTCGCCCTGCAGGGGAAAGTGGCTGTGCAACTGCGCATCAACCAGTGTTTTCAGCTCGCTGCGCCCCCTCCAGCCAATGTGCAAGGAATTGCCCAATTGCAGCGCCCCTCGCCACTGCTGACGGCTCTTTGCAGCGCCCCGTAAGCCTTTTGCAATAACACTCAGGCGACCGTAGTCGCGACTGAGAACATCAATAATCGCACTGCTATCGCGATACGGCCGCAGATGCAGCACATATACCGGCTGGGCATCAACGCGCGCGCTCATCGTCTAGTCGAAGTCGTTGTAACCCAAGCTGCGCAGGGCGCGCTCATCATCTGACCAGCCCGATTTGACCTTCACCCACAGGCGCAACATCACCTTACTGTCGAAGGCCCGCTCCATATCCTTGCGCGCTTCGGTACCAATCTGTCGCAGGCGACTGCCACCCTCTCCGATAAGAATTTTCTTCTGGCCTTGGCGCTCAACCAGAATGAGGGCACTGACCTCGATCAAGCGCGGCGAGACCTTAAACTCTTCGATCTCGACGGTCATCGCATAGGGCACTTCTTCGCCAAGTTGACGCATGATTTTTTCACGCACTAACTCCGCCGCCAAGAAACGTTCGCTACGATCGGTGATCTGATCTTCCGGAAAAAGGTGTATACCCTCTGGTAGGTAGCGGTAAATCGCCTCCTCCAAGTCATCGCGATTGTGACCGCGCAGTGCCGATACCGGCACGATCTCCGTAAAGCTATGCCGCTCCGCCAAGCTCTCCAGCAGCGGCAACAACTCTGCCTTGTCCTGTAGACGATCTATTTTGTTTACCACCAACAATACCGGACACTGCAGATGGCGAACCTTCTCTAGCACCAAATCATCTTCCTCCGTCCACCGGTCGCGGTCAACGAGAAACAAGACAATGTCCACGTCTTTCAACGCTGAACTGGCCGCGCGATTCATATAGCGATTGATCGCCTTTTCATCGCGCAAATGCAGCCCCGGCGTATCGACGTAGATAGCCTGCATATCACCTTCGGTTTTAATGCCGAGCAAGCGATGTCGCGTCGTTTGCGGCTTACGCGAGGTAATACTAAGCTTCTGTCCGAGGATGTGATTAAGCAGGGTCGATTTACCGACGTTCGGCCGACCGACTATTGCAATATAACCACAGCGCTGGGCAGCGTCGGTGGGTTGGTTCATGATTGTTTCTCCAGCAGGCCAAGCGCCTGCTCTGCTGCAGCCTGCTCGGCCTTGCGCCGACTACTGCCGGTCGCGGTGATTTCAGCGTGCAGCAGCGAAACCCTGCAGGCGACGGTAAATTCCTGTTGGTGTGACTTGCCCTCAGCCGCGCACAACCGATACTCGGGTAATGGCTGCTTTCGCCCCTGCAGCAACTCCTGCAGACGGGTTTTGGCGTCTTTGTGGCTGGCGCTAGGGTCAATGCTGGCTAGACGTGACGCGAACCAATGCTCTACACAAGCGCGGCATTGCGCCATATCCGCATCTAAATATACAGCGCCCAAAATCGCTTCCACACTATCCGCCAGGGTTGAACTGCGGCGATGGCCACCACTATTGCGCTCGCCACTGCCCAAGCGCAAGTACTCACCCAATTTTAGCTCAACAGCGATCTTTGCCAGCGACTTGCCACTGACCAGAGATGCGCGAATGCGGCTAAGCTCCCCTTCGTCCAGCGCCTCGAAGCGGCGAAATAAAATATCACTGACAATCATGTTGAGCAGCGAATCGCCGAGGAACTCGAGTCGCTCATTGTGTTGCGGACCAAAACTTCGATGTGTCAGAGCGCGCTCCAACAATGCCTGGTCGGCAAACTGGTAACCTAAGATTTCACAAAGTGAATGGAGTGTGGGCATTCTATTTAACGTTCAATCTGGAACAAGGCTTCATCAAATTTGACCACCGCGTCAATATTGATAAACAGCGGAACACGCTTTTCATAGGTAGCATCTATCAGCACGCCCAGGTCATTGTTTTTGATTGTAATATCGCGCAGGGCAATGGCCTCGATACGGTTAGTAATAAACAATCGCGACAGCTTTTGACGGACCTGCGCCGGCGTCACCTCAGAGCCCTTGGACTCGACCACCACGTCGTCGATAACCCGGCTCAGCGACCAGTAATCGATATAGAGCGGTGCCAACTTAATCACCATCGTACCGAGTACAATCGCCACGCCAAGGCAGATGAACACCGACAGCAAGCCCATTCCCTGTTGTTGTTTTCTCATTATTA
Organism: Spongiibacter sp.; assembly: GCA_041619375.1. GTDB lineage: Bacteria > Pseudomonadota > Gammaproteobacteria > Pseudomonadales > Spongiibacteraceae > Spongiibacter. The sequence continues at coordinate 10,308 of JBFKEA010000032.1, read as the reverse complement.
TTGCCTCCACTGTGTCAGCGTATACGACCTACGCGGTCAAAGTTGGGTAGCTGCGAAAACGTGCGCCAGTGCATCCAGATCGCAAAAGCCTGACCAACGATATTTTCCTCCGGTACTTGCCCCCACACCCGGCTGTCACTGCTGTTATCGCGATTGTCACCCATCATAAAGTAGTGACCGGGTTTTACCGTGGTTTCAAAATCACCGCGATAAATCCGTTTATCATGGTGAACCAGATGCTCAACATTGCCCAAGCCCTCGCGAACTACCTGGGTAACCGGCTGCAGTGGCGGGACCTCAGCAACCAGCGTATGCGGCACCAACTCACCATTTACATAGAGCTTTTTGTTCACGTAGCGCAGCTTGTCACCCGGCAAACCGATAACACGCTTGATAAAATAGCGGCTATCACCCGGCGGAAAAAACACCATCACGTCACCGCGTTTGGGCTCGCCAACCTCAACAATTTTAGTCCCGGCAACAGGCAGTCGCAGGCCGTAGTTAAACTTGTTCACCAAAATGTAATCACCGACTTCGAGGCTAGGCACCATAGACGCCGACGGAATTTGGAAAGGCTCCACCACAAATGATCGCAGCAGTAGCACCACCAACAATACCGGGAAAAATGACCGCGCATTCTCCGCTATTGGCAGCATGCCGCCAAAATCACGCTTGAGGCTATCCTGCTCCTGCTTAACAAAATAAGTGATGTAGACCGCCACATTGCCCGCGCTGACATAGGCTTCCCGCGCTTTTTCGAAAACAAAACGATCAATCCCGGCAATGACGCCGGCCAGCCCCGTGAGTACCACTAGAGCCAACGCAAAGTCGCCATCTTTGATCAGTACGACGCTTGCCACCCATACCAGCCACAGCGCCGCCACCAGGCGGAAACTCCACTCCATCCACGCCGGCACGACTTGCTGACGCAGGGAGTCTGCATCGCTAGCCGTTTTCCGCTCAGCGCACCACTGCAGCGCCGTCTGCATTTGTCGGCGACCCTTAAGCTCTTGTAGTAACCACACGCCCAGCGAAACTGTCGCCACAAATAGCAAAATCAAATTGACCATGTGGTCTACAACCCCTTATCCATCAACCTTTAATACTGCGAGGAAAGCAGACTGAGGAATTTCGACATTCCCTACCTGTTTCATTCGCTTCTTCCCTGCTTTTTGCTTCTCCAGCAGCTTGCGCTTACGCGATACATCCCCACCATAGCACTTTGCCGTCACATTTTTGCGCAGGGCTTTTACAGTCTGCCTGGCGATGACATGGCCGCCAATGGCTGCTTGAATCGCAACATCAAACATTTGCCGGGGAATCAGTTCCTTCATTTTCTCCACCAACAGGCGGCCCCGTGAATGGGCAAAGTCCCGGTGCACAATCATCGCCAGCGCGTCGACACGGTCACCATTGATCAACACATCCAGCTTCACTAGATTAGCTGCCTCAAATCGCTCGAAGCTATAATCGAGCGAAGCAAAGCCACGACTCACTGACTTCAGCCTATCAAAGAAATCCAGTACGACCTCACTCATTGGAATATCCCAGGTCAACGACACCTGCTGACCTAGAAATTGCATATCAATTTGTACGCCGCGCTTCTCAGAGCACAAGGTCATAACATTGCCGAGATGCTCTTGCGGCACCAGGATATTCACCCTAGCGATCGGCTCACGCGTCTCCTCCACCTCACCCGGGTCCGGCATGGCCGACGGGTTGTCGACCATAACCTCTTCGCCATTTTTCTTAAGCACCTGATAAATTACCGTCGGCGCAGTAGTAATCAGGTCTAAGTCGTACTCTCGCTCCAAACGCTCCTGAATGATTTCCATGTGCAGCGTGCCGAGGAAACCGCAGCGAAAGCCAAAACCCAGAGCATCGGACGTTTCGGGCTCGTAGAACAACGAGGCATCATTGAGCGTCAACTTGCCCAGTGCCTCGCGAAAGTCCTCGTAGTCCTCGGTAGAGACGGTAAACAGACCCGCATAGACCTGCGGCTTCACCTGTTTAAAGCCCGGCAAAGCCGCCACGTCGGGCGTACTGGCATGGGTAAAGGTATCGCCCACTGGAGCGCCTAAAATATCTTTGATACCAGCTATCAAAAAACCGACCTCACCGGCGCGAAGCACCCCGGTATTGGTCTGTTTGGGGGTAAAAATACCCACCACATCGACGTTGTGCGCCTTGCCCAGAGACTTACTAATGACTTTGTCGCCCTTGCGCAAAGTGCCGTTCTTAACCCTGACCAGCGATACGACGCCCTGATAGTTATCGAACCAGGAATCAATGATCAATGCCTGTAGCGGGCCGTCTGGGTCACCTTCAGGCGCCGGGATATTGGCAACGAGGTGCTCCAGTGCATCCTCAATCCCCAAACCGGATTTCGCACTGACCGGCACCGCCTCGCTGGCATCGACGCCGATAATTTCTTCAATCTCCTGCTTTACCCGCTCGGGATCGGCCTGCGGCAAATCCATCTTGTTGAGAATCGGCAGTACTTCAAGCCCCTGTTCAATCGCTGTATAGCAGTTGGCCACTGACTGGGCTTCGACGCCCTGCGCGGCGTCCACCACCAGCAGAGCACCTTCACAGGCCGCCAGCGAGCGCGACACCTCGTAGGAAAAATCCACGTGCCCCGGCGTGTCGATAAAGTTGAGCTGGTAGGTATTGCCATCTTTGGCTTGGTAATTGAGCGTGACGCTCTGGGCTTTAATAGTAATGCCCCGTTCACGCTCGATATCCATAGAATCGAGGACTTGTTCAGCCATTTCACGCTCGGCAAGGCCGCCGCAATGCTGAATAAACCGATCCGCGAGGGTCGATTTTCCATGGTCGATATGGGCGATAATTGAAAAGTTGCGAATTCGATCGAGACTAGGCACGTTTGGCAAAACCCCGGGACAAGGCCATTGAGGAAAATTAGGGCGCGATTGTATCGCAAAGCCCTATATCTAGGCTATGTGTATTGTTGGTGGGGTGGGCAGCAAGCCGTCAATCGGGCTCTGAAAAGTGCAAAACCTGGTCTGCTGCACCGTTTTGTCGGTGCAGACCGACAACAGTGGGCTGAAAACGGCGGGCGTCGCGACTGAGTACGGCGTGCAAACGAACCAGCAATAAGCCTAGTACCAGCCCGCCAGCAGCGCCGGCAGCGGCCAACAGCTCACTGCTGGAAAAATGAGCGACCGCCACCATTATCAACATCATGCTCAGTAGGGGCAGCAAATATACGATAAAAGCGCCGCCGAGCAAGGCCGCCTCGGGGATCGCAATATCGACATCACTGCCCACTGGAAAGCGCTCGGCCGGCTGCCCTCCCAGAGAAACCCGCAGCTGGTTGCGGCGACCATCATGCAAACTGTTCATCAAGCCCTGGCCACAGCCTTTTTTGGCAGAACAACTGGAACAGCTACTCTGGGAGATCGTTTCTACCCACAGCGCGGCCGACTCAACCGCCACAACCCTGCCCCGCTCGCAAATCATTGCGCCACCCAGAGCACTGAGCGCGCGACCTGCCTCGCCGTGAGCATTGGCACCTCACCGACCACCGACACTCTCTGCCGCCCGCCATCCATCACGGTGGAATAGCTTACCGAGGCGCCGCGGCGCAGGTGTGTATCCGCTGCGGCTTCAGAGCTGTCAGACAAAGGTTCGACGAACACTGTAAACACCGCCAAGCCGTCTGTATAACTAGCGCTATCACGATCAATTCCCACCTGTCGCAGCGGCGAAAAACCCTGAGGCAACCAATTCAGCCGCCACTGGCGCACCGGCAATTCCTTCGGCGCTGGCGCAAACTCGCCATGCGAGGTCCACTGCCCGGGTTCTAAATGATGGTCATCCCCGGCAAATTGCAGATCCAGCACCACATATTCAAAGCGCTCTAACACTCGCTCGCGCCGATTGAGCGTCTCAGAGCGCAACAGCAAGCCGGTTTCCTTATCTAGGGCAAGGCGATAACCGAGGCGATAGACATCCCGCGGCTCAACCAAAACGCTGACCGCATTGCGTCCCGCGACGTAGATGTCATCGCCGAGCGACAAGCGATAGAATTTTTGCAAACTGGAACTTTCATCGCCACTGGCCGCCAATATTCCCAGCAGCTCTGGCCCCGGATGAAGGCAATTTACGTCGTGGCCACCGCGAACGACCTCGGGCTCAGCGCCACTTAGCGCCTCCAGAGACTCGTACTCGCGGCCATCACGGACGACGTGCCTCACTTTAAAACTGCGGGTATTACCTTCGACTTGGTAGTTGACGACCCCCTGATAATTCAAAGTGCGGTGGCTGTCACTCATCCGCTTCAACCAGACTGCAGCCTCAGGCTGTGCCAAGCCAACTTGGGCAAACACCAGCGCAAACAGCGCCACAATGACCCGAAAACCCACCTTATTTTGACTCCTGGGGCACCACTCGCGCATAGGATACAAACCCCTGACCACTGTTTAACGACGCCCGCTCGGTATGCTTGCGCAGCAGTGCATCAAAGCGCTTATCCGCCTCACTGCGCTGAGCCGGACTCATTGTCGGCAGAGCTCCTGCGGCAGCACTCACCGCAACACCACCCGTGGCCGACGACATTTGCGCAGGGTAAACCCGGCCACTACTAATCGCCGGCGCGCTGTCCTTAGCCGCAAACATTGCCGAACTCGCGCCAATCATCCGTTCACTTCCAGCAAACACCACCACCGTTGCCACACTGGCCGCCACAGCAAAACCCGCCAGCGCCTGGCGCCAACCACTGCCCGGCGCGCGCAGCGCCGGCTGCTCCTCGATAGCCGTCATGACCCGCGATGAGATATCCATCTCGACAAAGGCCAAATCACCATCGTGCAGCAGCTGCTGACTGCGATGAAATGACGCCCATGCCGCGCGCAGCTCGGAGTCGTCAGAATTCAGCAAACGACGCAATTCCAGCTCACTGACCTCGCCATCCATCAGCGCTGACAAGGATTCTTTGACGCTGTCCTTCATACTTATACCTCTTCGCCACTCATCTGGGCCTTGACCCGTCCATCCACTGCTTCACGGGCTCGAAATATCCGCGACCGCACCGTTCCCACGGGGCAATCCATCACCGCCGCAATGTCTTCATAGCTGAGACCATCAAATTCACGAAGTGTTAGCGCAGCACGCAGATCTTCTGGCAATGTTTTGATCGCATCCTGCACAACCCGCTTAAGCTCTTCGCCATAAAGGCGATTCTCTGGCGTTTCGATATCTTTTAAGGCCGATGGCCCGTCAAAATACTCCGCATCAGCAACATCGACATCACTACCAGGAGGGCGCCGATTGCGCGCAACCAAATAATTCTTAGCGGTATTGATGGCAATACGGTAAAGCCAAGTGTAGAACGCACTATCTCCGCGAAACTTGGGCAGAGCCCGATAAGCCTTAACAAAGGCTTCCTGCGCCACATCCTGCACTTCGTCGCCATCCTTGATATAACGCGATATCAAGCCAAATATCTTGTGCTGATACTTCAACACCAACAAATCAAACGCGCGCTTATCACCCTGCTGTACTCTCTCAACCAGCAACTGATCCGCCTGTTTAGACTGACTCATAAGCCCTCACCGGCAGCGGCTCGACAGCGCCTGTCAAATAGACCGGCAAGCTGTATGGAAGTTCTCTCATCATTTTCCTTAGGCTGTGTCGCCACAGACACAACACGTATTGGTCTGCAGCGCAGCTACCAGTATACTTTCCGCCTCGTAATCTCCGACGGCATAGTATCGCCGGACCGCGCCAGGAGCAAACCCCCGCAATGAGCCATTTTCACGCCCACGACGTGCTGGTTATCGGCAGTGGAGCCGCCGGACTGTCACTGGCTCTCCAGCTGGCTAAGCGCGCCCGCGTCGCCGTACTGTGCAAAAGCGAACTGAACGAAGGCGCCACATACTGGGCTCAGGGCGGCATTGCCGCGGTGCTGCACAAAAACGACAGTATTGACGCCCATGTTGCCGACACACTTAATGCCGGCGCACAGCTGTGCCACGAAGATGCGGTGCGCTTTACGGTCAGCCACAGCAGCGCCAGCATCGACTGGCTACTCGCCCAAGGCGTACAATTCAGCCGCTATGACAACGACGGCAACGAACTACATCTGACCCGCGAGGGCGGTCACAGCCAGCGACGCATCATCCACGCCGCTGACGCTACGGGTAGAGCCGTATCCACTACCCTTAGCACCCGCGCCCTGGAACACAGCAATATCGAAATTTTCAACCGCCACGTCGCAATAGACCTTGTGCTGCGCGATAACCGTTGTCAGGGCGCCTACGTGCTCAACAGAGACAGCGGCCATGTCGAATTGTTCCAAGCCAAGGCCGTCGTTTTGGCAACCGGCGGCGCAAACAAGGCCTACCTCTATACCAGCAACCCCGATGGCGCCACTGGCGACGGCATTGCCATGGCATGGCGGGCAGGCTGCCGGGTGGCAAATATGGAGTTCAATCAATTCCACCCGACCTGCCTCTACCACCCCAAGGCCAAGTCATTCCTAATTACCGAGGCGATTCGCGGCGAAGGCGGAAAACTGCTAAACGCCCGCGGCGAACGCTTCATGCCTCGCTACGACGAGCGCGGTGAACTGGCCCCCCGCGACATTGTCGCTCGCGCTATCGACCATGAAATGAAGCGACTGGGCAGCGACTGTGTCTACCTAGACATCAGCCACAAATCGCCGGACTTTTTGCTAGAGCACTTCCCCACCATTAAAGCGCGCTGCCTGGAGCTGGGCATCGACATCAGCCGCGAGGCGATTCCGGTAGTCCCGGCCGCCCACTACACCTGCGGCGGCGTTATGGTCGACAATCGCGGCCGCAGCGATATTGAGGGTCTTTACGCCATCGGCGAAACTGCCTTTACTGGCCTGCACGGCGCCAACCGACTCGCCAGCAACTCCCTGCTGGAATGCCTGGTCTACGGCGGCGCGGCGGCGAGCGACATCAATGCACGGCTGGACAGCCTCAGGGAACCGACGCCGGTCGCCCCCTGGGACGAGTCGATGGTGACCGACTCCGATGAAGACGTGATCATTTCTCACAACTGGGACGAATTACGACGATTTATGTGGGACTACGTCGGCATTGTCCGCACCGACAAACGCCTGCAGCGGGCGCTGAACCGCGCCGCACTTCTGCAGCAGGAAATTAACGAATACTATTCAAACTACAAGGTCAGCAACGATCTGCTGGAGCTGCGCAATCTCGCCATGGTCGCCGAACTGATCATCCGCAGCGCCATGCAGCGCAAAGAAAGTCGCGGCCTGCACTACACACTCGACTATCCCAACACCCTGGAAGTCGCCGAAGACACCATTCTCTGCCCCGATAATTTCCGCTCAGCGCAGTGAGTTACACCTAGCGCGGCCGGCACAGGGCTAACCTGCGCAACACTCGAAAGCGCTCGGCATCGAGCTGATCGGCGACAACAGGCAGCCGCCAGTGGCGACCCTCTGCGCGGATCGACAACACCAACAAATAGCGACTCACACAACTGAACTCCACACTCAACGGATGCTCAACACCGCCAAACTGCCCCCACCAATCACCGCCGGCAAAGTGCAGCGAGGCCTGGCCGCTGCACTCACTGTTTTCTAATTGGCGCAGCACTGCACCGGCATACAGCGCCAAGCAGCCCTGCACCGCGACAACAAGCCACTGTGACAGCACGGCGCCAACCCCGAAGCCAGCTAGCGACACCGTCTGCAACGCCACCAAACAACACAGCGACACCAAGGCAAAGCCCAATCGCAGCACCAGTGACGGCCGCAAATCAAGCTTTAGCGGCGCGGGTGAAAGCGTTGATATCATTGACTATGCTGGCCAATTCCGGGTCATCCGGGGTGGCGGCCCCCAAAAACCACTGGAACAAATCGGTATCCTCCGACTCCAACAAATTGACAAAACGCTGCTGATCACGCTCGTCAAGCTGGCGGAAGCGCTGCTCAAAAAAAGGCACCATCACTAGGTCGAGTTCGAGCATGCCGCGGCGGCAGGCCCAGTAAATTCGCTTGATCTCGTTTTCCGAAAGCATTATTTTCCACTGCACTGAATGTCGCGCCGCTAGCCAATCGCCAGGCGCTGGATTAAGTGTCAGTATACCGCGTTCGGGGCCATACATAGCAGCCCCTCTGAGCACATCCACCCTTTCACTGCGCCGACGCGTCGGCAACACGGAAACTATGAGTACATTTGAACAACTGCTAAGCAGCCTTTTTTCCAGCCAGCACCTCGACCCTCAAGGGTATTGGCAAAGCGGCTTATTAGAGGGGCCGTCCGAGCTATCCGTCAGCCCTTTGCTCCACTACGACTTCCTGAGGCTGGACGGCGCCGATAGCGGAAAATTTCTGCAGGGCCAGACTACTTGCGACTGGGCACAAATCAGCAACCAACAAGCCAGCCTTGGCGCCTATTGCAATATTAAAGGTCGTGTTCTCAGCAGTTTTATTGGCCTAATGCCCAGCGATCACTGCGCATTACTGAGAATGCGCGCCGACATATGCCAAAGCAGCCGTGAATTGCTCAACAAGTACATTGTCTTTTCCAAGGCCGAAATTGCCAGCCACCCCCGCCAACACCATGTCATCGGCGTAAAGGGGGCATTGGCGAAAAGCCATTTGCGAAAGTTGTTTGGCGGCGTGCCAACATCTGCTCTGGCGGCGTATTGTGCTGACGACGACAGCGTTATTGTGCAGCTGGACGACCACGGCCTGCGCTATGAATGCTGGCTGAGCGATAGCCGCGCCAGCGAGCTATGGCCCGCCCTGAGTGAAACTGCCAGCATCATCAACGGCAACGACTGGGAGCGGGACTGCATTCTCGCCGGCAGCGCCGAGATCTGCGCCGCCACCCAGAACCTCTTTCTTCCTCAGCAGCTGAACTACCAGCTGACTGGCGCCGTCAATTTTAAGAAAGGTTGTTACACCGGCCAGGAAGTCGTCGCCCGCATGCAATACCGCGGTAAACTCAAGCGCCGCCTGTATGCCGCCAAACTGGATGGCCCGGTTAACGCCACGCCAGGTAGCGAGTTATTTGTCGACGACGAGACGCAAAGCATTGGCAATATCGTCGCCATCCAAGCCGAGGGCACACGCAGCGTACTACTGGCAGTGCTCAGCGTCACGGCACTAAGCGGAAGTATTCACACGGCCGACAGCACGCAAGCCCTGCGGCTTATCGACTTACCCTACGCCCTGCCCGAGCTCAACAACGAATAAGCCTCCTTGCTACCGTGGCGGCAACTGCCAATCTATGGCCGCCTCGCCGCGCTGCTCAAGGTAGCGATTGACCTGGGAGAAGTGTCGGCAGCCGAAAAAACCGCGGTACGCCGACAACGGGGAAGGATGTGGCGCTTTCAGCACCAGATGGCGTCGGGCATCGATAGCCGCGCCCTTCTTCTGAGCATGGCCACCCCACAGTAGAAACGCCAGCCCGTCGCGCCGCTCATTGAGGGCGCGAATCACCGCATCGGTAAAGCGCTCCCAACCCCGCCCCTGATGAGCGCCAGCCTGGCCCTGTTCGACGGTCAGCACGGTGTTAAGCAGCAACACTCCCTGGTCTGCCCAGTGCTGCAAATTGCCGTGTTCGGGAAACTCCACGCCCAGGTCTTGCTGTAGTGCTTTGAAGATATTAACCAGCGATGGCGGCAAGGCGACCCCCGGCGGCACCGAAAAACTGAGGCCGTGGGCCTGCCCCGGCCCATGGTAGGGGTCCTGCCCCAACACCACCACTTTGACCTTGTCGAAGGGCGTACTGTCGAGAGCGGCAAACCACTGGGATACCGGCGGGAAAATGACCGCCCCCTGCTCCCGGCGCAGGCGCAAAAAACTGTCCAGTTCGCGCATATAATTCTGCTCAAACTCACCGCCAAGCTGCTGTTGCCACGAGGCCTCAAGTTGACTCGCACTGCCCATGAATCGCCCTCTGTTTACTGTGCGCGCCAGCATAGCAGCAAGTCGCTAAATCGGGAAAACTGTGGGGAATAGCCAGAAGAGAATGAAAGAAGGTACAGAGAAGATCGCAAGAAAAAAAGGGGCTGCAATGCAGCCCAAAGCACGCTCTATCCAAAACGTAAAAATGGTGCCAACAAGCGATCATAGCTGGCGGGGAAAAAGCGCTGAAAGAGATCCAAAAACTTCGCATCCATACCGATCAGCAAGCGGCGACGGCGACGGTGTACCGCACCGAGAATACTCGCCGCAGCCTGCTCGGGAGTGGTGCGGGCGACCTTGTCAAAGCTTGCCGCGGTCGCCTCTAGATCTCTGGCCTTACCCTGTAAATCGTGAAAATGACGACCGTTGCG
>JBFKEA010000031.1:0-15263 GCA_041619375.1 Spongiibacter sp. | reverse complement strand
TGGTATCTATCGATATCAACTCGGCGCGGGCCACGAAAGGCGGCGATATCGAAGAAACGGCACTGCAAACCAACCTGGAAGCCGCCGACGAAATCGCCCGCCAGCTGCGTCTACGCGACATTGGCGGCCTGATTGTGGTCGACTTTATCGACATGATGGCCGCGAAAAACCAGCGCGAAGTCGAAAATCGTGTCCGCGACGCCATGGCCAGCGACCGCGCCCGCATTCAAACTGGGCGCATCTCTCGCTTTGGCTTGCTCGAAATGTCTCGCCAGCGCCTGCGCCCCTCCCTAGGCGAAACCAGCGCCAAGGTCTGCCCCCGCTGCAGCGGCCAAGGCACCATCCGCGACACCAAATCACTCGCCCTGTCTATTCTGCGACTCGTCGAAGAAGAGGCCAACAAAGAGAAAAGCGCCGAAATCCGCGCCATTGTCCCGGTCAACGTCGGCTCCTACCTGCTTAACGAAAAGCGCACGGTGATTTACGCCATCGAGCAACGCAGCAATGTTCGTGTCGTCGTTATTCCTGCGCCACACCTCGATACCCCCCACTTTGAAGTGGTGCGCCTGCGCGAAAACGACATCGAAGGCGACGCCGAGGTCAGCTACAAAATAGCCGCCGACGCCGAGAGTGAAGACGAACTGAGCAAAATTGAAGCCACCCCGGTCGCGCCAGCACCGGCTGCGGTAGTCAGAACATTGGCCCCCAAAACACCCGCTCCGGCCCCCACTCCGGTAGCCGACACCCCCGCCGTGGCGAGCGGCAATAAAACGGCGGTTTCCAGCACAAGCCAAGACGAACCCGGCTTCTTTAGCAAGCTGGGCAAGAGCATTGCCGCGCTATTTAAAAGCGAGGAGCCAGAACCCGAGCCGCAACCCGAGCCACGCCGCCCGGCTAACCGCAATCGCAACAACGGCAACAACGGCAATCGGAACAATCGCGGCGGCCAAAACCGCAACCGCAACCGCAACCGCCGACCCAACGAACAGCGCGGCCGCCAGGGCGAGAGCAGTAAAGGCCCAGAGCGCGACGGCGACAAACCCAACCAGGAAAAACGCAGCGAAGAGCGCAACGATAACCGCGAAAAACGCGGCGACAAGCGCAACGAAGAGCGCAGCGACAACCGCAACGCCGAGCGCCGTGGACGCAATCGCAACCGCAATCGCAACGAGCAAGTCGACGGCGGCGACAAGGCGAAGACTGAGGAACTACAAAAAACCACCTCAGAACAAGCCGAGGTCACTACGGAAAACAACAGCGGCAGCAATGAAAGCGGCAATCGCCCACGCCGCCGCGGCAACCGCCGCCCACGCGGCCCACAGGAGCGCAAGCGCAGTGCTGTGCCGGTAGACAGCCTACCTGAGGACGCGCGCAACAGTATCGTCAGCGACGAAACCGCCAAGCCAGCAGCACAGGCAGAATCCGCCAGCACCAGCGACAGCTCCACTGCTACTGCTACTGCTACTGCCGCAGCCGATACAAAAGCCGAAACCGCCAACGCCGAGCAAGCAGCGAGCGCGGACACCGCCGCAGAACCGGCCGTACCCACTAGTGACGCGCCCTCGGCCGCCACGCAAACTGACAGCCCAGAGACCATTGCTGCGGACACAGCAGAGCCCAAAGCATCTGCTGTGGCGCAAGCTGATACTCCGAAGGCCGATACCCCCGCAGCCCCGGCAAGCGATAGTGCACCGCAAGCAGATGCGACAGAGACTCAGCCAGTCGATTCGCCGGCAGACACTGACACGGCAAGCGAGGCTCCCAAGGCCGAGGCCATTGGCAGCGAGCCTGCCGAAAAAGTGGTCGACGCTGCCGCGCCCAGCACCATGCCAGCGCAGGACGATGCCGCCGCAGCAATGCCCAGCAAGGCCAGCAGCAAGCAGGCAGAGGTTAGTGCGCCAGCGGCCGCCAAAAAGCCGGTTGTCAGCAGCCCGGTAACCCCGGCCAGCACCAGCGCAGTGGCAAGACCCGAAGGTCGCGCGTCAAATGACCCCCGAGTGGCACCACGGCCGATTGAGACAGTGACAATCATCACCGCACAGCCGCAGCCGCCGGCACTCGATCCCAGTATTGTCGCGCAGCCCAGCGCAGATCGCCCCAAGGCGACCCGCGCCGCTAACGATCCGCGCAACTAAGTCGGCTATCGCCCAGCAAGCCCGGCAATCGCCGGGCTTTTTTTGGCTAAATTTTAGCCACACCCAACTGATTTATAAGTCTTTTTCAGAAAGACGCTTGTTTCAAAAACAAACCTAGGTATAATCTCGGGCTTCCGCGGAGGGGTGGCTGAGTGGTCGAAAGCACCGGTCTTGAAAACCGGCGACGGGCGACCGTCCCAGGGTTCGAATCCCTGCCCCTCCGCCATTCTTTACCCCCCTGCAATCCTTGAAAAACTCCCCGACACCCCCCACTTATTCACGGTAAGCCGCGCAACTGCGAATACCGAGAAATACTGTCGTTTCACGTTTCCAAATTCGCCGCCAGTGCGTATCATCTATTGAGAAAGTTGCTTTTTACACACGGAGTAAATCATGCAAGACAAAGCTGTTTTTCAATCAACTACTGCAACAGCCCCCGCGATTGAAGTCAGCAAGGTGCTGCGCAACACGTATATGTTGCTGGGGCTGACCCTGCTCAATAGCGCGATATTTTCCGGCTTGGCCATGGCCATGGAAATTGGCCGAGGCGCCGCACTCGGACTGTCGCTAGGCGGCTTAGTGATGTTGTTTGTCGTCAACGCTACCGCCAACTCAGGCAAAGGCCTGGTAGCAACCTTTGTTTTCACCGCACTGATGGGCGCCGCACTCGGCCCTATGCTCAACGGCTATCTTTCTCTACCCAATGGCCCGCAACTGGTGATGCAGGCACTGGGCGGCACGGCGCTGGTATTCTTTGGCCTGTCAGCCTATGCACTGACCACTCGCAAAGACTTCTCCTTCCTGGGTGGGTTTTTGATGGTCGGCCTACTGGTGATTGTCGTCGCCGGCATCGCCAACATCTTCTTCCAAGTTCCTGTGGTATCGCTGGCCATCTCAGCAGCAGCGGTATTTATCATGTCAGGCCTGATTCTGTTTGATACCAGCCGTATCATTCACGGCGGCGAGACCAATTACATCCGCGCCACCGTGGCACTGTACCTGGATATCTACAACTTGTTCGTTCACTTGCTGCACCTGCTGGGTGTATTCAGCGCTGACGATTGATCCATTCTCCCCCGCCCGCGGGCGGGGGACCCCCTCTTGCCATGCTTTTCGCCATTATGCTCAGCGGCCCCAGCGGGCACGCCAGTCATCGTCATGCACTGAAATTTTGTCAGGCCGCCATTGCAGCCGGACATCAACTCCAGTGTGTATTTTTTATCGGTGACGCCGTAGAAACCGGCGCGAGCCTCAGCCCGGCCCGCGATGCACAGCAACAGTGGCAGCACCTCGCCAGCACCGCCGATGTGGAACTGACCCTGTGCAGCGGCAGTGCTAGTCACTGTGGCATCGACAAGCACCATCTCGCCCAACACTTTACTCTGGGCGGCCTCGGGCTCTGGCACGACGCGATCAGCCGCTCAGACCGCTGCCTGCGCTTTGGAGCTTAGGTCATGCTTATCCTGATCAGCCAAGCCCCATCACTTAAACACGCCTGCGACATCGCCCTGACCACGCTGGTATTTGGCGGCCAAGCTCAAATGGTGCTCTGGCCAGAAGCCCGGCGCGCACTACTCAGCTCGCCATCGCTATGCCAGCAGCTACAAGAATTTGGTATCAGCGCCCTGCACTGCCTGGATACGTCGCGCCAACACCGCGAACAACATCTGGATTTTCTGCCGCTAAGTGAAGTCGGTTTACGCAAGATGATCGACAGCAACACTCAGGTAATCAGCTTTTGAGCCACTTACATATCCTGCAGACTAACGACAGCTTACGGCGCGCCCTGCCCTGTATCGGCCCCGGCGACATACTGGTTTTTTTCCCGGAAGCCCTGACTCAAGGCGCAAACGGCGCGCCGCGAGCAGATGTCCTGCAATACCGCCTCGACGGTGGCGGCGACACCTCAACACTGCCGAGCATCGACTATTCCCGCTTTGTTAGCCTGTGCAGCGAACACAGCCACTGTCTTAGCTGGTAAAATCTGCACTATTAACGGCGCCCAATGTGCCTCAATCGCCTTCCCGCAATATAGGGCCACCATGACAGAACACCCCTTCGCAAAATACGTGCGCATTCTCGGCAAAGGTAAATCCGGCTCGCGCTCACTAGAACTAGATGAAGCCCGAAATGCCATGGGCATGATTCTGCGCGGCGAGGTAGAAGACGTTCAGCTCGGCGCTTTTTTGATGCTACTTCGCGTAAAGGAAGAAAGCCCGGAGGAACTGGCCGGTTTCGTGCTCGCGGTGCGCGACCACCTCAAGGCACCCAGTCTGGCCGTCGATCTCGACTGGGCAAGCTATGCGGGCAAACGCCGTCAACAGGCTTGGTATTTATTGGCCGCTCTGGCGCTGGCCGATAGCGGCCTTAAGGTTGTCATGCACGGCGCCGCCGGTCACACTGCCGAGCGGGTCTACAGCCAGCAGCTGCTGAGCGAGCTCGGCGAACCCGTCGCCGAGCAGTGGTCGGACTGCCAAATCGCACTGGCGCAGCGAAACTTTTGTTACCTGCCCCTGCCGTTGATATCGCCGGCACTGCAGCGCATGATCGACCTGCGTCAGCAATTCGGCCTGCGCTCCCCCGTACACAGCCTCACCCGCTTAATTAACCCCTTCGCCGCTGACTATTCCATGCAAAGCATCTTCCACCCCGCCTACGCCGACAGCCACCAGCGCGCTGCGGCGCTGCTAGAGCAGCCCCACGCCGCAGTTTTTAAAGGGGAAGCCGGGGAAGCCGAGCGCAAACCTGAAGCACTGTGCAAAGTGAAGTACGTACACGACGGTGAGCTTAGCGAACAGCAATGGCCCAAATTACTCGACGGCCGCCAACCGTGGCAAAGCGAGCTTGGCAGCGATGCCCTGCGCCGCGCCTGGCGTAGCGACGACGTGGACGACTACGGCCGGCACGCGATAGTCGGCAGCATTGCCATCGCTCTACAACTGCGCGATGCCAGCCTAGACTGCGATACCGCAATGACCTCTGCCCGCGAGCTGTGGGCCGCCCGCCGCCGCGACCGCTTGTAAAAAATCGAGAACTGCCAGACCATGAGTCACACTATCCAAGCGCAAGATTACGACGCCCTGCTGGCCGACAAAGCCGAGCGCTGCACCCGGCTGTTTAGCGATGTTGCCCTGCCCCAGCCACAACTTTTCACCTCGACGCCGACCCACTACCGGATGCGCGCCGAATTTCGCATATGGCACGACGGCGACGAGTTGTATTACGCCATGTTCGACAGCGCCGCGCCCAAAACTCCGATCCGGATTGACGACTTTCCAGTAGCCAGCCGCGCTATTTGCACATTGATGCCGACACTGCGCGAGGCCCTGCAAGCTAATCCAGCGCTGCGCCACCGCCTGTTCCAGATTGAATTCCTCAGCACGCTGAGCGGTGATATGTTGGTCACCCTGATCTACCACCGCCGCCTAGACGACGCCTGGCAGCTCGCCGCCGAACAACTGCGCAAACAACTCAGCATCGATATTATTGGCCGCAGCCGTAAGCAAAAACTGGTGCTGGGGCGCGATTATGTTGAGGAGCGCCTACCGATTAACGGTCGCAACTACCACTACCGTCAATACGAGGGCGGCTTTACCCAACCCAACGCCGGTGTTAACTGCCAAATGATCAGCTGGGCCATTAACCACTGCGGTTCAGATTCACAGCGAGACTTATTGGAACTGTATTGCGGTAATGGTAACTTCACCGCGCCGCTCGCCGCACAATTTCGCCAGGTATTGGCCACCGAGATCTCCAAAACCTCCGTTAAAGCGGCGCGTGAGAACTTTGCCAGCAACGCCATCGACAATGTCGATATCCTGCGTATGTCCAGCGAGGAATTTACCTCTGCCCTCAACGGCGAACGGCAATTTCGTCGCCTCGAAGGCATGTCTCTAGACAGCTACGACATCGCCTGCGTATTGGTTGACCCACCTCGCGCGGGTCTAGACGACGGCACCCGTGAACTGGTTGCACGTTTCGACCGCATTATTTATATATCCTGCAACCCGCATACCCTGCACCGCGACCTGCAAAAGTTATGCAAAACACACAATGCTCAGGCTTTCGCGCTGTTTGACCAATTTCCCTACACCGATCACATGGAATGTGGGGTCATTCTGCAAAAGCCCGTAAAATAATTAGAATCAAATACCGCAATAGGAATAGTTATGACAGTCAAACTCACCGACCAAGAACTCCGCGAGGCATTAAAACAACTGCCGCTGTGGCGACTTGAGGGCGACAGCATCATTCGCGAATTCCAATTTGGCAGTTTTTCCGCAACTTTTGCGTTTATGACGCGCGTCGCTTTGCGCGCGGAAAAGATAGACCATCACCCTGACTGGTCCAATAGCTACAACCGCCTGCGCATCGCCCTCACCAGCCACGATATTGGCGGCCTATCTGCCCGTGATCTCGCCCTAGCGGCTGCCATCGACGGTGAGTTTGAGCACTGAGTCACTACAGGGTTTTAACCCCCGCCTCCTGCAGCCGACGACTGAGGTACTCCTCCAAACCGTCGAGGTCCTCCGGGTGAACGTCGATCACCGAAATGGCCCGCTGCTTACAAATCTCGGCGCGCGCCATTCGCGCCGACAATGTGTCGGGATGCTCCTGACCACCCCATATCTCCAAACACAGCTGGTGCTCGGGGAGGTAAAAATCCACATCGCCGACAGCAGGCGCCGTTAACGGTTGGGCACAGGCATAGCGCAGACCGGCAAAATACAGCCAATTAGCCACCCGCCGATGCACCTCACTGACACAGTGTTTACCATCTACGCTGATGCAGGGGCTCAACAGGTCATCGCTACGCTGACTGCGCTGATGAAGCGTCAGTAACGGCGGGTGCGCCAACATATCCTCCGGCCACATCACATAACACTGCCCGCTTTGCGGGTTTTCGCAAGGCTGGGCACCCAAGCGCTGGCCACTGGCCGTTGCCTCCCAGCCGCGCCTTCCGGGAACGATATAACCCAGAGCGCAGAGCAGCCGATTCAGCTGGCGAGCCGCTATTCCCAGCGGCCGCCCCAAATCCGCCGCCGACAACAGGCGCTGACTCTCCATCGCCTGGAACAAGGGGTGCTCAATAATACTTGGCGGCCAGACGATGTAACGCCCGTAGCGTTTGCTATTTACGTAGCGTCCACCTTCAAACTGCCCTTTCGCCGTCAACAACCAACTGTCATCAGCTTTGCGAATCCAGCCGTAGTCTTTCAACGTCGCGAACAGCTGTTGCACCGGCAGTTCCAGCTGCCGCGCTAGGGCTGATGTCGACAGGCCGTCCTGATTCAACGCTCAGACTCCCGGATACCGCGCCGCGAGCGCGCGGTATACCTGATCGGCATAATCCGCTGCCGTGCTATCCAGCTCGCCGAGAATTTCAACCAGGTGCACATTATCTTCGCGACCAGCCCAGTTTTTAACATAGCTGCCGTCTTTATAGCCGTGATCCTGACGGAAAAAGTTCAGCACATTCTTACCAACATACTGGCGATATAGACTGCCAAAGTCTAAGCCGACCGCATAAAGCAAATCGCGAAACAGCGCGGTTGAAAACGACTTCGTCGACAGGCTGTGGCACGCCAGGGCTTCGGTCGCAGTCAGTACATCGGCTTCAACAGCGACGCTGCTGACCACCTCATCGAGCATAATCCGGGCAATGTCCTCATGGCTTCGCCCCGGCTTGAACAGGGCACTCATACCAAAGTGCCAGATATCCACCACTTCCAACTGCACCTGCTCCAGCTCGCAGGATTGTTTTTTCCACCACTTATAGCCCTGATGATCCATCAGCTCGCCGCACTCAATCCACACGGCGCGATACCACTCGTAGTGCTGGTCGACCCACTGAGGGTGAACACGCTGATTCATCCGGTCTTGCATACCCAGCATGGTGATAAAGGCTTGTAATTGTGCGTGGTCAGACACCTGAAAATCCCCGTAATTGGCAAACGGCCACATAATAAAGCAATTGCGGGAAAAAGGCGCGAGGCGCAGAAAAGGCGTTTCTGGGCTTAAGGCTTGTCGGCTTCGGAAAAGTGCTTAGACAGCGCCATCACTCGGTATATACAGGCGCTATCCAAACCGCAGCGCTCGTCCCTTTCCACCAGTGGCAAAATCACCGCGGGAATCTGTGCGGCGAAATTGGCCGCATAAACCAGGCGCCGAGTCTCCGGCCATATAATGACTGAGGACCTTGGGCCGTGCATGGTGTAGCGCTTACTGCGCACGAGATTGGGCTTCCACATACTCGCCTCCTCAGGCGCAATCGCGATCGTGCGGTCGACTTAGATGCACCCGCACCGAGCGGCCACAGGCAAAGTCAATCACCGGCAAGGCAATATCCCCCTGCAGAGCACTGACCGCTGCCTCGGGCAAGTCGGGCAGGCAGATCAGCTCTTTGGGCTGTTCGGCATGGGGAAAATAAATTAACAGGTCATAGTGGAGCAGGGGGCTGTCATAGGTCGACTCGCAAAGGTCGAAACAAGCGCCATCTACATTACGAGGGAAAACGTGGTCTACGCCGAGGTGGCTGACCGTACCGTTATCATTGTATCCCAAGAGATAGCTGGAAATGAGCATGAGGTCTCCGTACCAAGCCGCTGACAGTTTGAGGATTATCTCCAGCAGCCCCGTAAATCGCCATCCGGTGATTTACTTACCGCCCTACTGCCTAAAACCCCGCGTATTCAAGCCCTCACTAGGCGGTGCGACGGTGCTTCGCCAAGGGTTGATATCAAGGCCACCGCGCCGCAGATAGCGCGCATACACCGTCAATTCCAACGGCGAATAAGCCCGCTGTAAATCGCAAAAAATCTGTTCAACACACTGCTCATGAAAATCATTCTGCTGGCGAAACGACACCAAATATCGAAGCAGCCCTTCTTCATCCAGTTTTGGCGCCCGGCAGGAAATGCTGATACTCGCCCAATCCGGCTGTCCCGTCACCGGGCAACGCGAGCGCAGTAGATGGCTGTAATACTGCTGCTCGACAACGTCTTCGCGGCAATAGCCCAGCAAGCTCGAACTCGGCTGATAGGTATCGACGGCGATCTCGAGTTGGTCCAGACAAAGCCCGGACATCGGCTGTGGCGCCAGCGCCGTGGCCCAGCTGGCGGGCAGATGTAAGTACACCTGCACAGCTGCGCCACAAGCCTCACTGAGGTCCTGCTCAAGTCGCTCTTTCACCTGCCGCGGTGAACTGAACGCCGTCTGATTAAAAGAGTTCAAATACAACTTAAAGGACTTTGACTCGACGATGTAAGGCGACTGCGCCGGAAAGTGAAATTCGCCACAGGCCACCTGCGGCAAACCGCGCGGATTGAGCCAAGACAATTCGTAGGCATTCCAGATATCTACCCCGGAAAATGGCAGATCGCCAGCAACGCCCAGCCGCTCTCGCCCCTCCTCCCGAGCAATCGGGTGCAGCACACTGGCGTCATAGTGCTCGGGGTAGTCAACATGTGCGCCCAGCGGGCCGTGAATAGTCATCGCCGAATCCTCACTGGCGTAGCCGCTTGCCGCTGTTAAGCAGGTGCATGCAATAGCCGTAAGCTAACAGGGTAAACACCGCCACCATCGCAAAAGCGGTGCCGACATCAACATCAGACACGCCGAGCACGCCATAGCGAAAAGCATTGACGATATACAACATCGGGTTAAGCCGCGACACGTTAGCCCAGAACTCCGGCAACATATCGATGGAGTAAAACACCCCTCCCAAATACGTCAGTGGCGTCAACACAAAGACCGGCACGATCGACACATCATCAAAATTATTGGCGTATACGGCATTGATAAAACCTGCCAGCGAAAACATTACCGAGGTCATCAGCACGATGGCCACGGTGACTAGCGTATGCTGAATATGCAAACGGGTAAAAAACAATGACAACAAGGTGACGATAAGCCCAACTAACAGCCCCCGAGCCACTCCCCCCAACACATAGCCCCACAACACGGTGTTATTGGACATGGGTGACACCAAAATTTCCTCGACAAAGCGCTGAAACTTGGCACCAAAAAATGATGACACCACATTGGAATAGGCATTGGTGATGACCGACATCATAATCAAGCCCGGCACCACAAATTCCATATAACTAAAACCGCCCATTTCGCCGATGCGCGATCCGATCAGGGCTCCAAAAATCACAAAATACAGCGACATAGTAATCGCCGGTGGCAACAGGGTTTGCATCCAAATACGCAGAAAACGGCGGATTTCCTTACGCACAATTGTTGCAAAAGCGATCCATTGTTCGCGGGCTGTCATAATCTATACACCTCGTTGTACTCGCAGCGCTTACTTCTTATCCAGCAGTGCCACAAATAATTCTTCCAGTCGGTTGGCCTTGTTGCGCATGCTCGTCACCTCTATGCCCCTGGCGCTCAGCGCAGCAAACAGCGAGTTCAGTGAGGCACCCTTGTCAATGGCCACTTCCAACATCTGCTCGTCGGTCTGCTGAGTATCAAAGCCGTCCAGCGCAATATCTTCGGGCAGAGGGTCTTTGCTATCGAGAATGAAGGTCTCACGGTGCAATTGCTTAAGCAGGGTCTTCATCGCGGTGTTTTCTGCAATTTCGCCGCTATCAATGATGGCGATATTGCGGCACAAGCTCTCCGCCTCTTCTAAATAATGGGTGGTCAGAATAATGGTCGTGCCGCGGCGGTTAATATCTTTTAGAAACGCCCACATCGATCGCCGCAATTCAATATCAACACCGGCCGTCGGCTCGTCGAGAATTAACAGCCGCGGCTCGTGGACCAGCGCGCGGGCAATCATCAGCCGGCGTTTCATTCCCCCGGAGAGCATTCTCGAGGCGACGTTCCGCTTGTCCCAGAGATCCAGCTGGCGCAGGTACTGCTCAGCGCGCTGAGCGGCAATATCTCGACTCAAGCCGTAGTAGCCCGCCTGATTAACCACGATGTCCCACACAGTTTCAAAATTAGAGAAATTGAATTCCTGCGGAACCACGCCGATCTCTTTTTTGGCCAGCGCCAACTCACTGTCGATGGAGTGACCAAAAACGTTGACCGAGCCCGCTGTTTTTTTAACCAGCGAGCAGATTATGCCGATGGTCGTCGACTTACCGGCGCCATTGGGACCGAGCAGCGCAAAGAAGTCGCCCTCCTCCACACTCAAGTCGATCCCCTTAAGCGCTTCAAATCCGTTGTCGTAGACCTTTCGCAATCCCTTGATTTCCAGGGCTTTGCTCATAGTAATTTCCCATCGTTAGATTAGCGAAAACGGCGCGTATTTTGCCACGGCCGGAAGATCGAATACACTGGCGCGCCAGCAGCCCAACACGGAGCCATTGTGAACAGCCGATCCCAGTATTTCCAACACCTGTTCGAACAGTTTTCTGATCAGTGCCGCAGTGGCCTGCCCGGCCACGGCAACTATACCGAAGACGCCATCAGAGAACTTTTAGAGGGCTTTGCACAGTTCAGCCAACATTTGGCGGGCGACGACGCCCTAGAGCGCGGTCAGACACTGCTGTGCCGAATCATCGCACACTTTCCCGACCTCACCCCTATGATGCACCGAGATTTGCTGTGGTATTTTGGTGGTGACTGCCTGCACTTTCTCAGCGACAGTGAGCTGGAGCAATACCAACAGCTGGAAGAGCGCTACTACCAGCAAACCACAGCCGAGGATGACAGCCAAAGCGGCCACTACCGCGACTTGCGCGCCAAGGTATTCGGTATGCACTGAGGCAGCGCGGGCGCCCCGGCGCCCGCATGACAAATTTCAGACATAAAAAAATCGAAACGCTAGCGTTTCGCTTTTTAAATTTGGAGCGGGAAACCGGGTTCGAACCGGCGACCTCAACCTTGGCAAGGTTGCGCTCTACCAACTGAGCTATTCCCGCAAATTTCTCGTTGCTTTTCAGCATATTGAAAACTGCGTGGCGGAAATATTATTTCTAACAATTTCCTTTGTCAACAGCGACTTAGAATATTTTTCTCAAGTCATTTGCTGCGACTGCCGAGCTGAAAGCCCTCTCAACCCAACAAAATAAATGGCGTCCCCTAGGGGACTCGAACCCCTGTTACTGCCGTGAAAGGGCAGTGTCCTAGGCCACTAGACGAAGGGGACGCCGCAAACCTTTCAAGCTGCCTTACCTCGACGGTAGTGGCGGCTCAAAAGAGGCGGCAATTTTAGAGATTGCAGCTGAACTCGTCAAGGCTGCAAACGCTGTTATCACCGCGTTCTGGCGAAAGGAAAAACGGCCAGTTTTCCCTTCCCTGCCCCACAGCCTTATAGCTGCAAAGCAAAATTAATTGGCGTCCCCTAGGGGACTCGAACCCCTGTTACTGCCGTGAAAGGGCAGTGTCCTAGGCCACTAGACGAAGGGGACGCCGCAAACCTTCCAGACTTCGAGTCACTTGTTGCCTGAAAGTGGCGCGAATTTTAGGGAGCCAACCCCCTGCCGTCAAGTCGGAATAGCGGACAAAAGTAAAATAATTGAAATTTCCGGCGAATTTGCACACTTTTCAGCCAAGCTGCACAGAAATTCGTCAAGTTGCTGATTTATCGAGGCTTAATGATAGCGAATTAATGCAGTAACGCAGCCCGGTCGGCGGCGGCCCATCGTTAAAGACATGCCCCAAATGCGCATCACAGCGTGCGCAGGTTACCTCGTCGCGCACCATACCGTGACTGGTATCGCGGTGCACTGCCACCGCCTCGCTCGCCGCCGGCTGGAAGAAACTCGGCCAGCCAGAGCCCGAGTCATACTTGCACTCAGAGCTGAACAGCGCCGCCTCGCAGCAACGACAGCGGTAGATGCCCGGCGCGGTCTCGTGGTAGTAGTCACCACTAAAGGCGCGTTCGGTGCCCTTTTCACGGCACACCTGGTAGGCCTGCGGGCCGAGCAGCTCCCGCCACTGCTGCGCGGTTTTCACGATTTTTTCCATCATTTTCCCTCCACCTGGGTGCGATTGAGCACGTATACTAGGGACAAACTGCCGTCGCACCCTCAATTAAATGCGCCTCGGCGACGATCGCCACTCTTATTTAGAAGACTGCCATGAGCAACTATTACAAATCCAGCAAACTCCAGGACGTCTGCTACGACATCCGCGGGCCTGTGCTACGCCGCGCCAATGAGCTGGAGGAAGAAGGTTATCGTATCCTCAAACTCAACATCGGCAACCCGGCACCCTTTGGATTTAATGCTCCCGAGGAAATCATCCAGGATGTCATTCGCATGCTGCCCGAGAGCGAGGGCTACAGCGACTCCAAAGGACTGTATTCCGCCCGCAAAGCCGTGATGCAAGAGTGCCAGAAAATTGGTATCCCCGGCGTGGAAATCAATGATATTTATCTGGGCAATGGCTGCAGCGAACTGATCACCATGGCCACCCAAGCGCTGCTCAACATTGGCGACGAGGTGCTGATCCCCTCCCCGGACTACCCGCTGTGGACCGCGGTGGTATCATTGAGTGGCGCCAAGCCGGTGCACTATGTCTGTGAAGAAGACAACGACTGGCAGCCCTCGCTGGAAGACATTCGCAGTAAAATCACCGACAAAACCCGGGCGATTGTCATCATCAACCCTAACAACCCCACCGGCGCGGTCTATAGTCGCGAGATGCTCGAGGCGCTAGTTGCCATTGCCGAAGAGCACGAGCTGGTGATCTTCGCCGACGAGATTTACAGTAAAATTCTCTACGACGACGCCGTGCATATCCCGCTGGGAAGTATCAGCAAGGAGGTTCTCTGCCTGACCTTTAACGGCTTGTCGAAGGCCTACCGTTTGGCCGGTTTCCGCAGCGGCTGGATGATTGTCTCCGGTGCCAAGGATCGCGCCAAAGACTACATCGAGGGCCTGGACATACTGTCGTCGATGCGACTGTGCGCCAATGTGCCGGCCCAGCACGCCATTCAAACGGCCCTCGGCGGCTACCAAAGTATTAATGAATTAATCTTGCCCGGCGGCCGCTTGCTTGAACAGCGCGACCTGGCGTGGAAAATGCTCAACGATATCCCCGGCGTAAGCTGCACCAAACCGGCCGGTGCCATCTACATGTTCCCGCGCCTAGACCCCGAGGTCTATCCCGTCGCCAACGATGAACAACTGGTGCTCGACCTGCTCAACCAGGAAAAGATTCTACTGGTACAGGGCAGCGGCTTTAACTGGGGCGCCGCCGACCATCTGCGTATCGTCTTCCTGCCGAACAAGCTGGACCTAGCCGATGCGATCGAGCGCTTCGCGCGCTTCCTGCAGGGCTACCGCAAAAAACTGCGCGCTGTCAGCTAGGCGCGCGGTATCTCAACACCTTGAGCGCGGCATCGGCATCGCGCTCGGGAAAGTCTTCACGGCCTGCCAAGCGCTCGCAAAACTGCCCTGCCGGCCAGTGCTCAGCGGCGCAGTCGCGCAAAAACGCCTCACCCAGCCACGGCGAATTCAGACACAGCAACACCTCCGCGCCGGGCGCGCAAAGACTGTCCATACGGCGCAGCAACTTGCCGTAATCTTTGGCGGCGTCAAAACTGCCCGCCTGGCGCGAAGGCGGATCGCAAATGACCACCTCGTAGGGCCCCAGCTTTTTGAGCTTGCCCCAGCTGCGAAAAATATCGTGTCCCAGAAAATGCAATTCGGTTTCTGCCCCGGGGTTCATCACGTGGTTGGCACGGCCGCTGCGCAGCGCCGCCTTGCTCATATCAATATTCACCACCGCCTCGGCTCCCACCGCACTGGCAGCCACCGAAAAGGCGCAGCTATAGGAAAACAAATTCAGCACGCGCCGACCCGGCGCCACCGTTCGCAGCCACTGGCGGGCCGGCTGCATATCCATGAAGTAGCCGATGTTCTGCCGACCGCCCAGCTGCAGGCCAAACTTCAGGCCGTCTTCACGGACTTGCAGCACTGTCTCGGGCTCCCCCCACAACCACAGCAGCTCGGCATCGCGCCGGTAGCGATGTTGCACCGCCGCGCCAGCAACCGCACCACCGTATTGGCAACGCAATGCGGCGCAGAAATCGCCCCAAAACTGCGCCGGCGGCTCGCGGTACAGCACCAACCACAGCAGCGGTGAAAAATAATCCACCGTCAACCACTCATAGTCGGGATAGCACTGACCGCGACCGTGAAACAGCCGCCGGGCATCGCCACC
>JBFKEA010000030.1:0-15562 GCA_041619375.1 Spongiibacter sp. | reverse complement strand
TGGCACTGAGCAATATGGAAGCCCAGGATTACCACGCCTACAAGGCCACGGCGCGGCGCGCGGTATTGGACTCACACCGGCGACTCAGCCAACAGTACGACTGGGTTGTGGTGGAAGGCGCGGGCAGCCCGGCCGAGATTAATCTGCGCGCCAATGACATTGCCAATATGGGCTTTGCCGAGGCCGTGGACTGCCCGGTGATTATCGTCGCCGACATCGACCGCGGCGGCGTATTTGCCCACTTGGTCGGCACGCTAGAGCTGCTGTCTGCCAGCGAGCAGGCGCGGGTGGCCGGCTTTGTGATCAACCGCTTTCGCGGCGATATCGCCCTGTTGCAGTCCGGGCTGGACTGGCTGGAGGCACGCACCGGCAAGCCGGTGCTGGGCGTGCTGCCCTATCTGCACGACCTGCATCTGGAGGCCGAAGATGCCATAGATGCCAGCCAGCAATTGGCGGACGCCGCGCTGCGGGTGGCTGTGCCGGTGCTACCTCGCACCAGCAATCACACCGACTTTGACGCCCTGCGCCTGCACCCCAATGTCGACCTGCAGTTTGTCCGCAAGGGCCAGCCACTGCCGGCCTGCGACCTGCTGATTTTGCCCGGCAGCAAGAGTGTGCGCGGCGATCTGCAACAGCTGCGCGACAACGGCTGGGCCGAGCAACTGCTGCGCCACCTGCGCTACGGCGGCAAGGTGCTGGGCATTTGCGGCGGCTTTCAAATGCTCGGCACCGCCATCCACGACCCGCTGGGGATAGAAGGCCCGGCGGGCAGTAGTGACGGGCTTGGTCTGCTCGACTTCGACACCACGCTGGCCGCCGACAAAACCCTGCGCCAAGTGACAGGCCACTGCGCACTCAACGGCCAGCGCAGCAGTATTCGCGGCTATGAAATTCACGCCGGGGTGAGCCGCGGAGCGGCGCTTGCACAGCCCTTTGCCGACATCGACGGCCGCCCTGACGGCGCGGTCTCCGCTGACAACCAGCTGCTGGGCAGCTATATTCACGGCCTGTTTGACGACGACACGGCGCGGCGACTGCTGCTGGACTGGGCGGGCGCCCGCCAGCAACAGGACTTCGACTACGACGCGCTGATAGAAGCCAATCTCGACCGCGTGGCCGACTGCGTGGAGCAACACCTGGACCTCGAGCGCCTGCTGAACGACTGAGACTACAGTTTAGCTACGCGGCTGGGAGACCGGCCCATCTTCCGACAGGCGGCTGCTGCCCGATTGCACCGCAAGGGTTTTCACCTTGTCCATTTCTACCCCCGACTGATCGGCGCGGCTGATATCGGCGGCGTAGTAAAATTCAGCCTGGCTGCGCTCTCGGTTAACATCGATCAACACAAAGCCTTTGCTCTTCAGCTCAGTGTATTTCATATGGGGATTGGCCAGCGGCAGCACCGCCGACACCGCCTCGGCAACCCCCTCGGGAAAGCCCGGCGAGGTCACGCTGGGGGTAACAAACTCCACTGCCAGCGGCTCGTCGAGCACGCCGCTGGTTAGCACCGCGCTGCTTTTGTAAATTTCATTCGCCCAGCTGGTGTGAATATCGCCGGTGAGTACCACCACGTTGTCAATGCCCTGCTCGTCGATAAAATCCAGTACCTCTTCACGCTCACTGGGGTAGCCGTCCCACTGGTCCATATTAATCGCCACCAAGGGGCTAAAGTCATTGGTGGGTACGCCGGGCAGCAGGCGCTGTATTTCCAGCAACTGCAATTGCGCGAACATCACCTGCTGGCCAACAAACCGCCAAATGCCCTGCGACACCGCCAGCTGGTGTTTAAGCCAATCTTTCTGGGTCTGGCCCAACAGGTCACGCTGCTCGGCGCGGGCCGGGTCGAGAGGATTGTCCAGCTGCTTTTCGCGGCCCTCGAGGCGGGTATCCAGCATAATAAAATCGGCCAGGTCGCCATAGCGAAATGCCCGGTAGATACTGTCTTGGCTGGCCGTAGGCGGGCGGATCGGCAGCCACTCGAAATAGGCCTGAATCGCCACGCGCTTGCGCTCAAACCAATCGCCCTCGCCGTCGTTGTGGTTGTTGGCGCCGTTTTTATAGGAGTTGTCAGTGGTTTCGTGGTCGTCCCACACGGTGACAAAACTGTGCTGGGCATGGGCCGCTTGCAGATCCGCATCGCGGCGATAGAGCGCATAGCGACGGCGGTAGTCACTCAGGCTGACAATTTCATTGGCTGGGTCCAGCGGGCGCTCAGGGTGGTCGCCGTAACCGCCCTGCTGATATTCGTAAATGTAATCGCCAAGGTGCATCACAAAGTCTAGGTCCTCGCGATTGGCAATCATCCGGTACACCGAAAAATAACCGTGGGGATAGCTGCTGCAGGAACACACCGCAAAACGCAGGCGATCGGTGTACTCGCCCGGCAGTGGCAAGGTGCGGGCGCGGCCGGTGGCCGATACGCTGTCGGCGCTCTTAAAGCGATACCAATAGCGTGTGCCGGCCAACAACCCGGCGGCGTCAAACTTGATGGTGTAGTCGCGCGCGGCGCTGCTGGTGAGTGTTTGCGCCAACACCAGCCGATCAAAATTCGGATCTTCGGCAATCTCAACTGCCACCGTGACTGCCGCGTTATGCCCCTCCGGCGGGGTGGCCCGAGTCCACAGAATCACCCGATCATCCAGCGGATCACCACTGGCGACGCCGTGATCAAAACGAATTCCGGGGGTCAGCGCCGGGCCGCTGCCAGCGGCCCCCGAACGGCTGTCGTTGCTCCCTCCGGTGCAGGCTGTCAGTATGGGAATGCTGAGACTGGCGGTGGTAATGGCTTTGACAAAAAATCGACGATCCATGGGCGTACTCGCTGACTAACGGCTCGCTGATATTGTGCTCACCATTGAAAGCCGTGAGCCTAACGCCCTAATATGACAATACTGTTTCCAAAGAGAACCTTATGATGCGATACCTGTTTGGCCGCCATGCGCGGCCGTGGTTGCTGGTCGGCCTGCTGGCAAGCCTGGGCGCCTGCAGCAAGCCTATCGACTTCACCGATTACACCATTGAAAATTTGCTGAAAAAAAATATTGAAGGGCTGGCGGAGCCGGCATTTTTTGAGCTGCGCGAAATCAGTATTTTGAGTAAGCAAGATGAAGGCGAGCGCGGCAGTGCGGAGGTGTATATCCACCTGTACTTTGCCGACGATTTAGCCAGCGTTGCCGAAACGCGGCAGCTGTCGCCCGACAAGATGGAATACCAACAATACGTAAGTAGCTTCGGCGACTTCGCCGCCGGCGAAACCCAGCGCCACCACGCCGAATACCAATTCTTTCGTCGCGATGGCAAGTGGTATATCAGCGGCAGCCGCGCGCTGTCGGCTCCGGTGATACAGCCGCCACGCTAGCCGTGGCTGTGCAACTGCACCCAAGGGTCGCGGCCGGGCTGGCGATAAATGTGAAAGCGGCTGAGGCCGGCATAGGGCACTGACAGCCGTGTCATCGCCCCCATTGGCATCCCCAACCAATGGCAGATCATTACGCGAATAACAGCGCCGTGTACCACCAGCAGCAGCGACTCGCCTTGATGGCGCTCGGCGATGCTATCCAAACTGCGGGTAATCCGCGCGCAAAAATCGCTCATGGCCTCGCCATTGGGCGGGCTGGCTTGTTCCGGCGACTGCCAGAACTGCCGCCACACTTCTGGGTCGCGCTGCTGGGCCTCGCTGTGGGGCAGGCCCTCCCAGTCGCCAAAGTGAATTTCGCGCAAATTGTCGTCAACGCTCAGGGCGATTCCGCGCTGCTCTGACAACTCCTCGGCAAAGCGTGCACAGCGCTGCAGCGGAGAGCTGATGATACGGTCCCAGCCCTCGTTCACCGCCGCCACTTTGTCGCGCATCTGCCCCCAACCCTGCGCGCTCAGCGCCACATCAGTGCTGCCGCGAAAGATTTCACCGCCCTCGCAAGCGCCGTGGCGCAACAGGTCGATACGGCTAGTGGTGACACTCATTAATCGTTACCCCGACTCACACCGGCCTGCTCGAAGCTGGCCATTTCGTTGTGCAGGCGACAGGCAGACTGCATGATGGGCAGCGCCAGCGCCGCGCCACTGCCCTCGCCCAAACGCAGGTCCAACTCCAGCAGCGGCAGGGCGTCCATTTTGGCCAGTAAGCGCTTGTGGCCGGGCTCTGCCGAACAGTGGGAGAAAAACAACCACGGGCGAATACTGGGGTTAACTTTGACCGCCGAGATGGCCGCCGCGGTGCAAATATAGCCGTCTACCAATACCGCAATGCCATTCTGCGCGGCGCGGATATAGGCGCCAACCAAGGCGTTGATCTCCAGCCCGCCGATGCGGCGCAAGGTTTCCACACCGTCTTTCATATGCGGCAGATGCCGGGACATCGCCCGTGTGACCACCGCCGCTTTCTTCGCCAGGCCCTGCTCGCTGATGCCGGTGCCGCGCCCAACCATGGCCGTGGCCGACAAGCGGGTGTGGGCCACTGCCAAGGCGGCGGCCGAGGTACTATTGCCAATGCCCATTTCACCACCGAGGAAGATATCGATATCGCCGGCCTCGTCGATAATATCGCGACCAACGGCGAAGGCCTCCAGACACTGCTCGCGGTCCATCGCCTCGGTCACACACATATTCTGCGTTCCAGCAGCGACGCGGCGGTCGACGACATTGGGCAGGTCTTCAATGGCGTAGACCGTGCCGGCATTTACCACCTGAAATTTTGCCCCTAGGCTTTTGGCCAGCACACTGATGGCGGCACCGCCATTGGCGAAGTTTCTCACCATCTCGGCGGTCACCGTTTGCGGATAGGCCGAAACCCCCTCGGCGGCAACACCGTGATCGGCAGCAAATACCGCAATAAAGGCGCGATCCAGTTTAGGGGTTACCGTGCCCTGTATCGCCGCTAATTGTACGGCGACGTCTTCCAGACGACCCAGCGAACCACGCGGCTTCGTTAAATTGTCCTGGCGCTGTTGCGCCGCCAAACGGACTTCTTCATTGGGCTCGGGCGCGGCATCGAGATACCATTCACTCACAATTTTATCCTTTTAAAGTTTGTTCTAGGCCGGCGGTAACAAACACCACGCGGTCGGCAACAGCGGCGATGTCCTGGTGCAGGCGCCCCGCCTCGTCGACAA
Organism: Spongiibacter sp.; assembly: GCA_041619375.1. GTDB lineage: Bacteria > Pseudomonadota > Gammaproteobacteria > Pseudomonadales > Spongiibacteraceae > Spongiibacter. Next base: position 10,454 of record JBFKEA010000030.1, on the reverse strand, counting down.
AACGCCGCGTCAGCTCACCCATAGGCACAACCCCTTGCCCCACTTCATTGCTGACCAGAATGAGTTGCCCCGCCGATTGTTGAATGCAGTGCAAAAACGCCGCGCGCACCCTTTGCCACTGCGCATCGTCGTCTTTAATTAGCCAATTGCTCACCCACAGTGTCAGGCAGTCGACCAAAATGCAGCGCTCAGCTGCCGCATGACTGGCAATCGCCTCGCAGAGCTGCTCCGGCGCTTCCACCGTCTGCCAGCCGCAACCGGCGCGCTGCTGACGGTGATGGGCGATACGCGCCGCCATCTCAGAGTCACCCGCAGTGGCGGTCGCAATGTAAATGAGTTCGCGATCACTGTCGCAGGCGCGCTGCTCAGCCAGACGGCTTTTCCCGGAGCGTGCGCCCCCCAAATACAATTCCAGCACCCTGACTCCTATTACGGTTATTGACCGGCGCTGAGCTGCCCGGAGCCGGTAAGTCACGTATACTTTACGGCGCTCGCTAGGCAATACGCCGGCGGCTCATTCTACAAGACAGCAGCAAGCAGAGGGAAATATGGGACACCGTTTATCCAAGATTTATACCCGCACGGGCGACGATGGCAGCACCGGCCTGGGCGATGGCTCGCGGATAAACAAGGACCATGTGCGCATGGAGTCAATTGGCAATGTCGATGAACTGAATTCGCAAATCGGCCTGTTGATTACCGAGCTGTCTACCGAAGACGAGTTTGCCGCTCTGCTGTCACGTATCCAACACGACTTGTTTGACCTCGGCGGCGAGCTGGCGGTACCGGGCTTTACACTAGTTAACGCCGAGCGTATCAGCGAGCTGGAACAGAGCTTGGACGCGCTGAACGAAGACCTACCACCGCTGAAGAACTTTATTTTGCCCGGTGGCAGCAAACCAGCCGCGCTGTGCCATTTGGCGCGCGCCATTTGCCGGCGCGCCGAGCGCAGTCTGGTAGCACTGAGCCGAGAAGATCAGGTGAATGACACCAGCCGGCAGTATTTAAATCGCCTGTCCGACTTTCTGTTTGTGATGGCCCGGCTACTGGCGCGACGCGATGGCGGTGACGAAGTGTTGTGGCAACCCGCCGATAAGCGCTAGTCGGTCACCTACCACAGCCAAGCCGCCCCGCGCACCCCACTGCTGTCGCCGTAGCGCGCCGGCAGTAGGCGGCTGCGGCATTCGTCACTGAACACCCACTGTTCCCACAACTCGGGCACACGGCGATACAGCAGGGGAATATTCGACAGGCCACCACCGAGAACAATGACCTCGGGGTCGACAATATTGATCACCAGCGCCAAAGCCCGCGCCAGGGCACGACAATAATTTTCCAATACCTCGCTGGCACAGGCATCACCGCTGTCGGCAAGCGCGACCAGCTGTTCGGCGCTGGCCGCCCGGCCACCGACCCGCTGCGAGCTGGCTAGCAAGCCAGCACCGCAAAGATAGGTTTCAATACAGTCGCAACGCCCGCAGTAACAGCGCCGTCCTTCGGCAGCTCCGGGCATCGGGTTGTGGCCCCACTCTCCGGCAATGGCATTGCCACCCACCAACAATTGCTTGTTAACGACCAGGCCGCCGCCAACTCCCGTGCCAATAATGACCCCGAATACCGCACTGGCATCGGCAGCGCTGCCATCGATCGCCTCGGATAAAGCAAAGCAGTTGGCATCATTAGCTAGGCGCACCTCACGCGATAGCTGGGCAGACAAGTCCACCTGCAGCGTTCGGCCATTAATACAGGTGGTATTGCTGTTTTTCATCGCGCCGGTTTTTAATGAGGCTGCGCCGGGAGAGCCCACGCCAACAGATCCTCGTTCGCCCAGCTCCGCTTCAATAGCAAGCACCAAATCGGCAAGCGCCCGAACAATCGCCTGGTAATCGCTGCGCGGGGTTGGCACACGGCGGCGTAATAGCACCTCGCCGCCCTCGCCCAAGGCAACGGCCTCGATCTTGGTGCCCCCCAAGTCAACGCCAATACGCATTAGAACAACTGCATTAGCGCCATAACCGCAATCCAGCACAGTAAGCTGCGCGACAGCAGTTGTTGCACTGACTGCAATTCATCCGCCGCCTGCTCGACAAAGCGCTCGCCGTCCAGTTCAGCGCCAACCACGGCTGGTAGAGAACCGCAACCCAACTCGTCCAGATAGTCGTCGCTGGGCAGTGGCTCCAACAACGTTTTCCGCCATTTTTGGAAACTGCCCTCGAAATCGCCAATCAACGCAAAGGCAAAACCGAGCATGCGCACCGGCAGCCATTCAAGGTAATACAAACAAGTTTTACTTAGGTCGCGTTCATCCTGACTGACGTGAGCGTCCTGCGCGGTGATAAACAACAAACGGTAGAACAGCGCTGCGACTGGGCCCAAGAGGAAAAACCAAAAAACCACCGCAAACCAGCGCTCAAAGCCCTGATAAAACACCGCCTTGCGCACCGCCTGATGCATTTGCAATGCGTTGTCAGCGCCGCTGTCGCACAACTCTGCACTGAAGTGTTGACCGTAGCGAAAGGCGCCCTCTAAATCCCCTCGCCGCCAGCTGTTTAAATACAGCCGCAACTGGATGTGGAAGTCACCGCGCCCAAGGCTATATAGCAAAACCACCACGCTGAGCAAAAACAAGGGCAGGCCAAACACCAGCGGGCCGAGTAACCACACGATAAGCAAAAGCAGTAGCAGCGGTGCCGCCAAAAATACCGCCAATCGCAGTCCTGGATGTTTTATATAGCGCAGTGTACGGCGAAAGTGCGGCAGCCAACTGTCGCGTTGAAACAAGGCCCCACTTCCCCAAAACTGTACCGCCGCCCAGGCTATCAAAACCGCAAAAAATTCCATCGTCGTATCCACTATAAGAAGTTACCGCAGCGCCTTAGATCAGCGCTGTGGAGGTAAGCAACGCCCGGTAGTAGTGCCAGTCAAACGCAGGACCCGGATCGGTTTTTCGCTGTGGCGCCACATCGCAATGACCGACGATGCGCCGCGCAGTGATCGCCGGAAAATACCCTTGAAGGGCGCGTGTAATCGCCGCCAACTCGCGATACTGAGACCCGGTGTAGGGCTGATGATCGTCGCCCTCCAGCTCGATACCAATGCTGAAGTCGTTACAATTCTCCCGACCATCGAACACCGACACGCCGGCGTGCCAGGCGCGCTTCAGTAACGAGACAAACTGAAAACTGCGACCCTCCCGATCAATAAACAAATGTGCCGACACTCGCAGGTCTTGCAAATCATGCAGTGCCGGGTGGCGACTACAGTCCAGCGCATTGCAAAAGAACTGCTGCACGCAACCGGAGCCAAACTCACCGGGCGGCAGGCTAATATTGTGGATTAGCAATAGACTGACGTCTTCGCCAGCAGGTCGCTCATTGCAGTTTTCGGAGGGCAATTTAGCGGCGTGGTCAAACCATCCGTCACTATCGATGTTATACATTTACACTCCCGATTTTCTGTCTGGGAGTGTAGCAGGGGACAAGCGCAGACGGGAGCTTATCAATCGGCAAAACGGCACACTACCCCAAGCTGGGGCACAATTTAACGCCGTTTTATCAACCGACTTAGACTAACGGTTTATCATTCATATCGCGTAGATTGCTGATCACTGACTCCAGTGCCCGATCGAACATGCGGTCATCATCAATCAACTGCAAATCGCCATCGGTCAAGGCTTCGACCAAAGCATCGCGATTGTATTCGGCCACTTTAATACCGGCGCGATTTACGAAGATATATTTGCCGATGCCATTGATAACCGCCGCGAGACGACAGCGCAGCATCTTGCCATCATCCTGACGCAGATCAACCCAGTTGCCCACCCGCAACGAATCCAACGCGCGGCCCTGCGCTTCCCGATCTACATTACTATCAGTACTAGGCTCAACCGCATCGAGTTCAGCCAGCGCCGCATCTAGGTCTTCTAGGTCAACTTTTTCGCTGACGGCCGGCGGCTCCACGACCTTATCCAGCTGAGGCTTGCGGCTGAGCTTGGCCATATGCAGGCGCTCCAGCTGCTCAAACCACTGCCCCGTTTCAAAGGCATTCAATGACACGCGGTTAAAGCCCAAGCGCAGCGTTTCAATCAATACCGGCAACGCAGTGATCAACTCATTGCGATGATCGGGCTCATTGTTGGCGGCAACACTCCACAGCAGGCGCTCGACAAACTCGATCTCATCCTTAAAGCTGGCACTCTCGGGGCCGCTCTGCACATAGGACAGAAACAGTACCTTGCTCCAACCGTCCTTAATAATTTTGCTAACAATGGCGGGGTAGTCGCCGCCAGACAATTTTTCATCCAACAAGCCAGAGATGTAGGCGCGGGCTGCTTCAGCCGTCGCCCGACCACCTTCGGCGTTAACCGTACGCTGCGCCACCAGCTCGGCGCGACGCTGCGCCTTTTCCAGGTAGCGACTGAACTCAGTCAGTACTTCAACGAAGACCTCGGTATCCACACCGAAGTCTCCCAGAATCCGCATCACCACTTCTTCCAGCTTTCGATAGAGTGGGTCTTTTTCTGGCGCCGACACTGGCGACCAGCCAATACCCGCTGCCATAATCGCGCTCAGCAACTTGCGGGCAGGATGCTCTTCACGGCTGAAAAAGCTCTTGTCGAGCATCGCCATTTTTAAAATAGGGATTTGCAGGTGGGCAAGCAGGCTTTTCAGCGGGTCGGACAGGCCATCTCCCTCCAGCATGTACTGGAATAACGTACCCACAAAATGAATGGTGTCTTGATCGCGCTCAACCGACAGCGCCGACGCATCACCCTGGGCCACCCGGCTCACTTCCTTCAGTCGCGTCACCAACTTTTGAGAAATCTGCTGGAAGGCGTCACTATCGTTAGCCGCACCGCGATTTTTAAGGTGGCTGAACTGCTCGTTCTGCATGTCTTGTAGCGCCACCATAAACGATGGCTTAGACAGCGTTGGCGCCTCTGGTGAGGCGCTGACATCAAGCACCGCATCTAAGGCATCGATCAATTTGTTCACCAGCTCCGCTGGCGCCTGCGGCTCACGAGGCTGACTCGCCACCGGGGGCTCGCCGCCCATTGCACCAAGGTCGGGGGATTCCTCTTCAGGCTGAGCCGCCACGGCTTCCGGTTCGCGTAGACTGTCCAGAGACAGCCCCTGAGATTCCAGCACCGGCACCAGCACTGCAAACAGTTCGTCAAAACGCGCGACGATTTTTGTGTCGAACATTTTGAACAACACCAACCGCGCCTTGATATCGATATTCAGGTCTCGACAAGAGTCGCCCAAGGCCTTGGCAATCTTTGCCGGACCCATCGGCAAGTCAGAAGCGGCTATCGCATCGCCACCGACACTGTGCTGCCAGGCAGTACACAGTTGCCACAGCTCTTGTAGATGGCGGCGCTCAGCTTTTTTAGCCATCCCTTCAATGGCGACTAATTCCTCTAGCGCCTCGGACTCAAGCAGCTTTAACTTGGCGCGACCGCGGTCGCCGGGAGCGCGAGCGACAGACTGCAATTCACTGGAAAAGTTATTGCGCAGCGCGCTGACAAAATTCTTTTCAACCTGGACACGATGGACGCGAATCTCGCGCATAGAGTCAAAGTACAGGTGCTGCTCCTTAGCGCTGCTGGCTTCATCAGCCAACTCAAAGAGCGTGTCGTCGACATCGTCTAACAGACTGGTCAGACGCTCACTGAGGAACAGCTCACACTTCTCTTGCAGAGCCGCCAACGCCGGCGGCAATTGGGCGGTAGGCGCCGAAGCCGGAGGCTCCGCAGCCTCGCGCCGGGCGGTTAGATCTACGATGTTGCTAGACTTTTCCATTAACTTCGCTCTGCCAGTCTTATTCCAATACTCTTTTTCTTATTACGCACGGCTAGCCGCCCTTGCACTGTAGATAGTAGCAGCGCACCTTCGCCAAACCGATGAAATTGGCCGCGAATGGCTCTGCTTGCTACATAAAGCCTACGCTAGATCACACAGTTATACCAAAGTGACGTTACTTCGTCAGTAGTGACATACCCATATAGCCGTCACCTGCTACACCTGACGCCAGCAACTTGGTACACTTCGCGGACTTCGCAGCGCGACCCGCGTATTACAACCGCCGTTATCGCCCTGTTACACTTTTATAGCAGCTGTCACTTTCATCTCACCAGCAGGGACATCTACCTACGAGCTTAGCCCTGACTGTGCCATTGGCCATCGAGACAAAGAATAGCGCAGCTATATTATTAAATGCCATAGATAGTGGAACTATTGTAATGCTGTTTTCCGACGCCCTGATCAACGACCGCAAGACCGCGGTACAAGCGGCATTGAACGAAGATATTGGCAGCGGCGACATCACCGCCATGCTCATCCCGGCAGAGGAGCAAGCTCGCGCCCGAGTAATTAGTCGCGAGGCCGCAGTGATTTGTGGCCGCGACTGGGTCAACGAAGTTTTTCAGCAAATTGATAAATCCGTCACAGTGAGCTGGCAAATCGAAGACGGCCAGCAAGTGGCCGCCGACGACACACTATTTGAACTCAGCGGCAATGCGCGCAGCCTGCTCACCGGCGAGCGCAGCGCGCTGAATTTTCTGCAGCTCTTATCCGGCACCGCAACTACCTGCCGCGAATACGCTGATATCGTCGCACACACCTCGGTCAAACTGCTCGACACCCGCAAAACCATCCCCGGCCTGCGCACCGCGCAAAAATACGCGGTGAGCTGCGGCGGCTGCCACAATCACCGCATCGGCCTCTACGACGCCTTCCTGATCAAGGAAAACCATATCGCCGCCTCCGGCGGCATCGCCAAAGCGGTTGCTGCCGCGCGCCAACTGGCCCCCGGCAAACCCGTGGAGGTAGAAGTAGAGTCGCTGACAGAACTTGAACAGGCGCTGGCAGCCGGCGCCGACATCATCATGCTGGACAACTTCAGCTTGGCCGACATGCGCGCGGGCGTAAAGCTCACCGCGGGGCGCGCCAAGCTCGAAGCCTCAGGCAATGTCAGCAAGAAAACCCTGGCAAGTATCGCCGAAACCGGCGTGGACTATATTTCGATTGGCGCGCTAACTAAGCACGCTAGGGCGATTGATCTGTCGATGCGACTCAATAACAAGCCTACAAAATAATGTCTAATCACAAATCGATGGCATTAAACTTCGATCTATATCACCGGCCGTACACACCCAGTTAAAGGCACCTGACTGGGCGCTTTTCAAGGTAAACACAATCGTTTTCCCAACTAGCAGGGGAGAAACCCCCTCACGACGAAGCAGCACTGAAATCGTACATCCCTGAGAATCCACACCAGTCGTTACGCTCTCCACATACCTACCATTAATGTGCGTAGCAACTTCGACAGCGCCATCGGCAGCACGCGAGTTATCAGTACACCGCCCCTTGTTAAACCACTCTTCCTGAGCAACAAGCCGAACACCTGCGGACAAGCTCATTACCTCAGACAACTGCCCCCGCGCCAAGTGTCGAGAATATTGCTGGAAGGCAACGCTCGCCAAGACGGCAACGATAGCCAGAGCAATCATCAGCTCTATCAATGAGAAGCCTTTATTATTACGAGCCAGCACTGCCCGATCGATTACGTGCATTATCAGCTACCATCGCTCCACGTCCTCGGCGCAGAATGATGCCGCTTATTGATTTCATTCCACCCACCATCACTCCCATGACGAGCATAATCAGTGAATACCATGAACCATATAGAGAGACACAAGGCAGTTACGCAACCAATAAAAAACATAGGAAAAGGCTTGCTAATCAAGTTTCGTCCTTCATTAAACAGATACGCCACTTTTGGATCTAATAGCACCATTCTATTTAAGAGAAGAGCGACCATCAACACCAGCAAAAACTGGCCAAGGGGCATGGTAAAAACCCCGCTGTACTGCGAATTCAGAACTAACCCAAAAACAACGCACAAATACAGCCTCCCCTCAAAGTCATCTTCTCTCCGAAAAAAGGCAAGCGAATAACAAAAAAACATGGCCATCCCAATAAAAACAAAAAGAGCTAAGGGAACACCGTACTCAAAAGCTATCTGTAGAAAAATTTGATGAGGGTGCGCCGGCATCCAGCTGGGCACTACCTCACTCCAACCAAATGCATACGCCCCCCAACCTAGCCAAGGTTTCTCCAGCATTCTCTCCAAGGCAAACCCCCATATCTCTATGCGCCCCCCACTACCCACCCCCCTAGACAAAACACCTCCGCCGACATCAGGAATAAATACAGACCACACCAAAAAGACACAGATAGCGACAGCAAGCGCAACCAACACCATCAAAATCATTCGCAATGACTTACGCCCAAAAAGCAGATACAGCAGAGCGAATATTGAAAACAAAGATACCCAGACTCCTCTCCCAAAAGATGCAATTATCGTAAAAAACACTAGCACGAGCCCCAAAAAAACAAGAACCAAAACCGACCCACGCTCTCTTATCGCGCACGCCGCAATCACCGGAACCGCCACCACATGAAAGTGATTCAAAAATCGCGGGTTAGTCGTAAATGAAAAACACTCCACCCAATAAAAATCTACGCCCGAATTGCTAAACGCCAAACCACACATTAATAGCAGAAAAAAGGTCGCCACAGACAACACTAAAAAAACACGAAACACAATTTGATACGAAACAGGCAACAGCATGTGGAGATAAATCGCCACGACCATAAGCAGAAAGTAACTTACTTGCTTTAGAAGGGGGTTATATTCAAGGTGATATGCCAGCGGGAGAATCAAAATCAACATCACAATAAATGGCACCGCCCACCTCAGTTTCCGCGACAGAAGCAGATAGAGTAGCGTCAGGAAAATTGAAATTAGTAGCATGAACCTCTGCGCATCAAGCGCAGCAAGGCTAAACACAGCTAAAATGTAATATGCAAAAAAAATAAAGCTCGCAGCTAACGGAAATATTAAATAAGCCACCAAAATCACCCCAAAAAAAAACCGCTACTCCCGTAGCGGTTTCTTAGCATCAAACTCGATACTAGGCCATTAAATTATGATTTCCGGCAAGCAGCGGGGACGTATTTATCATCTGCAGTACTAGTACAGGCCCACACATATGAACCCTTATCTGCATTGGAAAGCGTCAGAGTCAATGTCTTACTCTGAAGTACCTTAGATACGCCAGTCGCCTTCATAGTTGCCACAATTGTACAACCCCCGGTTGCCGCAGCCGTACCACCAGTCGTCACCTTAGCAACATACTTTCCACTGATATCCGTATCCCGAGAAATACCATCAGCAGCACCCGCTGAATTATCAGGGCAAGTACCATCATCAGAAAACACTTCACCTACATTTGACTTCAAACCACTGGCTAAAGTCAGCGCCTCAGAAACCTGTGAGCGCGCAATGTAATCTTGGTAAGCAGGCAGGGCAACTGCCGCTAAGATACCGATAATCGCCACGACGATCATCAATTCAATAAGGGTAAAACCCTGTTGTACTTTCTTCATAAATTTCTCCAGAAACGCATGTTTTTCTTTAGAAAGGCAACTGCCTAATGAATACAATACAAAATACATGCCAGCTGCATAGATTCCCGGAATAGCAGGACCATGCACCGAGACTGTGTTCTGAAACAGACGGTGCGATGACACATTTTGTCAGCCCAACACAGCGAGAGTGGCAAAATTTGGCAACCACAACACCGTTTTACATATGTCTCCCTGCTGCCAGGTCTGCCATAATCGCTGTACATAAGACTGATTGTTAAGACAGCACCCTATGAATAGTTCAAGCATTCCACTTACCGGCCTTGCCCGCAGACTTGCCTACGACGGCCTGCTCGACGAAGACGCCATTCGCAAGGCTCAGGATGCGGCCATTAAGGCCAAAAAAAGTTTAGTCACCCACTTGGTAGCCAACAACCTTGCCGACGGCCTTACCGTTGCCGAGGCGGCCGCCGATGAATTCGGCATTCCGTTCTTGGATTTGCGTGCCTTTAGCATTGACCAAGCGCCCAAAAAGATCGTCGACAATAAACTCATTAAAAGCCACCGCGCCCTGCCCTTGTGGCAGCGCGGCAAGCGCCTGTATGTGGGCATGTCGGACCCCACCAACCTGCATGCACTGGATCAAATCAAATTCCACACCAACCTCAGCACCGAGCCCATCGTCGTTGAAGAAGCGGCGCTGAACAGCGCCATTGAAAAATACATGGCCGCTCAGGAAGAAACCCTGACAGAAAGCCTGGGCGACATGGATGACATCGACCTCGAAAACCTCGACGTTCAGGCCGTAGACGAAGACGCCGCCGCCGAGGGCGACGCCAGCGGTGCCGACGAGGCGCCGGTGGTGAAGTTCGTCAACAAGGTGCTGTTAGACGCCATTCGCGGCGGCGCTTCGGATATACATTTTGAGCCCTATGAAAAGACCTATCGTGTGCGCTTTCGCACCGACGGGATCTTGCAAGAAGTCGCACGCCCACCGGCTTCACTGGGCTTTCGTCTGGCCGC
>JBFKEA010000029.1:0-16796 GCA_041619375.1 Spongiibacter sp. | reverse complement strand
CAGAGTTCACTCTCCTGTCTGGGCAAGGCCTGCAACAGTTCTGTACTGGCGTAGAGGTCGAGGTTGTCGCCCATATAGCTGCCCTGCACTGTGGTGGCGCCAATGGCTTTAAGCTGTTGCAGGCAACGGCGACTGTCGACGCCCTGAACGACGCAGTTCCAGTTGTTCTCTCGCGAGTCATCGATCAGCTTTTGCAGATTGCGCCGGGCGTTTGGGCTGTCGATGATTTTGCTGCCGAGCGCAGCGGGGGTCTTAATTTCGCTGATCAGTTCGCGGCTGATTTTACTGAGGCTGCACGGATCCTGATAAAAATCGCGAATGCTAATGCGAAAACCGTAGTCGATTAGGCGACCGATTATCGCCATATGGTCGTAGACATGATCCAGCACGGCAGGCGGAAACTCCAGCGTGATGCGATTGGCGCTGGCGCCGCAATCGCGGAATACTCTGTCCACGGCCTGGAAGAATTTGGGCGAACTCAGCTCGCTGGGGCGCAGGCTGAGTGAGATCTGCAGGGGGGTGCCGATATCGGAAAAATGGCGCTGCGCTTGCAGGCCCTGCACCAGGTAGTAGAGGAAAAAACTCACACGTTTGTTGTGGCGACTGAGGATGCTGAGAATATGCGTCTTGGTCAGATTGTCGTAGCGCTCGTTCACCCAGATCAGATTGCTTTCAAGGCCGCATATATTGCCCGTCGCTAAATTCAGCTGCGGACTAAAGCGCAGTTCAAATTCCTGGTTGGTTACGCCGTTGAGGATGTCGTCAATACTGATGGTGCTATCCATAGCTATCTACCAAAGTGATCGGGGGCCTATTGCATTCAATTACACAGTTAGTATAGGTGAGTCATAATGTCTTTTCTGCTCCGCGGCAAGGTATTCAGCGGCTTTATGGCATTTTTTGACAATTGCCTCGCTGATACCGCAGCGGAGTCTAAAGGCGCGGGCACAGAATAAAGAGGCTGGCCTAGGCAGTGCCTCAGCGAATACTATAGCTAGCTCACCGTCAGCGGCTTGGATCAGGCCGGTATGACGTCAGCAGGGAGACACGCATGATTCCGGATTTACACGGCCCCACATCACATATCTATATTTCCCAGCGACTGCGTTTGCATTACGTCGACTGGGGTAATCCCGATGCGCCACCACTGATTCTGATTCACGGCGGCCAAGACCACTGCCGCAATTGGGATTGGATCGCTCAGGAATTGCGCAACGACTGGCATATTATCGCCCCGGATCTGCGCGGCCACGGTGACAGCGCCTGGTCGCCCGATGGTCACTACAGCTTTGAGGCCTATGTCTGCGACATTGCCCAGTTGATCAATCAAAAGCAACTGGGCCCGGCAACGATTGTTGGCCATTCAATGGGGGGCAATATTGCCAGTCGCTATGCGTCAATTTACCCCGAAAATGTTAAAAAGTTAGTGAATATCGAGGGTATATTGCCCAACAAGGATGAGACTCAAGTCTGCGATGGCATGAGCTATCGGCAGAAAATGCGAGATTGGGTAAAGGTGCGCCACGGTATGTCGGCGCGCTTGCCGCGACGCTATGCCGATATCCATGCGGCCTTTCAGCGCATGCACGAGGAAAACCCCCATCTCAGCGAGGCTCAGGCCCGGCACCTGACCCATCATGGTGCCAGTCAGAATGAGGACGGTACTTACAGTTGGAAGTTTGACAATTACACCCGCAAACTCAATCGTCTGGAGAGTGGTGAAGACGAGGTGAGGGAGATTTTTAGCAATATCGAATGTCCAACATTTCTCGCTTGGGGAACAGAGACCTTTGTTGAAGACCCGGTAGAGAGCGGTCGTATGAGTTATTTTAAAGATGCTTTTATCAAGTATTACCCCGGCGCCAGTCATTGGGTTCATCACGATAAGCTGGACGATTTTCTGCGTGACCTAAAGGACTTCATCTAAGCGCGTACTACTCACCTCTTCTTTTGGCCGCAGCGTGCGCTGCGGCCGTCTGCGGTAATTGTTTATTAATGGCTGAGCAACTCCCGATATTTTCTCTGCTCGATGCATTGCGTGAGCAGTTGGTCGCCGGCAATGAGCTGGTGCTGGAAGCGCCGCCGGGTGCCGGTAAAACCACTCAGGTGCCACTGGCACTGCTGGACGAGCCCTGGCTGGCGGCTAAAAAAATACTGATGCTGGAGCCGCGGCGCATCGCCGCGCGCGGCGCCGCCGAGCGGATGGCGACGCTGCTTGGCGAGCGCGTTGGCGAACGGGTGGGTTACCGGGTGAGGCTGGAATCCAAAGTGTCGGCGCGCACCCGTATCGAGGTGATAACCGAGGGAATATTGCAGCGTATGTTGCAGGATGACCCCAGTTTAGACGACATCGGCCTGTTGATTTTCGACGAATTTCACGAGCGCAGTTTGAATTCCGATTTAGGTTTGGCGCTGACCTTAGAGGGGCGGCGACTATTTGGTGACTTGCGCGACGCGCCGCTGAAAATTCTGCTGATGTCGGCGACCTTAAACGGCGCGGCCCTGTGTGACTACCTGGACAATGCGCCGCTGCTGCGCAGCGAGGGGCGCCAGTATCCGGTCGATGTCTACTACCGGCCGGTGGACAAGCGCCGCTATCCCCGCAGCGGTGATATCACCGGAGCCATGCAGGCCTGTATTGTCGAGGCGCACCGTACGCACCAGGGGAATATTCTCGCCTTTTTGCCTGGCCAGGCCGACATTCGTCGCTGCAGCGAGCAGCTCGCCCAGCAGTTTGATAGCGATACGGTGATCGCGCCGCTCTACGGTAATTTGAGCCTCAGCGAACAGCGCGCGGCGATCGCCGCGCCGCCACCGGGCCAGCGCAAAATCGTGTTGGCGACCAATATTGCCGAGAGCAGTTTGACCATCGATGGGGTCAATATCGTGGTCGACAGTGGTCTGGAGCGGCAACTAGTTTACGAGGCCCGCAACGCCAGTAGTCGTTTGACTACCCGTCGCATTGCCGCCGCCTCAGCGGCGCAGCGCAGCGGCAGGGCGGGGCGGCAGGCACCGGGGGTGTGTTATCGACTGTGGAGTGAGGCTGAGCAACAGCGCCTGACTGAGTACAGCGAAGCTGAAATTTTGCACAGTGATCTTAGCAGTCTGTATCTGCAGTGTATGCAGTGGGGCTGTCGCCCGGAGGAGTTGTCCTGGCTGGACCCGCCACCGCCAGCCTACTGTGCGCAAGCGCGGGATTTGCTGCAGAGCTTCGGCGCCTTGCTGGTGCGCGAGGGCCAGCTGTCACTGAGTGATCACGGCCGAGCGATGGCAGCGCTACCGGTGGCGCCGCGGCTTGCACATATGTTAATTGAGGCGCAGCAGTTAGGCGCGCTGGCGCCAGCTTGTCAGCTGGCCGCCCTGTGGGGTGAGCGCGATATTGGCGGTGACCACGGCGCCGATATTCAGCCGCGTCTGGCGGTACTGGCCAACGCCCCGCGCCGTTATGGCCACATTGTGCGCCAAGCTCAGCAGTATCGTCGGCTGTTTAGTGAGGTCCAGGGCGGGCAGCCCGCAAGGGTAGAAAGCGCCTTGGCGGTGGCAATTGCCCGCGCCTTTCCCGACCGCATTGCCCGCCAGCGCAGCCCCGGCAGCGCAGATTTTCAGCTCAGCAACGGCCGCAGCGCTCGGGTGTTCGATGACGACCCGCTGCGTGGCAGCCCCTACTTGGTGGCTGTGGATATCAGCGGCACGGCTGGCGACAGCGTTGACCGTATCCGTCTCGCCTACCGGCTGGATGAGGCGCTGCTTGACGATGCCCTGGCGCCCTTGTGTCGCGAGGAGTTGAGCGCCGATTGGGATGAGGAACTGGGCCGGTTTGTCGCCGAACGTCAGCACTGGCTGGGCAAGCTGTTGATTGCTCGTCGGCCCCAGGCGCAGCTTAGTGCCGAGCAGCGTGTCGGAGCCCTGTTAAGCCTGTTCCGCCGCCGCGGCCTGGGCCTGCTCAATTGGTCTGACGAGGCGCGCCAGCTCTGTGCCCGCGTCGGCCTGCTTGCTGCCCACCACTGTGCGCCCGGTGGCTGGCCGGACTTTAGCGAGGCGGCACTGCTCGACGCCGCGGAAAACTGGCTGGCGCCCTACCTGAGCAAGGTGACCAAATTGCGCGATATTCAGGCACTGGATGTGCGCGCCATGTTATTGGCCCAGCTCGATTGGCCCCAGCAGCAGGCGCTGCAAGAGCAGGCGCCGGAGCGCATAAAAGTGCCTTCGGGGTCGCGGATTGCGGTGGATTACTGCAGTTCGCCGCCGGTGCTGGCGGTGAAGTTACAGGAAATGTTTGGCTGTGAGCACACGCCGCTAGTGGCCGAGGGCAAGCAGGCGCTGTTGTTGCATTTGCTGTCGCCGGCGCGGCGGCCCCTGCAGGTCACCGCGGACTTGGCGGGCTTTTGGCGCAGCAGCTACCAGGCGGTGAAAAAAGATATGAAGGGGCGCTATCCCAAGCACCCCTGGCCCGACGACCCCTTGTCGGCGACGGCCACGGCGTACACCAAGGCGCGGGCTGCACGCCAGCCCTAGGCGGTCTCACTGGCGGCGCCAGCTGCCGTTTTTTCCGGCTTGGGCAACAGCGGCTTGCGCACGATGGGCCACAGTAGCTCCTCGGCCCAGTGCAGGCGCGGCGAGATCGGCAGGCCGTAATTGCGCTGCGCGCTATTGGGAATTTTGGCGGTTCCAAACAGCACATCAAATAAAAATACGGTGACCGCGTAGTTGCCGTTGGGGTGGGCGGTCTTGCCGTAGGCGTGGTGGGCGTGGTGGGTGTCGGGCAGGGTGACGACGCGCTCGACGACTTTCCAAACGGGCTCTAATACAGGCATTTTATTGCGCAGCCAGTTGTCCCAGCGGTAGCTGCTATGGGTGCCGAGGTTGACGATATAGGTGACAAATACGGCTGCCAAAAACGCTTCACTCAAGCCAAAGTAAATCGCAAAGGCGCCCATCCACGTTTGCGGCAGCATAAACACCCAGAAGAAGTTATAGCGGTAGACCACGGCTATATTCAGCTGTTGGGCGCTGTGATGGGTACGGTGAATCTTCCACAGCCAGCGCCATTCGTGGGCGGCGCGGTGCAGCCAGTAGTGAGCAAATTCCTCGATAAAAAAAATCGCCGGGAAGGCCAGCCAGAACGGGGTGTTGGCCAAGCTGCCGGCGTTGTTTGGCAGGTAGTGCGCGAGCAGCCAGCCGATGGCGCTGCCGAGTACGGCACCGGCAACAAAGAGGTTGGAGACTAAGCCAAACAGCATAAAGGCGAAGTCGCGCAGTGGTCGCGGCGAGCGCGTTAGGCGCCCGCCCAACCATTCACAGCCAAAAGCGAAGAGAAAAATACTGAGAATAATCAGTTCGAGGTTGGGCATC
This sequence comes from Spongiibacter sp., assembly GCA_041619375.1. Lineage (GTDB taxonomy): Bacteria > Pseudomonadota > Gammaproteobacteria > Pseudomonadales > Spongiibacteraceae > Spongiibacter. Next base: position 11,444 of record JBFKEA010000029.1, on the reverse strand, counting down.
AGTTCCATATTTACTTCCTCTTATTATGCGGGGCGCTAAGGCCGCCGATGGAATAGTCGATCAGGTTTTGCAGTCGCCACTCAAGCTTGTCTTCGTCAAAGCGAATGTCCCCGTGGTGCTGCTGGGCATCCCACTCGGCAACGGTGTGAATCGCGTGGTTGCCCAAGAGGCTGATGCGCTCTGCATAAATTGCGTCGGGCAGGTGGTTGCTGAGCTGCTGTTTAATCAGCGCGGCAATTTTGGTTAGTGCCGAGGAGCGCGCGCGGTTGGCGAAAAACAGTTCACGCCAGTGTTTGCGGGCCAGTAGTTGCGTAATCAGGTTGAGATAGCGGCTGCGGCCATCGCCGTGTAATAGCTCATTGGCCAGTGGCCGTATCATTAATTCGACGAGGGATTCCAGGCTGGGTTGCGGTTCTACTTGTAGAACGGCTTGCAGCAATTGTTCCCGCTGCTCATTCACCGAGGTGACGCGGTAGTCGATGATCGCTTCCACTAAACCGTCAAAGGAGCCGAAGTTATAGTTCACGGCAGAATGGTTTTTGTGGCCGGCGCTGCGGGCAATCTCGCGGCTGGAAACGCCATCAATGCCTTTTTCGGCGATCAATTGCTCGGCGGTCAGCAGCAGCTTCAGGGCGCCGGGGCTTAGTTTGTGTGGGTCGCTTTGAGTGTCCATGCCTGCAAGTTAAGACGATTGTCTTAATAAGTCAAGTGTCTTAATTTGGTGCTAGCCATAGCTCTTAGTAAAAAAGCCGGCGATTGCCGGCAAAGGGACGCGTGAATATGGGTGGTGCAGAGTCAGCTTGCGTCAGCGGATAAATCTCTGGGCAAAGGTTTCCAGCTGGCTGATTTTTTCATCGACACTAGTGGTGTCGGGCTTGCCGTCATAGGCGTTGCGAAAGGCGATATGGCACTCGTCGACGCCGAGTTCTGTCAGTGCGGCCTGACCGGCGCTGGAAAAGGCATCGGCGGAGCTCAGCTGGATACTAAAGGGCAGGTGGTCGCGCTCGAACTGGCGGCGGTAGTCCTGCAATTTGCCAATAAGCTGACGATATTCCTCGAGGCTGGCGCCGGCGCCGATCCAGCCGTCGCCCAGCCGCGCTGCGCGTTTGAGTGCGGCGTCAGAGTGACCACCAATGAAAATCGGCGGCTGCTGCGCCGGCACCGGGCAGAGCTGCATGCTGTCGATACTCAGCTGCTTGCCTTGGTAACTGAAAAACTCACCGCTGAGCAGCCCGCGAATAATATGGATCTGATCGTCGAGGCGCTGGCCGCGCTTTTCCCAGGGAATTTGGCAGCCCTCAAAGTCTTCCGGCCAGGGGCTGATGCCCACCCCGAAGTCCAGCCGGTCGCCGCAGAGCACCGCCAAGGTCGCCAATTGTTTGGCGACCACCAGTGGCTGGCGCACGGCCAATTTGTACACCGAGGTGTTAAAGCGCAGCCGCTGGGTTTGGGCGGCGAGAAAGGGGATGGCGACCATCGGCTCGACAAAGGGCAGGCCCTTGAGGAACTCGCGCGAGCCGCTGCCGTTGTAGGGGTAATTGGCGGAAGCCTGCTCGGGATAGCAGAGGCTGTCGGGGAAGGCCATGCTGTGAAAGCCTAATTGCTCAGCCGCTTGTGCCAACGGCAGGTATTGCTCGGCGGGGCACATGCTGGGGTTATAGCTAAATTTCATCGTCACTCCACGCAGTTTGGGCGGTGCCTTATGTCACCGCTATGGCTGAGGACAATGGTAGAGAAGGCGATTACCCTTGCTCAGCACATTTCCAATCAAATTGATTAGCGAAACCAGCCAGACCAAACCGTTGACGAAAATGTGCATGAAATTAGCTGTTTTTGTCGTCGGGTTGCGAGGCGGGTAGGACTACTATCATTTCATTAGCGGAGTCAGGAGGATTTATGACAGAGCAGTTTCTCAGTAATAAAGTGGCCTTGGTCAGTGGTGCCGGTCAAGGGGTGGGGCAGGGAATTGCACTGTCCTTGGCTGAGCGTGGCGCCGCGGTGGCGCTGCTGGGCCGCAGTTTGGACAAGCTCGAAGCGACCCGCAAAATGATTGAGGCCGGTGGCGGTCGCGCGCTGGCAATCAGCGGCAATGTTAAAGCTCAGGCGGACTTGGCGAGCGCTGTGGCGCAAACGGTCGAAACCTTTAGCGGACTAAACATTTTGGTCAATAACGCCCAAGAGGTACCGCTTGGCAATTTGCTGGACCTCGACGAGGACGCAATGGAGGCGGGCTGGCAATCGGGGCCGGTGGCGACGCTGCGTTTAATGAAGCTGTGTTACCCGTATTTAAAGGGCGATGGCGTCATTGTCAATCTGGCATCGTCGGCGGCAATGCGCTGGGATATGACCGGCTACGGCGGCTATGCGGCAGTCAAGGAGGCGATCCGTTCGCTCAGCCGGGCCGCGGCTTGTGAGTGGGGGCCCGAGGGCATTCGCACCAATGTCATATTGCCACACGCCATGTCGCCGGCGCTGCAGTGGTGGACAGAAAATCGGCCACAGGAGGCGGCGGAGTTTGTCGCTTCCATTCCTCTGCGTCGTATCGGTGAGTGCAAAGAAGATATTGGGGAGTTTGTGGCGACCTTGTGCGGTGAAACCTGCCGCTACGTCAACGGCCAGAGCATCGCTTTGGATGGTGGACAATCGCGAATCGCTTGAGGGCGGTCGCTGCAATTGGCAGCGACGGTGAATGAGGAGAGGGTAATGGGCGTATATCTGGTGACCGGCAGTGCTTCGGGAATTGGTGCGGCAGTCTGCGAACGATTGCTTAACGATGGCGAAAAAGTGATGGGCCTCGATCGCCAGGGAGCGGATATCGTCGCGGACCTGGCAACAGAATCGGGGCGGCGCGGTGCGGTGCAACAAGTGCTAAGGGCCTGTCCTGAAGGTCTAGACGGCCTGGTGTGTTGCGCCGGTGTCGGCAGCACCAGTGCGCAGGTCGCGTTGATTCCCGAGGTGAATTTTTTTGGCTCGACGGCTCTTGTCGAAGGTTTGGCAGAGGCCTTGCAGCGTCGTCGCGGCGCGGTGGTGTTGGTGTCGTCGAACTCTGCGCCGCAGTGCAGTGACGAGGACTATATGCAGGCCCTGTTAAACGGTGACCGCAAGGCACTGACAAAGCGCTTGCCAGAGCTCGGCGGTCACGCGGCCTACAGCGGCTCCAAGCAGGCGTTGGCGCGCTGGCTGCGCCACCAGGCTCCGGCGTACGCCCGACAAGGGGTGCGTTTAAATGCGGTCGCGCCGGGATATACCCGCACGGCGATGACGGCGGAAACAGAAAATCACCCCGAGTTCGCGCCTGCGATAAAGGAGTTTCTGGAAAGTATTCCGCTGGGGCGAGCCGGTGAGGCCAGTGACATTGCCAATGCCATAGGATTTTTATTGAGCGGTGAGGCGGCCTTTGTCAGCGGCGCGCTGCTTTATGTCGACGGCGGCCACGACGCCATGTTTAGACCCGATAACATTTAAGGAGTAAAGCTTATGGCAACTGCTCAGGACTATGGTTTGGGGCCGAATGGTTTTCCGCGAGGATGGTTTTTAATTGCCGAGGCCAGTGAGTTGGGGGCGCAGCCGCTGGCGTTGCGATTTTTTTCCCGCGACTTCGCCCTATACCGCGGCGAGCACAGCCAGCCGGTGTTGCTGGACGCCTACTGCCCGCATATGCAGTGCCATATTGCTGCCAGCGACACGGCGGTGATCGCCAAAGAGGGGGCGCAGATCGAGGGGTCGTCGATTCGCTGTCCCTATCACGGTTGGCGTTTCGGCCCCGATGGCGTCTGCGATGATATTCCCTACCACGACGGCCCGATGCCGCGCTCGGCCAAGTTGACCAGTTACCCGGTTGTCGAAAGCCTGGGCGGAATTTGGATGTGGTTTGACCCAGACGGCGGCGCGCCGGCCTACGCCGCGCCCGACTTGGCCCAGTGGCACCAGCCGCAGTGGCTGCACTGGCAGATGGACCACCTGGGTGAACTGGCCGTCCATCCCCAGGAGGTGATCGACAATATGGCCGATGCGCGCCACCTCGGGCCGACACACGGCGCGCCCTGCGAGTACTTTGAAAACGAGTGGCGCGACCATGTTTATATTCAGCGTCAGGGCGGCTTTCACCGGGAATACCAGGCAATGTTGCAGACCACAACCTGGTACACCGGCCCCGGTATTTTGCTTTCTCACCAGTTATTTGGCGATGTCGAGAGCATTGAATTGATTGCCAATACCCCGGTCGAGGATGGCGTTGTCAAGTTGTGGCACGGGCTGTTGGTGAACAGCGGCAAGGCCAGCCCGGACGAAGACGACCGCGCTCGGGCTCGCCAACTGCAAGCCGGAGCTCTGGATTCTTTAGCGTCGGACTTTGGTATATGGAAAAACAAGCAGGCGGCCACAAGAGTGCTACAGTTAAAAAGCGACGGGCCATTTGCGCGTGGTAGGCGCTGGTACCGGCAGTTTTATCAGGGGGTGGAGGACGCGCGACGCAGTCAGCAAGAGGTTAATGGTATCTGTCATGTGCAGGGTTTAGAGCTGCCGTCGACGGCGAGTCGCGATGTTGAAAAAGCCTTTGATAGCCTGTGTTAATGGCGCATTTTGGTGTTTTTGTATCGTACAAAAAATGAACGATTATGTTTGTTTTTCTGACTTTTAATGTGGTCTTTTTAATTTCTGCGGGGTGTAGTCTTCGCCGTGGAAAATAATGAAAAGCGCGACTACAGTGCTTAATAACAAAGCGGGTGTGTATCCAATAACTATTTGATAAAACGGAAGACATTCATGATAAAAAAACGCCTCATTTCTAGCTTCGTTTGTTTGGGCATTAGTGTGCCAGCTCTGCCGGTGCTGGCCAGCAATTTAACGATAGAGGAAGTTTTGGTCACAGCGCGTAAACGCGCTGAAAGCCTGCAAGATGTGCCGATGGCAGTTAGTGCCTTCAGCAGTTCGCAATTAGAAACGGCGCAGGTTGATGATATTACCGACCTGCAGCGTATGACCCCCAACGTAACTCTGAATGAGACCAGCGGGCTTATTGGTGGCGCGGTACAAGTGTTTATTCGCGGCATTGGCAATGATCCCGGTTTTTCTCAAGGTGTCGGTATTTATGTCGATGACGTCTACCTTAATCGCACCAGTGGTGCGCTGCTAAAGTCCTACGATATAGAGCGCATTGAGGTGTTAAAGGGGCCTCAGGGTAATCTTTACGGTCGTAATACCATTGGCGGCGCGGTGAAGTACGTCACGCGCAAACCGGGCGAAGAGGTGTTGGGCGATATCGGTCTGTCCTATGGCGCCTTTGGCGCTACCGAAATCACCGGCAGCCTGTCCGGGCCCATTAACAGCGATGCCGGTGTTTACGGTGGCTTTGGTTTTGTGCGCAGCGAGCGCGATGCTCTGCAGCGCAACCAGAGCAATGGCGATGGTTATTGGAACGAAGATATTACCGCGGTCCGCGGCAATCTGCTGTGGCGCATCGCCGAGGGCCACGAACTGAGTTTGGCTGCGGCGGTTATGCAAGATCACTCCGACCCCCGGCTGCCCGAGCGCGTGGCGGTAGATGCAGCGACCTTGAACGGTATTAGTTTCGTTATTACTGGCGCCAATCAATTTCTCGGTGGTACGGGTTTGGCGACCACGCCGAATGACACGACCATTCTCGATCAGCGTGATGTGATCAACACTGAGTTTGGTAAGGGCTTCGATAAATATAAGATTGAAACCACCACTCTGTCGGCCACATACACCTGGGATATTAGCGATAGCTGGTTTTTCAAGTCGGTGACCGCGCAGCGCAATTTGGACAGTACCCAAGTCTACGATTTCGACGGTACCGACCAAGAGTTTATTACCAGTTTGCGTCCGGTGGAAAGCGACGATTTCAGCCAAGAGTTCCAGCTCAATTATGAAAGCGAGAAAGTGAAGGCGGTAGCCGGTGTTTACTATCTCGACGGCGGCCAAGATATCACCAATAACACAGTGCAAACTGAGCGTTTGCGCGCCATCCAAACCCACAAGAAAAACGACTACTACGACAAAAATACGGTCGAATCAAAGTCGATATACGGCTCGGTAGACTGGGATTTTGTCAGCGACTGGCAGTTGTCCGCGGGCCTGCGTTTCACTAAGGACAGCCGCTCGGTGGAGCAGCGCTCGACCATTGAGCAGCAATTTTTTGCCTTGGCTCGGCTGCAGAATTTTCCCGATCAGGCCGTGGTTGCGGTGGCGCCAGGTCAGGAAGCGGCTGCAGAAAGTCACTTTATGTTTCGCGAATGGGCCACGCCTTTCACCCGCGCAATTACCACAACCCAGGACATCAATCCCAAGGCCAGTGAAGATTGGCACGAGTTGTCGCCGACCCTCAAACTGTCGCATTTCCTCAATGAAGACACCTTGGTTTATGGCGGTGTCGCCAGTGGCTTCAAGTCGGGGGGCTTTCAAAATCAGGGCGGTCTGGTCACTGAGTACGACCCGGAAACGGTATTGGCCTACACCTTTGGGGTAAAAACCACCATGTTGTCCGGTCGCCTGCAGGCCAATGCTGAGCTGTTCTACAACGATTACAAGGACAAGCAGTTTGCCGTTACCGTACTCAACGGCGCCAGCTTGGATCAGTCGGTGGCCAATGTCGGTGAGTTGACTGGCCAGGGTGGTGAATTGGAGCTTCGCTTCTCAGCGACTGACAGCTGGTTGTTGGGATTGAATGTGGGCTACCTCAATAGCAAGGTGGACTCCTACAAAACGCTGGATGACAACGGTAATGAGGTTGATATTGCCTCGTCCACGGAGATTGGTTTTTCACCGAACTGGAACGCGCGTCTTAGCAGCCAATATGCGGTAGATATTGCCGATTACGGCACGCTGACCGCGGCGGCTGATGTGTCGTGGCGCAGTGAGTCTTACACCAATTCGCCGATTGATAAACGCGACCAGTTTGCCGACGATCAGGTGCAAGAGGAACATCACCTGGTGAATGCCGCGCTGGCTTTTGAGACCGAGGATCGCAAATGGCGTGTGGCTGTCGAGGGTAAAAACCTTGAAGATAAGCGAGTGTTGACCAATACCTTTGTGGTGGGACCCTTTGTTAGCGGTGGCTATAACAGCCCGCGCACTTGGGCGGTCTCGCTGAACTACCGTTATTGATGGACGACCGCAGCGTAGCGATTGCGCTGCGGTTTAGTTTTATTGCCCCCCAGCATGGCGAGCTTCGGCTCGCCTTTTTTGTGCCTGCAGACAGGGCTTAATGGTCTAAAAATTCTGAGCGGTATTGCTTGGGGGTGAGGCCGGTCCAATTGCGGAAGGAGCGGATAAAGGAGCTTGACTCTAGAAAGCCCAACAGTTCCCCGATTTCGTGAATTTTGAGTTTGTCGTCACGTAGGTGACGCATGGCGATGTCGCGGCGGTAGTGGTCTTTCAATTCCTGATAGCTGGTGCCTTCGCTGGTCAGGCGGCGGCGCAGGCTCGAGGGGGACATGTGCAGGTTTTTTGCCATGATTTCAAAGCTGGGCAGGGCGCCGGTGCCGCTTTTGGCCAGCAGTGAGCGGATCGCAGAGCCGGTGCTTGCCGGGCGCGAGTCCTGGGCAATCAATGCGTAGACCGCATTGCGTAAAAAGGCTTCCAGCGATTCGCTGGTATGTACCGTGCGGTAGCGCAGGCATTCGCTGGGAAAGTACAGCGCGTTGGTGTTGCAGTTGTACTGCGGCGGCGCCCCCATCACCGTATAGATGCTTTCTGAGTAGGATTCCGAGAAGGCTGGCGCAGCGACCTTTAAATCGGTCAGTTCAATGTCGCGACCGACCAGCCAGCCCATAAAGGCGTGCCACACGCGCAGCCCTGAGGCTTTGGCGACTGTGTCGGAAAACTCCGTACGGTCCCAGTTGTCGGGCGCAAATTGTTGGCTGATTTTATCGGCGTCGAAATGGTATTGCAGTTCGGCGGTATCGCCGTCAACGCGCAGCTCAATGCGGTAACCGGTCATCGGGTAGAGCATTTCCTGATAGCGCTGGGCGCGGCACAGAGCGTCTTCTAGAGTTTGGCAGTTAATGATGCTGTAGCACATAAAGTGAAACACATCGCTGCCGATGCCTGAGCCCCAGGGGACGGCGATATTCAACTGCTGCATGGCCTCGGCGGCCAATTCATAGAGGTTGGAATAGCGGTAGCCCGGCAGCAGTTTGTCGCTGTCTGAGGCGAGCAGGTCGTCGAGGTTTAAGCCGGCGCGTTTGGCAATGGCGCGCTGATCGATACCCAGCTTCTCTAAATAGTCGAGCAGGCGAATAAATTTGCGCACCGGCATTTCGTGCATCGTACTGGGGGGGGGCGTAGTCATAGGCAACTGCAGTATTGGGTGTAAATGTGGGCGATTCTGAGAGTTTATGTGCTTTAGAGAATTCTAGTGTCGACTAATATGAACAGCCTAATAATTAAAATCAATGACACGAGTGGAGTAGGTATGAGCCCTGATAGCCACAGCTACATTGCTAAAGAGGCGCTGGTCAATGGCGTCATTAACGGCATCGTCAACGGTGCGTTTGCCTGGTATCTCAGCGCCGGGAAGGTCGCGCTGCCGGTGTGGGGGGCGAGCGGGATACTGGTCGATTTTGTCGCCACCGCGGCAATTTTGGTGTTTATCCTCAGCGTGATTGTCCTGCCATTGCAGCGCCGAAAGCTGGTTAAGTTGTCAATGCCCGATGCCGAGCCGCCGCTGCGCTTTTTGCGCTATCTGGGGTGGCTGGCACCGCAGCGCGATGCGTTAAAAGCCTTGGCACTGGCGTTAATAATGGCCTTGCTGTCGCTGCCGGTGTTGTGGCTGGGCTTTTCTTTTGCAGCGGGCGAGGTTATGGGCAGGTTGGACTATACACTGCTTAAATCATTGTATACCGCCGTAGTGGCCGGCGCGGTAGTGCCGCTGCTGATTTTGTTTGCGATGCACCCGGTGCGCCGCGTCAGTCATTCTTGAGGAGAGTTTAGGTGACTACAGAGCTGAAAAATAACATCGCCTTGGTAACCGGCGGCGCCGCCGGCATTGGTCGCGCAATTTGCGAGGCTCTGGTGTCTCAGGGGGCCGGTGTGGCAGTGGTCGATGTTAATGATACTGCCGGTGAGGCCTGTGTCGACGCGCTGCAGGCCATGGGCGGCAAGGCGATATACCTGCACTGCGATGTCAGTAAGGAAGATGAGGTGAAAGCCATGGTCGAGGCCGTGGTTGCCCACTTTGGACGCCTCGATCTCGCTTGTAATAATGCTGCAGTGAGTCGTGGCAGCGGCCCCATCCACCAGTTCAGTCGCGAGGTGTTTGACCAGACACTGGAGCTTTGCCTGACCAATACCTGGCTGTGCATGAAGTACGAAATCGACGCCATGCTGGCCCAGGGCGGCGGCGCGATTGTGAACATCTCATCCAATGCTTCGCTGCGCGGGCAGGCCTTTAATACCGCCTATGCTTCAGCGAAAGGCGGGGTGAATATTTTGACCAAGAGCGCGTCGGTGGAATACGCCACTAAGGGCATCCGTATTAATGCTGTGTCGCCCGGCGTTATTCGCACTCCCGGCTTGGAAAAATATTTTGAAGAGCAGCCGAAGATGGCTGAGCAGCTACGCAAGGTGGCGCCGATGCAGCGTCTGGGTGAACCGAGTGAAATAGCTGAAGCGGTGGCCTTTTTACTGTCAGACAGAGCGTCATTTATCACCGGACAGTTGCTGTCGGTTGATGGTGGCGGCTCGGTAAGAGGATAGTGCAATGACAATTATCGCTTCATCTAAGCGCTGCCGTGTTGATTTGCCCATGCCCTATGGCTGGTTTCAGGTACTGTATTCCCAGCAGCTAGCAGTGGGGCAGTCGCTGCCACTGGAGTATTTCGGGCAGGAGCTGGTGATATTTCGCACCGAGTCGGGTGAGGCCAAGGTGTTGGACGCCTACTGTCCACATATGGGAGCGCATTTGGGTTATGGCATCCGCGATCAAGCGGGTGGCGGCTCGCGGGTGGTGGGTGACAGCATTGTCTGCCCCTTTCACGGCTGGCAATTTAACGGCGACGGTGAGTGTACCGGGATCCCCTATGCTGAGCGCATGCCGCCGCGGGTGCAGCGCTGTGAAAAACTGATTCCAAGCTGGCCGGTTCGCGAGCTCAATCAATGCATTTATGTATGGTATCACCCGGAAAATTTAGCGCCCTTGTTTGAGCCGCCGGTGATTGAAGAGGCGACGCTTGGTGCCGGTGACTGGGGGGAGCTTAAAATCTACCAGTGGGACATTCCTACTCACCCCCAGGAAATTGGTGAGAACGCCGTCGATGCAGCGCACTTTCGCTTTGTGCACGGCACGCCGGAGGTGCCCCAGCCAACCGTAATGCGCTTTGAGGAGCACTGCCGTTTCGGATTGCTGGAGTCGGAGTTGGAAACGCCCAAGGGACGAGTCCAGGCGCGCATCGAAAACAGCAGTATCGGCCCCGGTATTTCTACGGTGCGTTTTAGCGGCATTTGCGAAACGCTGTTAATGGCAAATTTAACCCCTATCGACGAGCACAACACCAAAGCCATGTATGCCTTTATTCAGCAGGACGGCAATGGCAAGTCGGTGGGGCGTGTTGCGCAGGCGATCATCGACGATATTCGCCAACAGATGGAAGAAGACCGCATTATCTGGGCGCGCAAGCGCTATCTGGAAAAACCCTTGCTTTGTGATGGCGATGGGCCCTTCGCCAAGTTCCGGCGCTGGTACGGCCAATTTATGCTTGAGGGGCAGGCCGATGATCGCAGTTAAAGAAATCGGCGATTGCCGCCATCCCCGGCTGATGTCGCCGGCGACCATTGCCGGTATGACACTGCGCAATCGCATCATTTTGGCGGCGATGGGCACCGAGTATGTGCAGGACGACGGCAGCCTCGGCGCTCGGGCGATGGACTACTATGAGGCGAGGGCCGCCGGTGGTGCCGGCATGATCGTGCTAGAGACCAGCTCGGTGGCCTGGCCGTTTGGTATGTCGATGCCGAAAATGCTGGGCCTGTCCTCCGACGACTTTCTGCCGGGTCTGCGCCAGCTCGCGGAGCGCGTTCATGCCCACGATTGCCGTATTGCCGCCCAGCTCAATCACAGCGGAAAAGTGTCGGCCCACGATGTGGCAGAGGGGCGGCCTATTCTCGTACCGTCTATTCCCAAGCCCGCAGCCAATGATATGGGCAACGGTTTGACTATGGCCGAGATGGCCAACTTTGTTCGTTCGGCGGGCCCCGATGGCAAGGGGCCGCGATTCAAGGAGATGGATAAGGAGGATATTGACTGGGTAATTGACTGTTTTGCGTCGGCCGCGCGGCGGGTGGTTGAGGCCGGGTTTGACGCCGTAGAAATTCACGCCGGTCACGGCTATTTACTGTCGTCGTTTTTATCGCCCTATGCCAATCGCCGGGATGATGACTACGGCGGCCCACTAGAAAATCGCGCGCGTTTGTTGCTGGCGGTGGTG
>JBFKEA010000028.1:0-16869 GCA_041619375.1 Spongiibacter sp. | reverse complement strand
CCGAATTTGGCCAGCGCCGGCGTGGCCATATCGGTCTGCACACCGATCGCCATCGACACGCCGCCGGTTTTAATTCGCCCCAGCTCCTCGGAAAACACCGTCTGATAACTGTAATCCAGCCCCAGACCGCCGTACTCCTCCGGCTTGCAAATGCCCAGCAAGCCGAGGTCGCCCATCTTTTTAAACAGCTCGTGGGCGGGGAAAATACCTTCCTCCTCCCAGAGGTCCGCGTGGGGATTAATTTCCTTGTCGACAAACTGCGCCACGGTGTCGCGCAGTTTCTGGTGCTCTTCGGTCAAAATCATCAGTTTCTCCAATAAGCGTCCGACTGTTAAAAACAGCCTTCAAAGGGATAGGGGGTGGCGACAAAACTGTCGGGGCCAGAGCCCATCGGTTCGGCGCGCTGAAACGCCGGGCGGGCCATTAAGCGCGCCAAATACGCCTGCACATGGGGTTCGTAGAATGACTCCAGCCCCAGGCCCTTACCCAGGTACAAGGCATAACCGACAGCGATATCGGCAATGGTAAAACGGCCGTCACAGAGGTAGTCGCGGCCCTGCAAATGACTGTTTAAGCGTTTCAGGCGCGCCAGATACCACTTGCGGTAGTCTTCCACGGCCTGAGGCAGGCGCCGCTCAGGCGGCTCGAGCTGGGAGTAGCGCAGCACAATGGTCTGCGGAAAGGTCAGCGTGGCATCGCTGTGGAACAACCAGTTCAGATAGTCGCCATAGCCCGGCTCGCTGGCCTTCAGGCCGAGATCAAAGCGCTGATATTTCTCCACCAGATACAAACAGATGCCAGTGGACTCAGTCATTTCGACGTCGCCGTCGCGAAAAAACGGCACCGTGCCCAGCTCATTGGTTTGCAGGTACTCGCGCTGAAACAGCCGCGGTGGAAACGGCAATGACACCAGCTCGTAGTCGATCCCCATCTCTTCCAGCGCCCACAGTGGGCGCAGCGAGCGCGAGGGATAGCAGTGCCACAGTTTGGGCTTATGGATCGTCATGCTCACTCCTTATAGTCGATACTGGCGCGATGCCAGTTCGCGCATAATTTCTTCGGAACCGCCGCCGATGGCATTGACGCGCACTTCGCGGTAAAAACGCTCCACGCGATTGCCGCGCAGGTAACAGGCACCGCCGAGTATCTGGCTGGCCTCGCGCGCGCAGAACTCCATGGTTTCGCTGGCCTGCACCTTGGCCATCGCCAGATCACCGGGGTCGCAGCGACCCTCGATATAGGCCTGGGTGAGAAAATTGAGATAGCACTGGGTGGCGTTGATGCGCTGTTTCATCGCGGCAATTTTGTGGCGAATCACTTGGTGGTCGGCGAGGCGTTTACCAAAGGTTTTGCGATTGCGCGCCCACTCCACCGCTTCTTCCAGACAGACTCTGGAGGCCGCCTCCATGGTGACAATCAACGCCAGTCGCTCGGGGTTAAAGTTGCTCATAATCACCAGAAAGCCGTGGCCTTCTTCGCCAATCAGATGATCGGCGGGCACCCGCACATTGTCGAAATAAATCGTGCCGGTATCGGCGCACCACCAGCCCTGCTTGCGATCGAGTGCTGTGCGCGACACGCCCGGCAAGTCGGTGGGAATCAACAACATCGACACGCCCGCCGCGCCCTCGCCGCCGGTGCGCACCGCGGTGCTCACCCAGTCGGCGCCCATCACCCCCGAGATAAAGGTTTTGCTGCCGTTGACAATATAGTGGTCGCCGTCGCGCTTGGCGGTGGTTTGTACATTGGCCACATCCGAGCCGCCGGAGGGTTCGGTAATGCCCAGCGAAATGCGTTTTTCACCGGCCAGTACTGCCGGCGCCACCATTTGCTTTAGCGCCTCACTGCCGCAGTTGGTGACCGGCGGCAAACCGATGCCGTGCACCAGCAAATTGCTGACCAGACCGCCGGCAGAACCGCCGCGGGTCAGCTCTTCATTAACGATATTGGCGTACCACTGGTCGATGCCCTCAGAAATCCCGCCGTACTCCTCGGGATAGCCCAGTTGCAGCAGACCAATTTCGGCCGCCTTGGGCCACAGCTCGTCGGGGAGCTTGCCCGCCTCTTCCCAATCATTTAGATAGGGCACAATTTCCGCATCGACAAATTTGCGCAGCTGAGCGCGCCACTCTTCATGCTCGGCAGTGAGATGGGGGTTGTGTAACCGGGCGCTGTCAAAATCCAGTGACATAAAAGCTCCTGAGTCATTCTTATAATCATCGACTCAGTCTATAAGCTCTGACGGTAAGCGCTTGGGATTTGGTGCCAGACTAGGAGGGATTTGGTGCCAGATGGGCAATATCCGCGTTAGGCGCGGCGGTATTCTCGCGGCGAACGGCCAAACCAGCTTTTAAAGGCGCTGGAAAAACTGCCGTGATCGGCATAGCCCAACAGCAGCGCGATATCGGTAATGCTCAATCGCTCATCGGCTAGATATTGCAGGGCCAATTCAGCGCGCAGCTCCTGCAGCAGCTGACCAAACTGGGTGCCGCTGTCAGCCAGTCGGCGCTGTAAGGTGCGCCGCGAAATATTCTGCGCCTGCGCCGTTTTATCGATGGTGACACCACCGGCAGGCAGCATTTTAATCAGCGTGTTGCGCAAAGCGCGCAGCATCGGGTCGGGCTCGCCTTCACCAAACAGGTGCTGGGTGGATTGACGAATTGCCATACTCCACTCGGCATCTAATTGCACCAGCCGGTAGTCCAGACTGGCACTGTCAAAATACAGGCTGCTGCGCGGCTGAGAAAAATGCAGCTCACAAGCAAATACGCTTTCCAGCAGTGCGGTATCGTCCGGCTCGGGATAACTGAAGTCGGCGCGCAGCATGGGGATCGGTCTTACACACAGCGAACGCACAATATTGGCCGAGGTCGTCAGCAGGCAATCACTGTGAAAGCGCCAGCGACTGGAGCCCTGCCACAGCGGCAGCCAATCGAGACGCAAGCGTTCATCATCGCGACGAATGCGCACCTCGCCAATATCGCCGGCAAAATGCAGTACGCTGGGCATCAGATTGAGGTAGTCACGAAAGGTTTCACAGACGCCGCAGGTGTAGAGCTGCATATTCAGGCGGCTGATATAATCGACCCGACCGGCGTAGATACCAATATCATCCCCGCAATTGGCGGCCGCCAACTGATACAGGCGGTGCATTGCCGCCACCGAGTGGCGGGCTTCGGCCTCGGCCAACAGCTCGGCATCAATACCGGCTTCACGAAGCATCGCCGCACTGTCACCGCCCAGTGCATTGACCGCCTGCACAATACTGCGCACGCTGATGCTGTTCACTGTCCACTTGGGATCGATCGCGTCCATCGCCACCTGTCTTTGATTACTGCGGAGCAGTGTACGCGACCAAACTCGTTGGCGGTACTGCAGGCGCGCTCATCAGGGCGGTGCCGCCGCCAAATCTGCCTTGAGGTGACGACTGCTTAAATAAAAATGCACAGCAGATAAGCTCACCATCAGCGGCACCAAAGCCAGCATGGCATAGCGCAGCGATTCCTCGCCCAAGCTCGGCGCCAACTGGTCACTGAGAAACCCCACCGACCAAGGACCCGCGCCGAGACCGACCAGATTAAAGATAAAAAATAAAATTGCCGAGGCCATGGCGCGCATACGCAGGCCCACCAGCGAATGGCTGACCGCCAGCGTATTGCCGAGGAAAACATTGGACTGGATCGCCGGCACAATCATCAGCAGCAATGATCCATAGGCGTTATCAACCAAATACACCCCCGCAGCAAACGGCAGCGAAACCACCCCGGCCAGAGCCGGTAGCCACATATACCAGCGCACATCCCTGCGCGCCAATTTGTCGGCCAGCAGACCGCCACCAAAGACCCCCACGGCCCCGCCAACACCAATAATCAAAGCCAGCCAGGTACCCAGCTCACCGGTACTCATACCGTAGCTGCGAATCATGAAGGAAGCTGACCAGTTAGCCACGGAATACCCGGCAAAGGCACTGAGCGCGCCCGCCCAGGCCATATGCCGAAAACTGCGCCGCGCCCACAGCAGTTTGACTACGTCGCCCACCGGCACCGGCTCGGGGTTGTCGCCGCGGGCTTCGGACAGGCCGCGACGCGGCTCGACTAGGGTGAAACGCACAACTAATGCCAGCAGGATTCCCGGCACACCGACCACTAAAAACGCCACTCGCCAGCCAAAAAACTCATTCAACCAACCGCCCATTAAAAAGCCAAACAGGATGCCGATACTGACCCCGGTAGAGTAAAAGCCCAGCGCCGAGGCGCGGCGCTCGGCGGGAAACAAATCGGAGATCATCGAATGCGACGGCGGACTGCCGCCGGCCTCGCCGACGCCCACGCCGATGCGCGCCAGCAACAGCTGTAAATAATTTTGCACAAAGCCGCTGAGCGCCGTCATAAAGCTCCACACAAACACCGCCAGGGCGACGATATTGCGGCGGTTACCGGCATCGGCCCAGCGGGCAATTGGAATACCGGCGGTGACGTAAAACAGCGCAAAGGCAAAGCCGGTCAGTAACCCGAGTTGCGAGTCGCTGAGCAACAGCTCGGCCTTGATCGACTCCTGCAGAATCGCCAGCAACTGGCGGTCAATAAAATTAAAACTGTAGACAATGGTCAGAACAAACAGCGCGTAGTAGGCGCGGCGGTCACTGCGATAGCCGGCAGGAGAATTAGGCATTGTCATTGCCACCCTTATTATTGTTAAAGCGAACTAACACCGTGACGGCGCAGCATTCAATTTTCCAAACAGGCGATCAAGCGCGAATCGCTCAGCGCCGCCGTGCGATGAAAGGTGATGGCTTGGTATTCGGGATTGCGCAGCATCTCTACAAATTTTTCAATGCTCGGATAGCGTACCAGCATGACCTTGTGCCAGTCCTCGCCGGGGGGTGCAATCAGCGGCGAGCGCGCACTGCCCAGCCACTGCAGCTCACCGCCGACTGCCGCCACGAACGCGCCGGCGCGCTCGCTGTAGCGCTGGTAGGCTTCGACGCCACTGATCTCTTCGTCACTATCGAGGTATTCCGCACGCTCGCGGAAACGCAGTAAGTTAAGCATAACGACGGGCTCGCCACTGGGCACGCGCGCCAGTAAATCGGCCAACTCTTCGCCGCGGGGGTTAATGCTGAAGGTGATTTCAGACATATTAATCTCCTTATTATCCGCTCAGCTCGACCACTGGCCGGGCCTCGACAAGCGACGACACCGTATGCCGGCTACCGGCGGCGCTATATCGAAAAGCGATGAATTAAGTCTCCAGGATAAACCCGGCACAAGGCTGGCGAACCCATCAAAGACTCACAGCAGCGCCCTACCAAGGATTCGGGCACATGACATGGCATCGCATTCCCAGCGGCCGTTGTTATTTTTTCCGTGCACAGTGCCCAGTGCGCTGTCGCAAGATCGACGCCGTATAGCGCAAATCAGTGAACGCCTTACAAGACCAATGCGGGCCTGTGTCGCTAACTACAAAGCGGGCACCTGTACGCGCCCGAGCACCTCGCATCAAACGCCAATGCTGGCCAGTTTAACCATAATGTCTTTAAGAATACCGGCCACTGTCGGGTGATCCACTTCGAAGTTGGACACCATTTCATCCAGCCGCTCTTGAATACCGCTATCGGCTAATACTAGCTCCGGACCACTGCCGAGCTCGCGATCGATATCGTCGACCAAGGCATGCAGCTTTGCACGTTCGCCGCTATCGACCGGTAGATCGTCAATCTCGTCCTGCAGCCGCACCAGTTGCTCGTGAAGATGTTTCGGATCCATGACCACACTCCTACGCTACTTCTATCCAGCATAGCAAGAGCAGAGCGCCGCGCCTACACAGTGTTCAACCCAACCTAGATCACCAATGAATGGCGATGCGCAATAGCGCGCCATTGCCCTCCTATCGTGCGCTCACCGCTTTCCCCAGCGATCGTGCAATGGGCACCCCAGCACCTTCAGCCCCCAGAACCGATAGTTCGCGCCAAGCCAAACTGATAGATAGTTGGTGTTGCCGCACAGCTTAGAGTCCAAAATGGCAAACCGCAGCACTCGGCGCAGCTCGCCAGCATTGCTACGACGCCACACAACAGCGATGCTGTGCGGCGAATTGATTCGATATGACAACAATAAGAGGTTTTCCACCATGGCTGTCAACGCTCTATTTTCCCTGCAGGACAAGGTCGCCATTGTCACCGGCGCCGGTCGCGGTATCGGCCGCGGTATCGCTCTGCACTTTGCCGAAGCCGGTGCCTGTGTGATCTGCGCAGCCCGCACCCTCGCCGACCTAGAAGCCACGGTCGAGCGCTGCCGCCAACAGGGCGGCCAGGCAGTCGCCCAGGTCTGTGATGTCAGCGACGAAGCGCAGCTAAAAGCGCTAGTTGAGCGCGCGGTGGCAGAGTTTGGCGGCATCGACATCGTCGTCAACAATGCCGGCGGTGCCTGGCCCAATGACCCGCTCAAAACCGATGCAAAAACCTTTAATAAAGACTTCGACTTTAATGTCACCAGCGCATTTAATCTGTGCCGGCTCGCGCAGCCTGAGCTGGCCAAACGCGGCGGTAACATCATCAACATCACATCGGCATCGGCGCGCTATGCGCAAAAGGGCTTCAGTAGCTACGGCACCGCCAAGGCTGCGCTCAGCCAGCTGACGCGCTTACTGGCGGCAGACTTTGCGCCAACGGTGCGAGTCAATGGTATTGCTCCCGGCACCATCCTCACCGACGCCCTCGAGCAATTTCTCGATAACGACACCCGCGACAAAATGGCGGCGCTCACGCCTATGAAGTGCCTGGGCGAGCCCGCCGACATCGCTGCCGCCGCGCTGTATCTGGCCGCGCCGGCGGCGCGCTGGGTAACGGGCAAAATCCTCGAGGTCGATGGCGGTGCAGAATCGACAACCTGGCCTTTTTAAAGGCCGACGCGGAACCCCGGCGGCAGGCGCAGATCCAATGCGGCTGCACATGCGTAGGGAGAGCCTGTTGCCGCTGCGGGAAACAACACCAGCCGCATAGGGTGCAGCTATAATCAGGCAGAAATTTACCGCAACTCTCTGCACAACCATCACCGCAACCACTGGAGCTGTATATGGATCCACAAGTCTTAATTGAGCAATACGGGCCCGAGGCGATTCAAATCGCTATCCGCGCAGCGGGCGCTTTGTTCATCGTCGCAGTGGGCTACTGGCTGGCCAAACTGCTGTCGCGCATCACCCGTGCAGCCCTTGAGAAAAAACAATTTGACGCCACGCTAAACGCTTTTATCAGCCGGCTGGTGTTTTTCGTCATTCTGGCGATCACACTGATTCCCGCGCTAGCCCACGCCGGCATTCAAACCGCCTCGGTCATCGCCGCGCTCGGCACCGCAGGCTTGGCAGTGGGTCTGGCCCTGCAAGGCTCGCTGGCCAACTTCGCCGCCGGGGTGCTGCTGGTTGCCTTCCGCCCCTGCCGGGTGGGCGACTGGATCGATGCCGCCGGCTGTTCAGGGACGGTCGAAGCGATCAGTCTGTTTTCCACCATTCTCGTGACGGGTGACTTTAAGCGCATTGTCATCCCCAATTCACAAGTGATGTCTGGGGCGATCACCAACTACAGTGTCAAGCCGCGGCGGCGTATTGACCTGATTGTCGGCATTTCCTACGACGCCGATATGCGTCAGGCCAAAGAGATATTGCAGCGCCTAGTCGATGAAGACCCGCGCATTCTCAAAGAACCGGCCGCCACCATTGCCGTCAGCGCCCTAGGAGCATCATCGGTCGACCTAGTTTGCCGCCCCTGGGTAAAAACCGCCGACTACTGGCCCACCCGCTGGGAGCTGACCGAAAAGATTAAAATGGCCTTCGACGACGCCGGCATCGGCATCCCCTACCCACAGATGGATGTGCACTTTCACAAAAACGATTGACGCAAGCGGAAGAAATACCAGAGATAGGGCGGCCGCAGCCGCCCTTTTTTATTGACCTGAACAACCGGCTGATTACCATGCACTTGTCGAAATATTCAGCCCTTTAACTCGCCATATCGTCCTGAGGAAGCACTATGAAAACCCACACCAGCCTGCTGATTTCCCTGCTGGCCGCCAATACCGCCATCGCCGAAGAGCCCACAAAATGGGAAGGCGACGTAGAGTTTGGTTACTATCAGACCGACGGCAACAGCAATGAAAGCAGCCTGCTCGCCAAAGGCAGCGCGGTGCGCAAAAGCGGGCTGTGGACCAACAGTATCAAAGCCAATGCGCAAAACAGTGAAGTCGAAGGTGTGCGCTCGGAAGAGCAGTATTTCCTGTCTGACCGCCTGTCCTACGACATCAGCAAATTCAACTACACCTTTGGCTATGCCTCTCTCGACAAAGACCGCTTCAGTGGCTATGTCTATCAGGCCACCGTCGCCGCCGGTTACGGCCGCCGACTGTGGAAAAATGGTAAAGCTGAGTGGGACGCAGAAATCGGCCCCGGTTTTCGCGTCAGTGAATACTCGATGGGCAGCGCTCAAGGCGACGGCAAAACTGAAGAGGCCATCCTCCGCCTGTCGACAGACCTGAAAGCCAAGTTGTCCGATACCGCGACCTTCGAGCAAAACCTGTCGGTGGAGCGCGGCGCCGATAACACCGTCAGCAAGTCTGTCACCTCAGTGAAAACCAAAATCGTCGGCGGTTTTGGCCTGAAGATCAGTTACACCATGGAGTACAACGAGGCGGTGCCACGCAGCAATATGCATATGGACCGTCAAACCGCTGTGACGCTGGTTTACAGCTTCTAAACGTCGCGCTGCGGGGCGCTCAGCGTCTCGCAGCCCTCGGTCTCACGACGCAAACCGTCGCTATCCAGTATCCGTACCTTACCGTAGGCCACCGCAATCAGGCCCGCTTTCTCCAAACGCTTTAGTTCGCGACTCACCGCTTGGCGGGACACCGCCAACATTTTTGCCAAATCCTCCTGGGGCAAATGCACATCGATAACATCGCCGTCGCGATTGCCATAACGAACCTGCAAATCCAGCAATCGCTGCGCCAGCCGCGCCGACAGCGAATACAACGCCGCCGATTCCACAAAGGACAACGCCAGGCGCAGCTTGCGGCATAACATCGGTACAAAATAGCGGTACAACTGCGGCTGGGCATCGAGCAAATCGTCGAGATCGCGGCGGGAAATTACCAGTAACTGCGTATCGCCCACCGCATAGGCGTCGTGACTGCGCGGTTCGCCATCAAACAGCGACACCTCGCCAATCCAATCGCCGCGTTCAACCAGCATCACCAATAGCTCACGGCCATCGCGACTGCTATTGCTGAGACGGATGCAGCCCTCCAACACGCCGTACATGGCATCGCCCGCCTCCCCCTGACGATAGAGAAATTCGCCATCGACCAGTCGCCGCAATTTGCAGCGTGCCAGCAAGCTGTCCAGCAGCTCGGCGGGCAAGCCCACCATCAGCGGGTTGCCCTGTAAAATATCACGCTTGTCGATCACCCTACCTCCACTACACTGAAGCTGCGGAAAATCCCTGGCCAATTGTCAACTCCATGACAGTTGGCCCCGCTTTGACCCCGCACAATAATTACCCATTGATATGCCATGCAGGAGCAAAGTAATGTCAGCAGAGATTAAATCACAGGTTTCCGCCGAAGAGTGGCAATTGCGTGTCGACCTCGCCGCCGCGTATCGCTTAGTCGCTCTGTTCGGCTGGGATGACCTAGTGTTTACCCACATTTCGGCACGAGTCCCCGGCAGCGACAACCACTTCCTCATCAACCCCTACGGCATGATGTTTGAAGAAGTAACGGCATCATCACTGGTCAAGGTCGACCAGCAGGGTGAAAAGGTCATGGACTCCCCCTATCCGGTCAACCCCGCCGGCTTCACCATTCACAGCGCCGTCCACGCTGCCCGCGAAGACGCTCACTGTGTCATGCATACCCATTCGCTGAACGGTGTGGCAGTGTCGGCACAGCGCGACGGAGTATTGCCGATTTCGCAACAGGCCACACTGATATTGGCCTCGCTGGGCTACCACGACTACGAAGGTATTGCCCTGAATGAAGACGAGAAGCCGCGGCTGGTAAGTGACTTGGCCGACAATACCTTCCTCATGTTGCGCAACCACGGCCTGCTGACCGTCGGCATGACCCCCGCAGACGCCTTCCTGGCCATGTATATGTTTGAAGCCACTTGTATGATCCAGGTGCGGGCGCTGGCTGGCAACCGCGAGTTGATTCCAATTCAACCCGAGATCGTCGAGGGGGTAAAGGAAGCCGCACAGATCGTCACCAAAGGCCTGTTTGGCGGCCTGGCATGGCCGGGACTTCTGCGCCGCCTGGACCGTCAAAACCCTGGATATGACAGCTGAGGAGCAACCATGAACAACGACACTGACAAGCGGCAATTTAACAGCTTTAATGAGTTCTACCCCTACTACCTCGCCGAGCACAGCAACCGCGTTTGCCGGCGCCTGCACCTGGTCGGCAGCCTGCTGGTTTTGAGCTTGCTCGCCTTCAGTCTGTCCAGCCAGCAATACGCGCTATTGTGGTTGCTGCCAGTGGTCGGCTATGGCTTTGCATGGGTCGGACACTTTTTCTTTGAGAAAAACAAACCGGCGACATTTCAACACCCTTGGTATAGCTTTATCGGCGACTGGGTGATGGCCAAAGATCTGCTTACCGGCAAACTGCCACTCTAAACCAAGGAGGCGCCAGCATGAGTTTGCATGCACTGGAAGCACTGCTCTACTACTGCTGCTTAATCAATGGTGGCCTGCTGCTGATTAGCAGCGCGCTACTGCTGCTGGCACCGCAACCGCTGCTGCGCTACCAAAGCCGTCTGCTGCGCATTCCGCAGCCGCGACTGCGATTCCTCTACGCGCAGTGGCTGGCGCTGTTCAAGGTCCTATTCATTATTTTTAATTTCAGCCCGTGGCTGGCCCTCAAATTTCTGCTCTGAGCGCACATACCCCAGATAAATAATTCTGTTACAGTGCGGCGTTCATTTTTTTCAGCGCCGGCAGCGCGCAGCCCAGAGCCAGATCACCATGAGCAGAATTATTATTATCGCCTCACCCGGCAGCGGTCACGGCAAAACCCTGGTTACCGCTGGACTGGCGCGGGTGTTAGCCAATAGCAGCAGCCGCCGTCTGCGGGTTTATAAAATGGGCCCCGACTACCTCGACCCGCAATTTATCGAAGCCGCCACCGGACTGGAAGTTCGCCAGCTGGACTACTGGATGTTGGGTGAGCGCGAAATCGCCGCCGAACTGCGTCGCGCCCAAGACGAAGTCGACGACATCATTATTGAAGGGGTGATGGGCCTGTTTGACGGCGAGCACTCGGTGGCGCGACTGGCCCGCGATTACCGCATTCCGGTCTGCGTGGTTGCCGACGCCTCGGCAATGGCGCAAACCTTCGGCGCACTGATGTACGGTCTGGCCAACTACGACCCCGACGTCAATGTCGCGGCGGTGATCGGCAATAAAGTCGGTAGCGACCGCCATGCCAACATGTTGAGCGACAGCATTCGCGCGCCACTGCAAATGCTCGGCAGCATCAAGCGCGACAAAGCACTGGCGGTGCACGAGCGTCATTTGGGCATCAGTGCAGATGACCGCACCGCCGCCCGTGCCGCCGCCGACAACATGGCCGGCCAGCTTGGCGATATCGCCGCCGCGCTGCCTTGGGGAACACTGCGGGTAGAAGCGGACAGCACCAATCAGCCCGACGCCAGTCAACCACCCGCGCGCCTGTCCGGCCTGCGTGTCGCCGTTGCCCGCGATCAGGTTTTTAGCTTCATCTACCATGCCAACATGGATTTCCTGCGCCGCGAGGGCGCCAGCTTGAGCTTCTTTTCCCCGCTGGACGACACTGCGCTACCCGACTGCGATGCCCTCTACCTGCCTGGCGGCTACCCCGAATTGCAACTGGAAAAACTGGCCGCTAACAGCACTATGCTAGCCGCCATTCGCGAACACATCGACGCGGAAAAACCCTGCCTAGCCGAGTGCGGCGGCATGCTCTACTTACTCGATAGCCTGAGCCATAGTGATCAGCAGGCCGACCTCTGTGGCATCTTCCCCCTGCGCGCCAAGGTCAATGAGCGCCTAGCAGGGCTGGGTTACCAATCGCTGCCCGGAACCCGCCTGCGCGGCCACACGTTCCACTACGCCAGTATTATCGACGAAGACCGGGACGACGCCGACGCACCGCGCAGCAGCTACGCCGACGGCCGCCGCGGAGAACTTATCCTGCGTCACAAAAACACCGTAGCGAGTTTTGTACACTGGTACTTTTCTTCATCGCCCGATACCGTATGCAACTGGTTGAGCGGTAGCGACGGGAGCTGAAGAACCGTTTGACCTCACCCAAATGGAAGGCTCGGCATTGTTTTACAAATGTTATAAAGTGTGACAACAGGATGGCCCCAACGCTTACATAATTATTATGGGGGAAGGATGAAAAGGACCATGCCAAAGGCCGTATTTTTTGGTCTGCTAATAAGCTTTACCCTCGCCTCCATATCGGCACATGCCGGCATTGAAGGCTTTCACGACCGCTACACTGCCGACGTTAACGGCCAAACCTGGGTGCTGTATTTAGGTGGCAACCGCGGTTTGCCGTCGATGATCAGCGCCAAATTACAAATGGGCGACGCCCTCAATCGGCATATGTTGCTGGGCAGTGTTGAGGGCAAGGAAATCACCGGCAGTTATAAGCCGCTGTATGGCGGTGCGATGGCCGAGGAAAAGCCCTTTCGCCTGCAGCGCATCAGCGACAATTCAGTGCGTTTAGTACTGGCGGGTAAACAACTGCTGATGAGCGCCAATCAGCAGGAAGCGCCGATTGACGACACTATTATTGGCACTTGGCACAGCGATGCCAAACTCGGCCTACACGTCGACAACCCCTATATGGGAGAACAGTGGAGCATCCACTTCCGCGCCGACGGCACCGCCTGCGAAACCACGTATATGGTCGATAGCCGCAAGCCCGCGCCGCAGCGAGACCCCTGCGACAAAGCAGCCAGTCAGCGCTGGAAAGCCGAAAACGGCAAGATTCACTACGCCGACGACAAAGGTCAATGGCAGGAACAGTTCAATTACCGAATTATGGGTGGTCGCCTAGTAGTCAGTTATCCCGGCGGCGAGCGGAAGGTCACCAACCCCGCCAGCCCGACCCGGGTCAGCGCGCAATAAACGACCGCGAGTATCAGCACTCACGCAACAACTGCAGCAACTCCTCGCCACCGTAATCACGGCGGCCTCCCTGTTCGGCCGCCTTCACCAACCTTAACAGCCGACAATTCGCCTCAGCAGGCGTACCGCACTGCTCGGCCAATCGCACAACCTCACCATTCAGCCAATCCACTTCGGTCAAACGACCGCGTTCCAAATCTTCCCACATCGACGAACGCGCCACTGGATCCATCGCCAACATCGGTTGCGCCAAACGGCGGAATAATCCGTCCGGCAACTCCAACACCCGCGGCAACCAGGACGGCGGCACGGCCGTCAAGCGCAGCAGGGGAATAGCGGCGGCACGAATCGCGGCCAGTGCCTCGCGCTGCAACAATGCCAAACAGCGACGGTATGCACGCTGTGACAACTGCTCTTTGAGCGGCAGCCCCGACAGGGCATTTACCGGGTTGTTGAGATTCAGCAGTAACTTAGACCACTGCACGGCGCGCATATCCGCCTGCCACTCAAACGGCGTTGCAGTGGCGGCAAAATAGTCAGCAAAATTCGCCAACAGCGCGGTCTTCTCGACCATAATGGCGCCATCGGTACCGGCGTGAAAACACCCTTGGCCACGGTGCAGCACATTAAAGGCAATCATTCCCGCCAGCACCTGCTGCGCCGGCAGCGCGCGGCGCAGCCGCTCGGCATTATCGATACCGTTTTGCAAACTGATAAGCACCGTTCGGGCGCTGAGACTGCCGGCAAGTTGCCCGGCCACTACCTCGGTATCTGCCGACTTTACCGTCACAATCAGGCAGTCCATTGCGCCGAGGGCATCCACTTCGGTATGTAAATTCAGTGTTACAGCGTCGATATGGTGGTGCAGGCCGCGAAAATCGCTGATCGTCAAACCGTTTTCGCGCAATTCGTCGACGATCCGCGGACGCGCCAGGAAATGCACCTCAGCGCCTCCCAACAGCAGTGCACCGCCGACATAACAGCCGATACTGCCAGCACCGACAATTCCTACTTTAAGAGCCAAAACCTCATCCCCCTTGTGAACCAGATCACAGCGTATCCGCCAAAATCCGTATGGCCAACAGTAACTTGCAGGTACAGACTAAGCCAAGACCACCGCCAGTGTCATCGTTTGGTAACTGTCAATGCCCGCGGGCATTAGGTAAACTTGGCCGCTGAACAACTGCTCCGGCAACCCACGTATAATTATTCCGCTCAATGGTGACCGCATGCCCGAAGAGACTTCCGCAACACAGCAGCACGATAACAAACCGCCCCTGCTCTGGCTGCAAACCATTTTATTCAGCAGTACTTTCCTGATCGCCGCCATCGGCGTGCCCTGGTACGGCATCACTCAAGGTTTTACCACCACCGGCTGGGTCGCCTTTGCGCTGGTACTGGGCGCCAACGGCATGTCGATTACTGCCGGCTACCATCGCCTGTGGGCGCACAACACCTACAAGGCCCACTGGAGCCTGCGACTGTTTTTTGCCCTATTCGGCGCCGCCGCAACGCAAAACAGCATTTTGGTCTGGGCCAGCGGACACCGCCGCCACCACCGCCATGTTGACGACGTCGAGCACGACCCCTACTCGGCCAAGCTGGGTCTGTGGTTTTCCCACATTGGCTGGATGCTGCGCGACTACCCGGCCAGCAGCGAAGACTTCAGCAATGCTCGCGATCTCCAGCGCGACAAAATCGTGATGTGGCAGCACCGCAACTATTTGGCGCTGGTGATCATTATGAACGTGCTGCCGGCACTGATTCTCGGCGTTGTCACCGGCAATATCGTCGAACATCTGCTGCTGGCCGGTGTATTGCGCTTGGTGGTTAGCCACCACACCACCTTTTTCATCAATTCACTGGCCCACTACTGGGGCCGCCGTCCCTATACCGACGAAAACAGTGCCCGCGACAACGATCTGCTGGCACTCTTCACCTATGGTGAGGGTTACCACAACTACCACCATATTTTTCAGCACGACTACCGCAACGGTATTCGCTGGTGGCACTACGACCCCACTAAATGGCTTATTAAGTCCGCTTCATGGCTGGGCCTGACCTGGGACCTGAAAAAGGTGCCCGACTTCAAGATTCAGCGCGCGGTGCTAACCATGCAATTCAAACGCACCGAGCAGGCACTGCGCAACCGCGCCAAAGAGGCCCCGCACTTGGGCGAATTCCTGGAACAGGAATATCAGCAGTTTCGCCAGACACTGGCCGACTGGAATGCCGTCAGCCAAGAGTGGGTGGAAGCCAAGCGCGTGTCGCTTAATGCCCAAAAAGACGCGCTGCAACAAAACCTGTACGAGCAGCGCGAGCAACTGCAACACAATCTCGCCGAAGTCTGGCAGCACGCGACCCTGCGCAGCCGCTTTAAAGAGCTGGAATACGCCCTGAAAATGCAGCGCAAACGCCTGCAGCTGCTGAGCACCCAGATGGCCTAGCCATCGTCATCGCAAAAAAGGCGCCCCTGTGGCGCCTTTTTTTATACTGCTAGGGCGATAAAAAACACCCCTATATTGCTTGCTGCGGTCGGGCGCTGCCCACTATCAGGCCGGCGACAACATCCCCAACTCCTCTACCACGCGTTCGGCAAAACCGTGCCCCGCCTCGGCATACAGGTTAAAGCTGATGCAGCCCATCTCCTGCAGTTCTTTCTGCTCATCGGAAAAGCGACTTATCGCTGCTATGTCACCGCGATACGACAAAGACTTCAGCAAGCGTACCACCCGCACATTCTCGCTGTGATTACTCAGGCAAACCAGCAGCAGGCGTCGCCGATGCAGCCCGGTTCCCTCCAAAAAATCCAAATCGCTGGCGTCGCCGGCCACGCAACGAATACCCTGTTTTTCCAGCTGCAGCGCTTTTTCACAACTCTCTTCAACCCCGACGATACGACCCGGGTAGTGCTCGCTCAAATAACTGTAAGCACCGCTGCCAATGCGCCCCATACCGAGAATAACAATATCGGCATCGCCTAGGTCAATGCGATGCTCAGCCACCATTAGGCGATCGCGTTCGAAGCGTTGCAGCTGCGTTGCAAAGCGGCGGTAAATCACATTGGCGCGCTTATTTAGCGGCGCCGCAATGAACAGTGACATCGCCATCGCCACTGCCAGCACCGTCAACCACTGCTCGGCCAGCATTCCCTCTTGCACCGCCAACACGGCAACGATGAGGCCAAATTCGCTGTAATTACTCAGCGCCAAGCCGCTGAACAGACTGGTGCGCGCTCGCATGCGGAACAGCAGCAACAAGTAAAAATAAATTAACGGGCGCAAAAACAGCAAAGCCGCCAGCAGCAACGCCACCAGCAACATGTCGGCATCCGGCAAACCGTAGTATCCGATACTCAAAAAGAACGCGGTGAGGAAGATGTCCTTCAGTGTCACCAGGCTTTTATACAGCTCAACACTCTTTGGACTGTTGGCCAACAGCACGCCAAACACCAGCGCGCCCAGTCCCGCCTTAAGGTGCAATAGTTCAAACAACCAGGCACCCGCCAGTGCCAACGACAGGCCATACAGCACCAACAGTTCACCGTGGCCAGCCAAATCCAATAACTTCAACAATGGCCGGCGCAGCAGCGGCATCGCCAACAGCAACAGCGCCCAAACACTCGGCAGCTGCTGCGCAGATAGCAGCAAAAATGCTACCGCCATCAAGTCCTGAACAATCAAAATACCCACCGCCACCTGCGCGTG
>JBFKEA010000027.1:0-16996 GCA_041619375.1 Spongiibacter sp. | reverse complement strand
GATTTTGCGGGTATTGGGACTGGAAAGCTCCTGTGACGAGACGGGAGTAGCGATCTACGACAGCGAGCGCGGCCTGCTGGCTGATGCCCTGTACAGTCAGATCGCCCTGCACGCGGAGTTCGGTGGCGTTGTGCCTGAGCTGGCGTCTCGCGACCACGTGCGCAAGCTGTTGCCGCTGATTCGTCAGGTGCTCGATGAAGCGGGTTTGACCGGCAGCGATATAGATGCCGTGGCCTACACCGCTGGGCCCGGGCTGGCGGGGGCCTTGATGGTCGGGGCTTGTGCGGGGCGCGCTATGGCCTATGCCTGGGATGTGCCCGCGCTGGCGGTACATCATATGGAGGGCCATTTGTTGGCGCCGATGCTCGAGGAGCAGCCGCCGGCCTTTCCCTTTATTGCACTGCTGGTGTCCGGCGGCCACACCCAGTTGGTGAGGGTCGACGCAATTGGGCATTACCGGCTGTTGGGCGAGTCCCTTGACGACGCCGCCGGCGAGGCCTTTGACAAAGCCGCCAAAATGCTTGGCCTGGCCTACCCCGGTGGTCCGCAGCTGGCAAAAGCGGCGGCGCGCGGTGATGTGTCGCGCTTTACTTTCCCTCGGCCGATGGTTAATCGCCCCGGTTTGGACTTTAGTTTTAGCGGCTTGAAAACTTATACCCTGAATACGGTGGCGGACTGTCGGGGCGACGGCGAGCTCAGCGACACCGATCAGGCGGATATCGCCGCCGCCTTTCAGGAGGCGGTGGTCGATACGCTGACCATCAAATGCCTGCGGGCGTTAAAGCAGGAAGGCTTAGCGCGCTTGATTATTGCCGGTGGTGTGAGCGCCAATACGGTATTGCGCGAGCGCCTCGAACAGCGTTTGGCGAAGGTGGGGGCGCAGGTGTATTATCCGCGCCCCGCGTACTGTACTGACAATGGCGCGATGATTGCCTACGCCGGCTGCTGTCGGTTGCTGGCGGGGCAGCGAGAAGGCTTGGCTGTGCAGGTGCGGCCGCGCTGGCCGATGAATGAGTTGCCCGGTCTGGAGTGAAGCTAAGCATGGATAAAGTGTATGTGCGCGGTCTGCGCGTCGACACCATTATCGGTATTCACGACTACGAGCGCGAGCACCGGCAGACGGTACTGGTGGATTTGGAGTTGGGTTACGATATTCGCGCGGCCGCGGCCGCCGAAGATATCGCGCTTACCTTGGACTATCAGGCCATTAGTGAACGCTTGTGCGACTTTATTCGCAGTAGCGAGTTCCTGTTGGTGGAAACCCTTGCCGAGCGCTGTGCGGCGCTGATTCGCGAGGAGTTTGCCGTGCCGTGGTTGCGGCTGCGACTGGCCAAGCCCTGTGCGCTGCACTACGCCGACGAGGTCGGTATCGTCATCGAGCGCGGCAGCGCCGCTTAAGTCTTTGTTGCGAGAAGTGTCTCTAAGCACTGGCGGCGCTGCTCGCGCAGTGCACGGCCCAGTGCGGCCCCTTTGTAACCCTGCTTGATTAAGTCTTCGGCAGTTATGTCTGCCAGCCCCTGTGCTGCTTGTTGCAAGGTGTCTAACACCGCGTTGGATTCGCCCCGCAGCGCCGCCAGTTGGCAAAAGTGTTGCAGGATCTGCGGGCGTCGCAGGTAGTCCAGTGTTTCCAGCAGTTGCATGACGGAATCGCCGTCTAAGCGTTCACCATTGTTGAGTTTGAGGGGCAGTAATGCCGAGCCGTGCGCGGCCAGTTGGCTGGCGGTCTTGCTGGCGCGCAGTTGCTGGCATAGCTGTTGACAGTCTCCTTGATTAAGTTGGCTGCAGCTCAGTGCAAAGCGGGTGTCGGTATCCTGTGCCTGTGCTGCGGCCTTATCGAGGCGCTGCAGGAGTTCGCCGTCCAGACTGGCCGCCCACTTTGGGTAGAGGGTGCTTAGCGCGCCGCAGTCGAGCAGGGCGCGAAAGAAGGCCGAGGGCTGGCGTTCGCTCAGCGCTTTGTTGATCTCCACCATGATCCGTTCGGGGCTGAGTGCCTGTAATTCCTCGCGGCTGGACATCTCGCGCATCACTGCGCGGGTTTCCTCGGCGATGCGAAAGCCGAGGTGGGCATAGCGGGCGGCAAAGCGCGCTGTGCGAAAGATGCGCAGGGGGTCTTCTTTAAACGCTGGTGACACGTGGCGCAGCAATTTTTGCGCTATGTCGTCGCGTCCGCCGTGGGGGTCGATAATCTCGCCATCGGCGCTTTTGGCGATGGCGTTGATGGTCAGATCACGGCGCAGTAAGTCTTCTTCAAGGCTGACCTCTGGGCCAAATTCGCAGAGAAAACCGTGGTAGCCGGCGGCGGTTTTGCGTTCGCGGCGGGCCAGTGCGTACTCTTCCTTGCTGCGAGGGTGCAAAAACACCGGAAAATCTTTGCCGACCTGTTCGTAGCCGAGCTTGAGTAGTTCGTCGGGCGTTGCGCCGACAACCAGCCAGTCGCGCTCGTGAAACGGGTAACCCAGTAGTTCGTCGCGGACGGCGCCGCCAACCAAATATGTGTCCATAAAAGAATGATCCGCTATCTTGTCGTGCCAGGGAAGTAGCGCGTTTAACCGGGTTCGCTGGCGCAGTCGCAGCGTCGCAGTTCGCCGCTGTCCATGTCCAGTAGCGTCATGTGTCGGCCCCACACACAGCCGCTGTCCAGGGCAATAATATCGTTGCGGCCGGTGTCGCACTCCAACGCCGCCCAGTGGCCGAATAGCAGGGTTTCCTGGCGTTTGGGCTGGGGCCAGTCGAACCAGGCTCGATAGGGGGCGGGGATGTCAGCTCGCTGGCCTTTGAAACCGAGTTCCAGGCGGCCATCAGCATCGCAGATCCGCATTCGGGTAAGGTAGTTGGTAATGCAGCGCAGCCGGTCGCTACCTTGCAAGTCGTCGCGCCAGCGGCGCGGTTTGTCGCCATACATGTGCTGGAAAAAATCTGCGCTATCGCCGGACTGCAGCACGGCTTCCAGTTCGCGGCTCAGCGCCAAGGCCTGTTCGCTGGACCACTGCGGCGGCAGGCCGGCATGGCTCATCAGGTAGCGGCCATCAGCACTGCGTAGGACCAGTGCCTGGCTCTGCAGCCAGTCCATGAGTTGCGGCATATCCGGGGCGTTGAGCAGGGCCTTGAGGCTGGGGTGACGGCCGCGTGAGGTGTGGCCGCGGGCCAGTGCCAGGCAGTGCAAGTCGTGGTTGCCGAGGGTGATGTGCAGGCTGTCGGCGATGCTGTACAGATAGCGCAGGGTCGCCAGTGAGTCGGGGCCGCGGTTAACAAGGTCGCCGACCAGCCACAGTTCGTCTCGCGAGGGGTTGAAGTCCACCTCGCTGAGCAAGCATTGCAGGGGTTTAAGGCAGCCCTGCAGGTCGCCAATGGCGTAGCGAGCCATGGTGGCCTCAGTGCAGCGCCGAGCGCTGCGCCAATGAAAACACGGCGATGGGGGCGATAAAGCGGCGGCCGGATGCACTTATCATTTCATAGCTGCCTTCCATGGTGCCCACCGCGGTGTCGATGATGGCGCCAGAGGTATAGGTAAAGGATTCTCCGGGTTCGATAAGCGGCTGTTTGCCAACAACGCCTTCACCTTGGACTTCCTGCACCTGATTGTCGCCGTCGGTGATGATCCAGTGGCGGTTGAGCAGGCGCACAGCTTCGTCGCCGGTGTTGACGATGGTGATGGTGTAGGAAAAGGCGTAGCGCGATTCTTCGGGGGCGGATTGCTCGGCGAGGAATTGGCTTTCTATCTGGATATCAACGGGACTGGTATTGGGCATGCGCGTCCTGATTAAGCTTGGTTGCGGTGAATAAAATTGGCGATGTTAACGAAATCGGCGAGCTCGAGGCGCTCTGGGCGTGTGCCGGGGTCGATGTCGAGGGCGATTAGCTGTTCGTCGCTAATGCTGTTCTTTAAATTATTGCGCAGGGTTTTGCGGCGCATATTGAAGGCTTCGCGCAATACCCGGTGCAGCGTGTCAACGTCCTCTGCGGGGTGAGGCAGCTGGTCGTGGGGGGTGAGGCGGACAATAGACGACATCACTTTAGGGCGCGGCGAAAAAGACTCTGGCGGTACGTCGAACAGCGCCTCCACCTGGCAATAGTACTGCGCCATGATGCCGAGCCGGCCGTAGGTCTTGCTGCCGGGGCCGGCGGCGAGGCGGTCGACCACTTCTTTTTGCAGCATAAAGTGCATGTCTTGAATGCTGCCCTGGGCGTTTAGCAGGTGAAAGATCAGTGGTGTGGAAATGTTGTAGGGCAGATTGCCGACGACTCGCAGTGGCGCCGTACCGGCTAGGCCGGCGATGTCGAATTTAAGTGCGTCGCCTTCGTGTAGCTGAAAATTGTCTAGCGCGCCGAACTTTTCTTGCAGGATGGGCAGCAGATCGCGATCCAGCTCGATGACATCGAGCTGGCAGCCGCTGGCGAGCAATTCGGCGGTAATGGCGCCCTGTCCGGGGCCGATTTCCAACAGCCGTTGGCCGGCGCGTGGGCTGACGGCGCGGACGATCGCCTGAATAATACCGCGGTCGTGCAAAAAGTTTTGTCCAAAGCGCTTGCGGGCGCGGTGTGTGCTCATAGTGTGCTGCTCGCTGCGTGGCCGGCCATATCAATAGCGGAGTGTAAGGCGGTGTTCATGCTGCCGGGGTCGGCGCGGCCGCTGCCGGCTAGGTCCAGAGCGGTGCCGTGATCGACGGAGCTGCGGATGATCGGCAGGCCCAGCGTGATGTTAACGGCTGCGCCGAAACTCTGATATTTGAGCACCGGCAGGCCTTGGTCGTGATACATCGCTAGCACGGCGTCACAGTGCTTCAGGTAGCGCGGGGTGAACGCCGTGTCGGCGGGCAGCGGGCCGGTGAGTTGCCAGCCCCGCGCCCGGTAGTCTGCCAGTACGGGTTCAATAGTGTCGATTTCCTCGCGGCCCATATGCCCGCCTTCGCCGGCGTGTGGGTTGAGACCCAAGACGACGATGCGCGGTTTCTCGCAGCCGAAGCGCTGGCGCAATTCGCGCTGGAGAATGTCCAAGGTGCGCTCCAGTTCCTCGCGAGTAATCGCCGCGGAGACCGCGCTCAGCGGCAAGTGGGTGGTAACCAGTGCCACGCGCATCGCCTCGCTGGCCAGCATCATCACAACCTTTTTAACCTTGCAGCGCTGGGCGAGAAATTCGGTGTGGCCGCTGAAGGGAATGCCGGCGTCGTTGATAACGGATTTTTGCACCGGCCCGGTCATCATTGCCTGACAGTCGCCGCGAAGGCAGGCGTCGTTGGCCTGGCGAAGACATTCTACTACGTAGTCGGCGTTAGCCGGGTTCAATACGCCGGCTTCGGCGGTTTCGGCTAGGCTTACTTCGGCAATGCTGAGGTGGCCCGGGCGATGCCTGCCCGCCGCTTTACTGGCATCGAAGCGGTGCAGGGTGAGTGGTAACTTCAGCGCGCGGGCGCGCTGCTGCAGCAGGGCTGGGTCCGCGAAGGCGATCAGCTCGGCGGCCCAGGGCTGCTGGGCGATTTGTATCAGCAGCTCAGGGCCAACACCGGCTGGCTCGCCGGGGGTGATGGCAATTCGCGGCAGCATCAGAGCTTGATGTCTACGTAGGCTTCAGCGCGGATTTTGCGCAGCCAGATGTCCAGCTCATCTTGGTACTGGCGTTCGTGGAGGACATTGCGGGCCATACGTTTGCGCAGCTCATTGCTGACATTCTGCTGGCGACGGTCGACGACTTTAATGATGTGCCAGCCAAAGTTGCTTTTCACCGGCTGGCTGATTTCGCCAATGGCGGTTTTTTCCATGGCGGTTTGGAACTCCGGGACTAGCTGTCCTGGGGAGGTCCAGCCGAGGTCACCGCCTTCCTGTGCTGAGCCAATATCTTCGGAGTACTCTTTGGCGAGGTCGCGGAAGGCAGCGCCATCGAGAATGCGCTGGCGCAACTCCTTGGCTAGGGCCAAGGTCTGTGCTTCGCTGCGGATCGCCGAGGGCTTAAGCAGGATGTGGCTGGCGCGGGTTTGGGCAATCATTTGGTTGAGGCCGCGGCTCTCCAGTAGCTGGATAACATGGTAGCCGCTGGCGCTGGCCAGCGGTTCGGAGACATCGCCGTCTTGCATTTTGGGGGCAACGCCAGCAAACAGTGACGGCAGTTCTGTTTCGCGACGCCAGCCGAGGTCGCTGGCATTGACTTTGTTCTGACCCAAACTGCTGTAGTCGGCGCCAGCGCGCAGCTTGGCGGCCAGCGTCTGCGCTTGTTGGCGCGCATTCTCGCGCTCGGCGTCGGT
The DNA here is from genome assembly GCA_041619375.1 of Spongiibacter sp. Lineage (GTDB taxonomy): Bacteria > Pseudomonadota > Gammaproteobacteria > Pseudomonadales > Spongiibacteraceae > Spongiibacter. The sequence goes on along the minus strand of JBFKEA010000027.1, from coordinate 10,760 downwards.
CGCGTCGGAGGCCACCGGTACCAGCAGGTGCGCCAAATGGTATTCCGGCGAGGTGCGGGCGCGACCCTCTTCAGAGTTAAGGTAGTTAGCCACTTCCTGGTCGGTGATTTGAATGCGCTGATTGACGTTACCCATTTGTACGCGCTGCAGCAGCATTTCACGGCGGATTTGCTCACGGACCTCGCGGTAGGAGGCGCCGCTATCCAGCAGTGCCTGGCGGAACTGCTCTAGCGTCATATTGTTCTTTGCCGCCACTCGACCCACGGCGTCGTTAAGCTGCTCATCGTCGATGCGCAGGCCAACGCGCTCAGCCATTTGCAGTTGAATGTTTTCCAGGATCAGCAGGTCGAGAATTTCCCGGCGCAGCTGATCTTCCGGCGGCCCCTGTTGGCCGGAGCGGGCAATATTTTGCTGCACGGTGGCAAGGCGTTCTTCAACCTCGCTGGCAAGAATGATGTCTTCGTCGACAATGGCGATGATGCGGTCCAGCCACTGGGTTTCTGCCTGTGCGGTGACGCTGCCAAGCAAGATCAGCAGTGCGTAGAGGAAGCTTGTGTGAAATTTATTCATTCGTTTGATAACCAAAGATGCTTTCTTTCAGTACGCTGGTAACGGCCGTGCCCAGGCCACCCAGCCCCTTGAGTTGGAATTCGACAAGAATTGCGGAGTTTGTTTCGGTGTCACTGGTATTAGACCTGCTATCGTCGTCGGGTTCCAGTGCTTGCTGGTAGACGACGCGAGTCAGCCAGCAGCAGTTCTGGTATTCAGCGCCGATCAGATTTTCCAGCGGGCGGTTGTCCTCGAGATCGTATTGCGTTTTGGCAAATAACTGCCACTGATTGTTCAGCGGGATAGCCAGTGATGCGTCGACCTGGCGGATGTCGTTTTCCAGTCCGCCAAATTGGTTGCCCTCACGGCGAATGCTGTAGCCGAGATTGAGCAAACTGCCGTTGTCGCTGCGGCGATGGTAGCGCAGATTGCTTTGGTTGAGTGTGCCTTGGCGGGCGTCAAACAACAGGTCGGCATTAACGCTGTGGCGATTGCTGGGAGACCAGCGCAGCTGGGTAGCGATGTCGGAGTTGCTGCTTTTGCGCTCTGGGTCGCCGGGTAGCTGCACACGGCCGTCGGCAAAGTAATAGAGTTGGCCAATGCTGAGGCTTAGAAAATCGCGGCCGGCGGTGTTGTCGATAAAGCGGCTGCTGAGGCCAACGGCCAGCTGATCGGCGTCGCCCAAGCGGTCGTGTCCGGTGAAGCGGGTGTCGCGAAACAGTTGTTGATAGGTAAAGGTCAGCGCGGCGCTGTCGAAGTCCGGCTGATCGCTCTGGTCCTCGTACTCGGCTTTGCGGTAGTAGATGCGCGGCTCAAGGGTTTGGGTCAGTGGTTTGTCGGCGAGATTCAGCGGGCGCTCAAAAAACAGGCCCGCGTCGATGCTAAGCTGATTTGAGCTGGCGTTGGGGTTGTCATTTGCGCCGATCTTCTCGGCGTCTTCCAGCTCATAGGCGACATGACGGCTTTTGATTGCCGGCTCAATAAATCCCCAGCGCCAGCGCATGGGTAGACTGATGCCGGCGGCGCCGTAAACCCGGTCGCCGGTGATTTTGCTGCCGCCATCGCGCACCGCATCGCGGTGGTCAAAACGCGAATACTCAAATTCCAGTGACGGTTCCAGTTGAAAGTTGCGCGCCGGTGATTGGTAGCTCAGGCTTAACTGCGGCAGTTTTTGGTAGGGGTCGTCAACGGCGGCGATGGTCTGATAACGCTGTACCTCGATGTGGCCGTTCCAGTTGTCGCCAAGGTAGCCTAGCTCAGCTTTTTGGTTGAGGTGGGTGCTTCGTTTGACCGCCAAATTAGCCAGCCCCAGATCATCGAAGTAGCTGTCATCGCTAACCCGGGTAAAGTCGATGTTGGTATACCAGCTGTCGCCAAAAAAACCGTGTTCGCTAATGCCGAGCAGCCAGCGGTCTTCTTTCTTGCTCTGGTCATTAGGTAAGAAGCTGCCGTTTATCGACCATTCGGAATAACGGTTGAGGTAGCGCAATTCGCCTTCCAGTGCTTCTCCGCGGGTTTCGACGTAGCGCGGTACTAGGGTCAGGTCGTAATTGGGCGCGAGATTAAGGTAGTAGGGGACAGAAATATCGAGGCTGTTGTTCGACAGGCTGAAGGTCGGAAACAAAAAGCCGGTACTGCGGCGATCATCCACCGGAAAATTCAGATACGGGGTGTATAGCACCGGTATGTCGTAGATGCGCACGGTGGTGCCCAGCGCGACGCCGCGCCCGCTGTCGTAGTCCAGCTCGATGCTGTCGGCGTGCAGCGACCAGGTTTCATTGTCGGGGGTACACTGGGTGTAGCTGGCTTTTTCAAGTTCAAAACGACCAAAGGCCGGGCGGGCGATACGCCCAGCCGTGCCTCTGGCGCCGGTTTGGTAGCTGAGGATCTCTGCCTCGCCGAGTTCTCCCAGGCCCTGGTTGGTGTCCAGCTCTGCGTGTTGACCGCGCAGCATAAAGCCGGGCTGGCGCAGGACAACGGTGTCGCGCAACATAACGGTATTGTCGCTGCGACGGAAGCGGGCGTAACCGGCATCGAGACTGAGACTGCCTTTGCGCAGCTGAACATCGCCGATCATGGTGGCGCGATCGCCCACCGATTCGATCGTGTCGGCCGAGACCACCAGGGGAGCCAGGCTGGGGTTGAGCTCGGCGCCGCTCCATTGGCGGGCGGGTTCGACAAAGCGGCCAGCGCAGCCCGGTGCCAGATTGCAGCGCGCGCCCTCGGGTAATTGTTCGACAGGCACCCAGTCCCAGTGTTGGTAGTAGGCTGGCAGGCGCGACATATCAAAGCTTAGCTGGCTGCTGTCCACGGGCCCGCAGTGCTGTTCGGGCAGCGTTTGCGCAAGGCTGCCGGCGCTGTAGCAGCTGATCAGCAGCAGGAATAATGGGCGGAACACGGGCATGCGATATCGGCTTTAATATTTATTGCTATGGGCCTGGATTGGCGAAGGCGAATAATAAAGCATTCTCTGCTAGGATGCCCGTTTCGCAGCCATATTGACTGAATTTCCTGCCGCTGATGACACCTGATTACTCTGCAATTGCTGACGAGCTGAAACGTTGGAGCCTTGAGCAGCTGGGCCTGCCGAACGACGAGTCGACGGTGCTGTCGATGGTGTCGGGCGACGCCAGCTTCCGCCGTTATTACCGCCTGAGTTTGCCGGGGGATATGCACTTTATCGCCGTGCATGCGCCGCCAGACAAAGAAGATAATCCCGCCTTTATTGCCGTGCAGCAGCGCATGATGGCCGCCGACTTGCGGGTGCCCGGCCTGTTGGGCTGGGATTTGCAGCGCGGTTTTTTGCTGCAGGAAGACTTCGGTGATGCTCTGCTGCGCCCGGCCTTAGACAATCTCGCGGCCGCTGATCGCTACTATCAGCAGGCGTTTGGCAGCCTGCTGAAGATGCAGGCCATGCCTCTGGCGGCGGGGGATTTACCCGACTACGACCGCGGCCGGCTGCTGGAGGAAATGGCGCTATTCCCCCACTGGTTTGCCGAGCAGCTGCTGGGCTACACGCTCAGTGAAGACGATTGGCAGATGCTGGCGCGGTTGTTCGAGCGCTTGGCGGCGCGAGCGGAAGCCCAGCCTCAGGGCTTTGTGCACCGCGACTTCCACAGCCGCAATATTATGTTACTGGCCGATGGCGAACTCGGCCTGATCGACTTTCAGGATGCCGTGCGCGGTCCGCTGAGCTATGACCTGGTGTCGCTGTTGCGCGACTGCTATGTGCACTGGCCGCAGGCGCAGGTGCGCGACTGGGCGCTGGCCTTTCGCTGTCAGGCGCAGGACGCCGGTATCGCCGTGCCCGCCCCCGAGGCGTTTTTGCAGGATTTCGACTGGATGGGGCTGCAGCGTCATATCAAGGTCTTGGGCATCTTTGCGCGACTAAAACTGCGCGACGGTAAATCGGCCTATCTGGACGATCTGCCGCTGGTCATGGCCTATACCCTGTCAGTGGCCCGCGAATATGCAGCCTGTCGGGACTTTGTCGCGTGGTTTGAACGCGAATTGCTGCCGCTGGCCCGCAAGCAGCACTGGTATCGGGATGTTGCGCTGTGAAGGCGATGATTCTCGCGGCGGGCTTTGGCGAGCGCATGCGACCGTTGACCGAAACCTGCCCAAAACCCCTGCTGCGCGTCGGCGGCAAACCGCTGATTGACTACCACTTAGAGAAGCTGGCTGCGGCGGGTTGTCGCGAGGTGGTGGTGAATAGCGCCTGGCTGTCCGAGCAGCTGTGCGATTATCTCGGCGACGGCGAGCGCTACGGCTTGGCGATCAGCCACTCGGTAGAAGACCCGCCGCTGGAAACCGCCGGCGGCATCGTGCGCGCCTTGCCGCTGCTGGGCGAGCAGCCGTTTCTGTTGATTAATGGCGATATTTTCTGCGACGTGGACTTTGCGCCGCTGCTGGACTGTGAGCCTGACGGCGCCGAATTGCTGATGGTGGAAAATCCCGCCCATAACCCGGGGGGCGATTTTGCCCTGGCCGACGATGGCCGCCTGTGCGAAGCAGCCGCGGCGCCGCGCTATACCTTTGCCGGCGTGAGCGTGTGGCAGCCCCGCTGCTTTGCCGGTTTGGCGCCGGGGCGGCGGCCGCTAAAGCCACTGATGCTTGAGTTGATGGCGCGGGGTGAACTGCGCGGCCGTCTTTATCGCGGCCAGTGGTGGGACGTCGGTACCCCGCAGCGACTGGCAGAACTGGATGCACAGCTGCGCTCTGCGTAAACTAAACACTCAATTTCGATCTTTTCCTCGCTCAATAATGGACAGCACATGGCCGACTACTGGATAGCCCCCTCAATTCTTTCTGCAGACTTTGCTCGCCTCGGTGAAGAGGTCGATACCGTGCTTGAAGCCGGTGCCGATATTGTCCACTTCGATGTAATGGATAATCACTATGTGCCGAACCTCACTATAGGCCCCATGGTGTGCAAGGCGCTGCGCAAGCACGGTGTAAAAGCCCCCATTGATGTGCACCTGATGGTATCGCCGGTGGATAGGCTGATCGGCGACTTTGCCGAGGCCGGTGCCAGCATTATTACTTTTCACCCCGATGCCACCACCCATGTCGATCGCAGCCTGCAGATGATTCGCGATGCAGGTTGTAAGGCGGGGCTAGTGCTCAACCCAGCCGTGGGCCCGGAAGTGCTGAAATACGTGATGGATAAGCTGGATATGGTGCTGCTGATGTCGGTGAACCCTGGCTTTGGCGGTCAGAAGTTTATTCCGGCTACCATCGACAAGGTGCGCGAAGTGCGGGCGTTGATCGATGCTTCTGGTTACGATATTCGCCTAGAAGTCGATGGTGGTATCTCGGCGAAGAATATTGCGGAAGTTGCCGCCGCTGGCGCCGATACCGTTGTGGCAGGGTCGGCGATATTTAATAGCGATGACTACACCGCGGTAATTGACAATATGCGCAGTGAGCTGGCCAGCGTATGAGACTGCAGGCGCTGTTAGGTGATGCGCCGCTGCAGGCCATTTTGTTCGACCTGGATGGCACCTTGGTGGACTCGGTGCCGGATTTGGCGGCGGCGATGGATGCCGCCCTGCAGCACTGCGGCTTCCCGGCCGCTGGCGAGGAGCGGGTGCGCAGTTGGGTGGGCAATGGCGCCGCCAAGCTAGTGGCGCGCGCGCTGGACTGGGCGTTGGCGGCCTCGGCGAAGGAGGCGCTGCCGGCTCAACAGCAGTTGTTGCTGGATGCTTTCTATCTCGCCTATGCCGAAGACAGCAGCTCGCGCAGCCGTTTGTTCGACGGGGTGTTAGAGGCGCTGCACTACTGGCAGGCGGCGGGGATAAAAATGGCCTGCGTCACCAACAAGCCCGAGCGCTTTACCCACCCCATTTTGGCGGAGTTTGGTCTGCAAGCGCTGCTGCCGGTGGTGGTTGGCGGCGATACCTTGGCGCAGAGTAAGCCAGACCCCGCGCCACTGCGCTTAGCCTGTGAGCGCCTAGGGGTGGCCGTGGCGAACACGGTGATGGTGGGGGATTCCTGCAATGATATCGACGCTGCCCACGCCCTGGGCATGCCCGCCGCTTGTGTTAGCTACGGTTACAACCACGGCGCGCCGATTGCCGATGCCGGCGCAGACTTGCTGGTCGATGTGTTTTCGGCGCTGCGCTAAGCCCCGGGCTTGATATAGGCGTGGCGCCGGCACTGGGCCTGCCAGGCCAGTGTCATGCACTCGCACGCCGGGGTCAGCATATCGGCCTGAATATTATTCAGGCGCATTAATCGCTGCGCCAGTGCCTCTTCACTTTCCAGTTGCCCGTTGTGGTCAATATGCTGCACGTTAATTGCTTGCTGATGTCGCAGGTAGTGAGCGACGAGCAAGCTGCGGTGACAGGTGGCGGGGTCTTTTTCTGCACACATCAGCGCAATGCGCAGCGACTTCTGCCGGCCGCTCAACACCCGCTGTATACCCTGCTGAAACAGTGGCGCCTGCTGCAGGCGGTCAAATTGCACCTGGCCGCGGGCGTCGTAGTGAGCGGGGTCTTTGGAGCGCGGACCCAGCTCCTCGCCGAGATACACATAGTGAATGCCCGCGGCGCGCAGGCTGGCAGCCAGCGGCTCGCGATGGTAGTCGTGAAAGGCCTTGCTGTAGGGCACCGAGCGCACATCCGCCACAGCGTCGATGCGGTGGTTGCGCAGCTGGCGCAGAAACTCCGCCAGCGGTTTGGTGGCATAGCCGATGGAAAATAACTCAGTCATAAATTTTGTCGCGCCGCTGCGCCCGGCGCGTTAGCGCTTTGGCGTCGAGCCAAGGGCGGGCCGCAGCGGCGTTCGTGTGGCGTTAATTGGCGGCTAACAGGAAGTTGCGTATCAGCTCCTTGCCGCCTTCAGTGGCGAAGGACTCCGGGTGAAACTGAATGCCGTAGATCGGATAGTCGCGGTGTTGGATGCCCATGATCTCGACGTTCGCCTGGCGAATTTGGCTGGGGTCATTAAAGGCGTTGTCGGGAATGTCGCCGACCAGTGCGGTGAGCTGCAGGCACTCGGGTAGCGATGCCGGTTCGGCGACCAGCGAGTGATAGCGCATCACCTCCAGCTGGTCGGGAACATTGCTAAACATGCCCTGGCTGTTGTGGGTAATCGGGCTGATTTTGCCGTGCATGGGCAGCGGCGCCTTGACGATCTTGCCGCCAAAAACGTGAACAATGCCCTGCATACCCAGGCAGACACCCAGCAGAGGCGTGGTTTTGCCGAGCTCGGCAATGACCTGGGCGCAGACCCCGAAATAGCGTTCGTCGTCGGGCGAGCCGGGGCCGGGCGAGACGATGATGCGGTCGGGCGCCATCGCCTTGATGTCGGCCAGGCTGAGCGCGTCGTTGCGTTTGACGACAATGTTGAAATCCGGCACTGCGCCGCGGCTTTTCTCCGTGGTGAGGATTTCACCGATGTATTGGTAGAGGTTGTAGGTAAAGGAGTCGTAGTTGTCGATGATTAATACTTTCACGACGCGGCTCCTTCAGTGCTGTCGCTGACCATAAATTTGTCGAGGACTTTTTTCGTGCCGGCGAACTTGCGACGAATTTCTTCGTATTCATCGTCGGGGTTGGAGTCGTAGACATTGCCACCGCAGGTCTGCACATAGGCCTGTTCGCCGTTGGCAAAGACCGTGCGGATGGGAATGGCAAAGGTGCAGTCGCCGTTGAAGGAAAAGTGGCCAACCGCGCCGCCATAGGGGCCGCGGCCGTCGCACTCCAGATCGTTAATGATTTTCATCGCCTCGATTTTCGGCGCACCGGTTAGCGTACCGGCGGGGAAGTTGCTCGGCAGTGCCGAGAACATGTCCTCGCCCTCGGCGATAATGCCGACGATCTCGCTGGAGATATGTTGTACGTGGCTGAAGCGCTTAATGTCCATTAGGCTGCGCACTTTTACCGTGCCGAACTGGGCAACCCGGCCGATGTCGTTGCGGTGCAGGTCGACAATCATATTGTGTTCGGCTATTTCTTTGGGGTCGTTCAGCAGCGCGCGGGCCAGTGCGGTGTCTTCCTGGTGGTCGGCGCCGCGGCGGGTGGTGCCGGCCAGCGGGAAGGTCTCCATCTCGCCCTGACGCAGTCGGAACAGCAGTTCGGGGCTGGCGCCAATCAGCTTTTGCTGGCCGAATTTAACGTAGTACATCTGCGGGGAAGGGTTGATTTCGCGCATTTCCTCATAGATGTTGATGGTGTCGCCTTCCAGGCGGAAGCGCTTCTTAAAACCGACCTCGGTCTGGAAAATTTTACCGTCGATAATGTCCTGTTTTACCTTTAGCACGGCGGCGCGGTGGTCTTCACGACTCATGCTCTCGCCGGTGGCGTAGACCCTTAGCGGGCCATTGACGACATCGTCGGCAGCAAGCAGCGCCTCGATCTCTTTCAGGCGGCTGTCGTGATAGTAGAAATAGATCAGTTCGCCGGTCATTTTGTCGAGGATAAGGCCGTCCTTGAACAGCCCGAAGCGGAAGGCGTCGAACATATCGCTGGATTGAATGTTCAAACTGGGCTCGAAGTAGTTCATGGCATCGTAGCCCAGGTAGCCAGTCAGGCCGCCGGCGTATTTTCTGGAAATGATGTCCTGGGGCACGATGTCGCGCAGCAGTTGATAGGGGTTGTCGCTGGGGTAGTGGGCCACGCTGCCGTCGCGCTCTTCGATGGTGAGCGTGTCGCCGATGGCATAGAGCAATTGCTCGGGGTCGAAGCCGATGATGGAGTGGCGGGCCATATGGCTGTCTTCGCCCAGCGACTCGAGATAAAAGCAATTGTCATAGCGCCGTTCGATTTTTTTGAACAGCTTAAAAAAATCGCAGTCGGCACTAATGGTGATGTAATTCGGCTTGCGGGGTAGTTGCAGGCGCGGCGGTAGCTGGCTCATAAAACTCGGTCTTTATAGCGGTGAATGTTGTTTGCGCGCACGTGAACCCCGGGTAACGGTAGCGATGCCCACGCCCAGTTGCTCGGCAATCTGGCGCTGCGGCAGGCCGGCGTCGAGGAGTTTGAAAATCTGCAGGCGCTTGCAAACTTCCGTCAGCTCAGAGGGCGTTAGTAAATCCCCCATTTTTTGGGCCAGCTCATCGGTGGTCGTTGCGGCGAGCAAGTGCTCCAGCAGTTCCTGCTGGTATTGCTGCTCTTGATTCTTGTGCTCTGTACTCATGTACTAGTACACTATCACAAATACTGCCGGGGTCAACAGTAAAGTGCTTGTCGAGGTATTTTGCCCGGGATGTTTTCACTCTCGGCCTTGCGTACAATGCCGGGCGGATAAGTCGGTTGGGCAATGGGTGCGCGAGGTCGTGTGGCGGTGCTGAGAGTGGGAGTGCGCAATGTTGTTGATGATCGATAATTACGACTCCTTCACCTATAACGTCGTGCGCTATTTTGCTGAACTGGGTGCCGAGGTGGTGGTGCGCCACAGCGATGAGATTAGCGTCGACGACATCGGCGCCATGGCGCCCAGTCATTTAGTGGTGTCGCCGGGCCCCTGTACGCCGAATGAGGCGGGCGTCTCAATGGCGGCGATTGCGGCCTTTGCCGGCGAATTGCCGATATTGGGGGTGTGTCTGGGCCACCAGAGTATCGGCCAGGTGTATGGTGGCAATATTGTGCGTGCCCGCCGGGTGATGCACGGTAAGACCTCGCTGATTTACCACCGCGATGGCGGTGTATTTGCCGGTTTGCGCAAACCTTTTACGGCGACCCGTTATCACTCACTGGTGATTGACCGGGATAGTTTGCCGGACTGTTTGGAAGTGACGGCGTGGACGGTCGATGAGCGCGGCGAGATCGATGAAATTATGGGCGTGCGTCATCGCGAGCTGGATGTGGAGGGAGTGCAGTTTCACCCCGAGTCGATTCTCAGCGAGCAGGGCCATGAATTGTTGAAGAATTTTTTGGAGCGTAAGGCATGAGTGACATCGTGGACATCAAGGGCGCGCTGGCGCGGGTGGTCAAGCGGCTGGATCTGACGACCGAGGAAATGGCGGCAGTGATGCGCGACATTATGACTGGTCAGTGCAGCGACGCGCAGATCGGCGGCTTTTTGATCGGCCTGCGGATGAAGAGCGAAAGCTTGGATGAAATCGAGGGCGCGGCCAGCGTTATGCGCGAATTGGCTACGCCGGTGGATATCAGTGGTGTGGACAATGCGGTAGACATTGTCGGCACCGGTGGCGACGGCGCCAACCTGTTCAATGTGTCCTCAGCCAGCAGCTTTGTGGTGGCGGCGGCGGGGGGCTATGTGGCCAAGCACGGTAATCGCTCGGTGTCTTCCAATAGCGGCAGTGCCGACTTGCTGGAGCGCGCCGGTATTGAGCTGGATTTGAGCCCCGAGCAAATTGCCCGCTGTATTCGCGAGGTGGGTGTCGGCTTTATGTTCGCCGTCAACCACCACAGCGCCATGCGCCACGCCATTGGGCCGCGCCGCGATCTCGCTCAGCGAACGATTTTCAATATTCTCGGCCCGCTTACCAACCCGGCCGGCGTCAAGCGCTTGCTGCTAGGGGTCTTCGCAGCTGAACTCTGTCGGCCGCTGGCCGAGGTGCTAAAGCGCCTTGGCGCCGAGCATGTGATGGTGGTGCACTCTGGCGACGGTCTGGACGAAATCAGTTTGGCGGCAGCGACCCAGGTGGCCGAGCTGAAAGATGGCGAGATCCGCGAGTATCAGCTGCGACCTGAAGATGTCGGTATTAGCAGTCAGAGCCTGATCGGATTGGATGTGGCGGGCAG
>JBFKEA010000026.1:0-17026 GCA_041619375.1 Spongiibacter sp. | reverse complement strand
CGCGCACCCTCCGCGGCAGACCTTCTGGCCAACAGCCTAGGCGTCGCGTCAGGCTTTATCAGCATGACCGCAATCAACGCGCTGTTAAATCGGCGTAAACGCTGAGCACAGGGCTCAGCTGCGCCGCCAAGTCGTCCCTTCGCGACTGTCCTCGAGTACCACGCCCTGCTCCAACAGCGACTCGCGGATTTCATCTGCACGGGCAAAATTGCGCTCTTTTTTCGCCTGAACCCGCTCTGCGATCAAGGCCTCGATCGCCTCCGCACTCAGCTCGCCCGCCGAACCGGCCTGCAAAAATGCCTCTGCCTCACAGCCCAGCACGCCCAGCACCGCCGCCAGCGAACGCAGTAAGCGAGCTTGCTCAGTCAGCTTTTCCATATCCCCCGCTGCGCGACTAGTATTCATTTCTCGCACCAAATCGAACAGCACAGCAAGTGCCTCTGGCGCCGCAAAGTCATCGCTCATCGCGGCATCAAAGCGCTGCACATAGGCATTGTCCGCCGGCAAATCACCATAGGGCGTCAAAACCTCCAACGACAATCCCTTTAAGGCGTGATAAAAACGCTCGAGATTCTGCCGAGCAATCTGCAAATTCTCCTCGGAGTAATTGATGGCGCTGCGGTAGTGGCTGGAAATCAAAAAGTAACGCACCACTTCCGGGTGGTATTTGTCGAGAATTTCGCGAATGGTAAAAAAGTTACCCAGCGACTTAGACATTTTTTCATTATCGACCCGCACCGCACCCGCATGCATCCAGGTATTGGCATAGGGCTTGCCCGTGGCAGCCTCGGATTGCGCAATCTCATTTTCATGGTGCGGAAACACCAAATCGGGACCGCCGCCGTGAATATCGAAATTATCGCCCAAACAGCAAGTCGACATCGCCGAGCACTCGATATGCCACCCTGGGCGCCCCTCGCCCCAGGGCGATGGCCAGCTGACCTCGCCCGCTTTAGCGGCCTTCCACAGGGCGAAATCGCGCGGATCTTCCTTGGCTTCATCAACCGCTATACGCGCTCCCGACAATAATTCTTCGGGATTCTTCCCCGACAATTTACCGTAGTCAGCAAAGCGACTCACCCGGTAGTAGACATCACCATTGGCCGCCGCATAGGCGTAATCGCGCTCAATCAACTGGGTGATCATCGCCAAAATATCGCCGATGTGCGCCGTCGCGCGGGGCTCGGCATTTGGTTCGGCAATCCCTAAACGCTCGGCATCTTCATGCATCGCAGCGATAAAGCGCTCAGTAAGCGCGGTGTATTGCTCACCGTTTTCCTCGGCCCGCCGCAAAATCTTGTCATCGATGTCGGTGATATTGCGCACATAATTGAGCTCATAACCCTTGGCGCGCAGGTAGCGACTGATAACATCAAAAGCCACCAACACGCGAGCGTGACCGAGGTGGCAGTAGTCGTAGACCGTCATACCGCAGACGTACATTTTGACTTTACCGGGGTCAATCGGTGTCAGGGCTTCTTTTTTGCGGCTCAGGGTGTTGTATATCTGTATGCTCATGATCTTCGCTATTGCTGGCAGAAGGGGCAACACGCCCCGCCTGCATAATGGATTGAGAAGTCTGCACTGCAGTGGCCGGCGCTTTACTCGCCAGCTTTACCCCAGCTGTCACGCAGCGCAATGGTGCGATTAAACACCGGCTGCGCGCTACTGTGCTCATAGCGATCGGCGACAAAATAGCCGGTACGCTCAAACTGGAAGCGGCTTTCCGGCGCGCACTCCGCCAAACCCGGTTCAATCCAGCAGCCCTCGAAAACGGTCAGCGACTCCGGGTTGACATGGGCCATAAACTCCTCGCCGCCGCGATCCGGTGCCGGGTGATTAAACAGCCGGTCATAACTGCGCACCGTCGCCTGTTTGCCACCTTTGGCGGACACCCAGTGAATCACCCCCTTGGGCTTCACGCCGTCGGCCGGATCCTCGCCCAGTGTATCGGGGTCATAGCTGCAGTGAACCTCGACGATATTGCCCTGCTCGTCCTTAACCACTTCTTCGGCAAACAGCACATAAGCGCTGCGCAAACGCACTTTTTTACCCAGCACCAGACGCTTGAATTTCTTATTGGCCTCCTCGCGGAAATCATCGCGCTCGATATAGATCTCGCGACTAAAGGGCAATACGCGCTCGCCGAGGTCGTCGCGGTTAGGGTGGCCCGGCGCCGACAACTGCTCGACCTTGTCCTCGGGATAGTTGCTAATCACCAGCTTCAGTGGGTCCATCACACACATCGCGCGCGGGGCATTCTTATCGAGATCATCGCGGATTGCATGCTCTAACATGGCCATATCGACAATGCCTTCGCTGCGCGCCACACCGACCATTTCACAGAACTGACGCAGCGCCGCCGGGGTAAAGCCGCGACGGCGCATACCGGCGATCGTCGGCATGCGCGGATCGTCCCAGCTGTCGACCACCCCGTCGTCAACCAGCGCTTTGAGTTTGCGCTTGCTGGTCACTGTGTAATTGATATTCAGGCGGGCAAACTCATACTGCTTGGGCTGAGCGGGCACCGGCAAATTGTCAATAAACCACTCATACAGCGGCCGGTGGTCTTCAAACTCCAAGGTGCAGATGGAGTGAGTAATCCCCTCGATGGCATCAGACTGACCGTGAGTAAAATCGTAGGTGGGGTAAATACACCATTTATCACCGGTCTGGTGATGCGACTGCTTGCGAATGCGATAGATAATTGGGTCGCGCATATTCATATTCGGCGCAGCCATATCTATCTTGGCGCGCAACACCTTTGCGCCCTCGTCAAATTCACCGTCGCGCATAGCGGCAAACTCAGCGAGATTCTCTTCGACGCTGCGCTCGCGAAATGGGCTATTGCGCCCCGGCTCCGTCAATGTTCCGCGGTATTCTCGCGCCTGATCCGCGCTTAACTCACAGACATAGGCTTTGCCGGCGCGAATCAGCTCCAGCGCATAGTCATAAAGGGTATCGAAATAATCCGACGCGAAACGCACCGGCCCCGACCACTTGTAACCGAGCCAGTGGATATCTTCCTGAATGGCATCGATATAGGCCTGCTCTTCCTTCGCTGGATTGGTGTCGTCAAAACGCAGGTGGCAGTGGCCGCCAAAATGCTCGGCAAGGCCAAAGTTTAAGCAGATAGACTTGGCATGACCTATATGAAGAAAACCATTGGGCTCGGGAGGAAAGCGGGTGACCAACTCACCCTGCAGGCGGCCGGCTTCGATGTCCTTGCGGATAATACTGCGAAGAAAGTTATTTCCGGCGACGTCTTGTTCACTCATTGAATCGTAATTCTCTCGGTTTATGGCGCCAATCACTGGGCGGGTCGGCAAGAAGGACGGTCGGCCCCACTTACGGGCTCGGTTTCGCCGCCAAGGCAAAAGCCGTATTATAGCGGCTTTAATTTCGGCTTATAAGCGAGATCAAGGCAAATGGTTATCTTTCAAACAAATTTCGGCGACATCAAAATCGAACTGGATTTCGAAAACGCCCCCAAAACAGCGGCAAACTTCAAACAATACGTTGAAGAAGGCTTCTACGACGGCACCATCTTCCACCGTGTTATCGACGGCTTTATGGTGCAAGGCGGCGGCTTTGAGCCCGGCATGAAGCAAAAAGCCACTCGCGAGCCCATCGAAAATGAGGCTGACAACGGCCTGAAAAACACCGTTGGCACCCTCGCCATGGCGCGCACCATGGACCCCCACTCGGCCAGCGCCCAGTTCTTCATCAACGTTAAAGACAACGACTTCCTCAACCACAGCGGCAAAAACATGCAGGGCTGGGGCTACGCGGTTTTCGGCAAGGTCAGTGAAGGCATGGACGTTGTTGAAAAAATCAAAGCGGTCGCCACTACCAGCGCCGCCGGTCATCAAGATGTCCCCGCCGAAGATGTCATCATTGAAAAAGCGGTATGGCAGGACTAAGCATGCGCAGCCTGTTCATCTCAGATCTACATCTCGATGAGCAGCGCCCGGCGATCAGCCGGGCGTTTTTCCATTTTGTAGAACACCAAGCCAAAGACGCCGACGCTCTGTATATTCTCGGCGACTTCTTTGAAAGCTGGATTGGCGACGACGACAGCAGCGAGCTGATTGAACAGGTCAAAACCGCCCTGTCTGCTCTGCGCCCCAGTGGCTGCAAACTGTATCTAATGCACGGCAACCGCGATTTTTTGATCGGCGAGCAATTTTGTCAGGACGTTTCAGCCACCCTGCTTAGCGACCCCACCGTTATTCAGCTAGCTGGTGAAAACACCCTGTTGATGCACGGCGACAGCCTGTGTACCGGCGACCACGAGTATTTGGCCTTTAGACAAATGGCCCGCTCTGAGCAGTGGCAGCAACAGATACTCAGCAAAAGCCTGGCCGAGCGCCGCGCACTGGCCAAACAAATGCGCATGGCCAGCAGCGAAGCCAATAGCAACAAGGCCGAAGACATCATGGACGTCACCCCTGAGGAAGTCCTCAAGGTGATGACCGAACACCGCTGCCAGCGACTGATCCACGGTCACACTCACCGCCCGGCCCGACACGCCATGACCATCAATGGCCGAAATGCCGAGCGCATCGTGCTGGGCGATTGGCACCAGCAAGGCTGGCAGCTAGAGTGCAACGGCCAACAATTAAGCCTGGACGCCTTCGACATCCGCTGAGCCGTCCAGCCCCTTTCAACAGCCTCCCGCTGCGCGCACTAGCAGTGCACAGTGCCAGCCATTGGCGCTACAGCCCTGCACCACCTTTCCCCAACGCCCTGCTTTTTTTGCGCAAACTAGCAACAACTTACTGTTTCAATTGATTATTTTGCAATTGGCACAGCCATTGCTAAATCCATCATAGAACGTTCAGCCGCCGATACCGTCGGCGCAAGCTTCGCACTAGAACTTGAGAGTCTGTGGCCTGATCCCCCTCAGCGCTGTCAATACCAACTTATGGAGAGCAGTAATGTCTTGGTATAGCACCGCCATCAAAACCGCAGTTAGCACTCTGGCACTGAGCATCAGCAGTCTGAGCTTAGCCGTTGAACCAGAAAAAGAAGAACTCAAATTTGGTTTCATTAAACTCACCGACATGGCGCCACTGGCCATCGCCTATGAAAAGCAGTACTTCGAGGACGAGGGCCTGTACGTCACCCTAGAAGCCCAGGCCAACTGGAAGGTCTTGCTTGACCGGGTCATTACCGGTGAGCTGGACGGGGCGCACATGCTCGCCGGCCAGCCCCTCGGCGCCACCATCGGCTTTGGCACCCAGGCCCATATCATTACCGCCTTCAGCATGGACCTCAACGGCAATGGCATCACCGTCTCCAATGACATCTGGGAGGAGATGAAACCCCATATTCCCAAACGCAGTGACGGCAAGCCCGTTCACCCCATCAAGGCCGACTACCTGAAACCGGTGGTCGACAAATATAAAGCTGAAGGCAAGCCATTTAAAATGGGCATGGTTTTCCCGGTATCCACCCACAACTACGAGCTGCGCTACTGGTTGGCAGCGGGCGGTATTCACCCCGGCTACTACGCCCCCGCCAAAGGTGATACCAGCGGCCAAATTGACGCCGACGCACTACTTTCCGTCACCCCCCCACCGCAAATGCCGGCCACCATGGAAGCCGGCACCATTTACGGCTATTGCGTGGGCGAGCCGTGGAACCAGCAGGCCGTATTTAAAGGTATCGGCGTGCCTGTCATCACTGACTACGAAATCTGGAAAGATAATCCCGAGAAAGTGTTCGGCGTCAGCAAAGCCTGGGCAGATAAGTATCCGCAAACCCATATCGCTGTCGTGAAAGCGATGATCCGCGCGGCTAAATGGCTGGATGCCAACAACAATGCCAACCGCCCCGAAGCCGTCAAGATTCTGTCTCAGCCAAACTATGTCGGCGCCGACTACGATGTCATTGCCAACTCGATGACCGGCACCTTTGAGTACGAAAAAGGCGACAAGCGCGAAGTGCCCGACTTTAACGTCTTCTTCCGTCACAACGCCACCTACCCCTACTACTCTGACGCCATTTGGTATCTCACCCAGATGCGCCGCTGGGGGCAGATTGCCGAGCACAAGCCAGACAGCTGGTATATGGATATCGCCAAAAAGGTATACCGGCCCGATATCTATGCCCTGGCTGCTAAAGAGTTAATTGCCGAAGGCAAGATGGCCGCGAGCGACTTCCCCAACTTTGCCAGTGAAACCGGCTTTAAGGCGCCGCAGACCGAGTTCATTGACGGCATCAGCTACGACGGTCGCAAGCCCAATGACTACCTGTCTAAATTCAACATTGGCCTCAAGGCAGGCGACAGCCTGAAGTAAGCCCAACGCCCGCCGCCTGCGGCGGGCTAACGGAGTGGTTATGTTTAAGCAAAATACCTTCTACTATCTCAACCTCGCCGGCTTTCAGTGGTTGATCCCACTGTTAAAACTCGCCAGCTGGGATGAACCCCGAGAGCAGGCGCAGCAAATCGCCCGCCAAATCGGCCTGCCGTTATTGGCAATCGCGGTGTTTCTGGCGCTGTGGTCGGCCGCCGCCGCGCGCATCGACACCAGCCTGGGCAGCTTTCCGGGGCCCGCGGCGGTCGTCAACGCCGGTCAGAGCCTCTGGCGGGAACACCGTGCAGAGCGCGAAAAAGCTGAGGCCTTTTACGAACGCCAACGGCTGCGCAACGAAAAGAAACTGGCCAAGAACCCCGACGCCGAGGTGAAAATTCGCCCCTACACCGGCAAGCCCACCTATTTGGATCAGATCGCAACCAGCCTAATCACCGTGTTTAGCGGTTTTTTACTCGCTTCGTTAATCGCCATTCCAATAGGCATTGCCTGCGGTCTGAGTCCACTGTTGAACACCGCTATCTCGCCGATCATCCAGGTGCTCAAGCCGGTGTCACCACTGGCCTGGTTGCCGCTGGTGACCATGGTCGTCAGCGCCGTGTATGTCAGCGACGACCCGCTCATGGCCAAGTCCTTCGTCAACTCAGCGATCACCGTCACGCTCTGCTGTATGTGGCCAACGCTGATTAACACCGCCATGGGCGTGGCCAACATCGACCGCGACCTTATTAATGTCGGCCGCGTTATTCAACTCAACTGGCTGACGCAAGTGCGCAAAATCGCCCTGCCCGCCTCGCTGCCAATGATCTTCACCGGCCTGCGTATCTCGCTGGGGATAGGCTGGATGGTATTGATCGCCGCCGAGATGCTGGCGCAAAACCCAGGTCTGGGTAAATTTGTCTGGGATGAATTCCAGAACGGCAGCTCTGAGTCGCTGGCGCGTATTATGTTTGCCGTTATCACTATCGGCCTTATCGGTTTTGCCCTCGACTCATTGATGCAAACCCTTCACCGAATCGTCGCCCACGACGACGCTGCCTGAGGATCAGACTATGCCCCACTATTTGGATATATCGCAGATCAGCATCGACTTTCCCACCAAGAACGGTCCATTTCGCGCACTGGATAAAGTGGATCTAAAGATCGAGCGCGGCGAATTCATCTCCCTGATCGGCCATTCAGGCTGCGGCAAATCGACGGTTTTAAACATTGTCGCCGGTCTCTACCAGGCCACTGAAGGCGCCGTGGTACTGGAGTCTAAAGAGGTTAATGAGCCGGGGCCAGACCGCGCAGTGGTCTTTCAAAATCACAGCCTCTTCCCCTGGCTGACCGTCTACGAAAACGTGGAACTCGCCGTCAAACAGGTGTTTAAAGGCAGGAAATCCCGCGCCGAAATCCACCAGTGGGTGGAGCGCCAGCTCGAACTGGTGCATATGTCTCACGCCATGCACAAATACCCGGCGGAAATCTCCGGCGGCATGAAACAGCGGGTGGGCATTGCCCGGGCGCTGGCCATGGAGCCCAAGGTATTACTCATGGACGAACCCTTCGGCGCCCTCGATGCCCTGACCCGGGCGCATTTGCAGGATGCGCTAATGGAGATCCAGGCCACCCTCAACAACACCGTTATTCTCATCACCCACGATGTTGACGAAGCGGTATTGCTGTCCGACCGCATCGTGATGATGAGCAACGGCCCCGCCGCCAGTGTCGGCGAAATCCTCCAGATAGATCTGCCGCGACCGCGCGACCGGCTGACGCTGGCCGGCAATGCCGACTACAACCGCTACCGGGCGGAGGTACTGACCTTCCTCCATCAAAAGCAGGCCAAGTCCACACCGATCAGTAACGCCAAAACCGCCACGCCGCGAAGTGAACCCGCGTTGAAGAAGGTTGTAGGAGCCTGATATGCCCAAGCACCGCCGCCCACCGGCTAGCGCACCGGAAAAGACCGCGCTGCGCCTTGGTTTTATGCCACTGAGCGACTGCGCACCGCTAATCATCGCCTACGAAAAAGGTTTTTTTACTGCCGAGGGTCTAGACGTCGAGCTGTGCAGAGAGACCTCCTGGGCGGCCATCCGCGACAAGGTCGGCCTGGGTATCCTCGACGGCGCGCAAATGCTGGCCTCCATGCCGCTGACCAGCCGCCTCGGCATCGGCGGCCCGCGCTTCAACTTTATCAGCGCCATGGTGCTCGACTTGAATGGCAATGCCATTACCCTTAGCCACGAACTCTACCAACACCTCGCCGCCGTCGACCCACACAGCGCGAACTGCCCGGCCGCCGCCGCTGCCGCCCTGCGCTCGCTGATCAGGCTGCGCAAACCCAGCCAGCCGCGACTGCGCTTCGGCACGGTTTACCCCTGCTCACCACAGAGTTTTGAGCTGCGCTACTGGCTGGCCTGCGGCGGCATTGACCCGGACCGCGACGTTGAAATTGTGGTGGTGCCGCCACCGAAAATGGTGTCGGCAATGAGCGATGGCAATATCGACGGCTTTTGCGTCGGCGAGCCGTGGAACACACTGGCGGTGCAACAGCGCCTTGGCGATGTCGTCGCCAGCAAATATCAGCTGTGGAACAACAGTCCGGAAAAGGTCTTTGCCGTTACCGAGGATTGGGCAGCCCGCCACCCCAACAGTCATCAGGCACTGCTGCGCGCCCTGTTGCGCGCCTGTGTATGGCTAGACCACGCCGCACACCGCCAGCAGTGCGCCAGGATTATCAGCCAGGCCGCGTATATTGCCCTGCCGGAAGACACCGTTGCCCTATCTCTGCGCGGCTATTCGCAAAAACACCATGCAGAGCGGCCCCAGTATCAACCCGACTTTCATGTCTTCCACCGCTACTCTGCCAACTTTCCCTGGCTGAGCCACAGCGACTGGTACATTGCCCAACTCTACCGCTGGCAGTTGTTGAGCGAACCGCTAAATTTGGAAGACACCGCCAGCGCGATATTCAAACCTGACCTCTATCGCCAAGCCGCTGCCGCACTGGGTATCGACTGCCCCAAGATCGACCGCAAGAGCGAGGGCAATCTGCATGAAAAAATGCTAATGCCAAACTCCACCCAACTCGGGCCAAACCGCTTTATCGATGGCACAATTATCCCGGTCGGCGGCACCTTGCAATACCTAGAACAGCTGAAGTTGGCGGCCAATGCATTGGATACATTGCGACAAATCAACCCCGAACAACGTCTGGGCAATCAATGAAACTATTACTGATCGATCTCGACACGGCCGCCGTGGAGCGTTTAAACGCCGTACTGTCAGGGGCCGGCATTCACTGCCGCAGCCTCTCTGGCGAGCACTGCGACCTCTACCGCGAGTTACAACATTGGCCGGCCGACATCATTCTCAGCTGCATTGATTCCCCTCACCGCGACACGCTAGAACACTTCGCTCACAGCCACGCCAACAGCCCGCAGACCATTATTGAGCTAGGCGGCCGCAGTTCAGAAAGCATTGCCCGCCTGGCCAGCGAACTGCAATTAAGCCTGTACGCCATTAACAGCTTGCGGGACAGCCTGCTACAGGCGCTGCTGGATACCATTATTTGCCAGCTGCGCAGTCTCGATCAGTTGAAAACCGAGATGGCGGCCGCGCGCTTTACGCTAGAGCAGCGCAATCACACCCAACAAGCAGTTTCTTATATTGTCGATAAATTCGCGCTGCGCCCCCAGCAAGCGGAAGAACTGCTGCGCAAAAACGCCCACCTGCAGCGACGCAGTATTGAAGAAGTCGCCGAGGGCTTACTGGCGGGAGGTGAACTGGCTGCGATGGCTACCTGAGCGCTATCAAGCCGCCTGCAGCGGCCCGCTGTGAAAGCGAAACAGGGTGTCGGGCGCGAGGATCAGCTCGCCCTCGCGCTGGCGAAATTCGGCGATACGCTCGTCAATCGGCCCATCGGCATAGGCTCTGGCCAGGCTCAAATAATCTTTAAAATGACGCGATTCAGACTTCAGCAGCGAGCGGTAGAAATCAGCTAATTCCTCGTCCAGCTGCGGTGCAATTCTGGCAAAGCGCTCACAACTGCGCGCTTCAATCAACGCCCCGCAAATCAGAATATCAACCAGCTTGCCCGGGTCACTACTGCGACACAGCTCGCGCAGGCCATTGGCGTAGCGGGCCGAGGAAAGATGCCGATAGGCCACCCCGCGTTTTTTCATGATCGCCAATACCTGCTCGAAGTGGCGCAGCTCTTCGCGCGCCAAACGCGACATTTTGTTAAGCAGATCAATTTTATCGACGTAGCGGAACATCAAGTTTAGCGCGGTACCGGCCGCCTTTTTTTCGCAATTGGCATGATCAATCAGCAACTCCTCAGGGTGCTGCAAGGCCGCCGCCACCCAGGCATCCGGGGTTTCACAGGGGAGAAATTCCAAAATCTCGGAGATGTCGACGGCCATTGCCACTGCCTTGCGCAAAAACCGCGATTATATCAGCCGCCGCGCGCTGGCTCAGCCCTCTTTTTGCACGTAGCGGCCGATATAGCGCTCGTAGTGCGCTTCAGACAGCAGAAAAAACTCCCGGTCAATCGCCTCTCGCAATGCCAGCAGCGAGCTGCCCCGCCAGCGCTCGTCGACCACAAAACCGTATTCACCGGGATCGCGAATCTGCCCAGCACCGGCGCGCAGCAACTGAAACAGCCAAACAAAGGGCGATTTATACGCGGCGTAACGCACCCGCTGTACACCCAGCTGCCATGCCAACAGATCGGCATCAACTATCTGCAACTTATCCTGCATAACCTGCTCGAGAAACCCGTCCAGGCGCGCATCAATAATACGTTTTTGCTCTTGGCTATAACTGTTCCAGTTAATGACCTCGTGACAAAAACGCTTGCAGCCACGACAGACATCGTCGCCGATACCAGTCGAGCAGACACCAATACAGGGTGTGGCCACACGGCGCAGCAGATCAGACAAAACAACTCCAGACAGGTTTTTCAGCCAAGGCGAAAGAGTAAGCGAGCACCCGGCCCGGCGCAAGACCACCGACAAGATGAACAAACCTTAACCTGGGTAGGGTTTTTCAGTATACTTGCCCACCCTATTTCGCATCGATGACGGGCATCGATAGCCCCCGCCTCCGGCGATCCCGGACTAGGGGTACCGAAACTGATAAGAGGAGTTAACAGTGCTAGAAGCATATCGTAAGCATGTCGAGGAGCGCGCGGCTCAGGGCATCGTCCCCAAGCCCCTGAACGCTGAGCAAGTAGCAGGCCTGATTGAGCTGCTCAAAAATCCGCCCGCCGGCGAAGAACAAACGCTGGTTGAGCTGATCTCAAACCGCGTCCCACCGGGTGTTGACGAAGCCGCTTACGTCAAAGCTGGCTTTCTGTCCGCCATCGTCAAAGGCGAAGCGAGCAGCCCTCTGATCAGTAAAGAAGAAGCCGTTAAACTGCTGGGCAATATGCACGGCGGCTACAATATCTCCACCCTAGTAGAACTGCTGGATGACGCGGCCTTGGCTCCTCTGGCCGCCGAAGAGCTCAAGCACACTCTGCTGATGTTCGATGCCTTCCACGATGTGGAAGAAAAAGCCAAAGCCGGCAACGAATTGGCTAAAGGCGTTATGCAAAGCTGGGCCGACGGCGAGTGGTTCACCAACCGCGCCGAAGTCCCCGAAAGCATTGTTAAAACCGTATTTAAAGTCACCGGCGAAACCAATACCGACGACCTGTCACCGGCGCCCGATGCCTGGTCTCGCCCGGACATCCCGCTGCACGCGCTGGCGATGTACAAAATGGAACGCGACGGCATCAAGCCCGACGAGCAAGGCCAAATTGGTCCCCTGGCGCAAATTGCCGAGCTCGAGAAGAAGGGCCACCCCATCGCCATGGTTGGCGATGTAGTCGGCACCGGCTCCTCGCGTAAATCTGCCACTAACTCTGTGCTGTGGTTCTTCGGCGACGACATTCCCGGCGTTCCCAACAAGCGCGGTGGCGGTGTGTGTATCGGCGGTAAAGTTGCCCCGATTTTCTACAACACCATGGAAGATGCTGGCGCACTGGTATTTGAAGCCGATGTTGAAAAGCTGAACATGGGAGACGTGATTGAAATTCGCCCCTACGACGGCGTGATCAAAAACGTCGAGACTGGCGAAACGCTGAGCACCTTCGAGCTGAAGTCTGACGTGCTGCTCGACGAAGTTCGCGCTGGTGGCCGTATCAACCTGATCATTGGTCGCGGCCTGACCACCAAGGCCCGCGAGTCACTGGGCCTGGCGCCCTCCACCCTGTTCCGCGTGCCCTCTCAGCCCGCCGACACTGGCAAAGGCTTTACTCTCGCACAGAAAATGGTTGGCCGCGCCTGTGGTCTGCCCGAAGGTCAGGGCGTGCGCCCCGGCACTTACTGCGAGCCGAAAATGACCACTGTGGGTTCTCAGGACACCACTGGCCCGATGACCCGTGACGAGCTGAAAGACCTAGCCTGCCTGGGCTTCTCAGCCGACCTGACCATGCAGTCTTTCTGTCACACCGCGGCCTACCCCAAGCCCGTCGATATCGACACCCAGCACAGCCTGCCCGACTTCATCATGACCCGCGGCGGTGTTTCCCTGCGCCCCGGCGACGGTATCATTCACAGCTGGTTGAACCGCATGCTGCTGCCGGACACTGTCGGCACCGGCGGTGATTCGCACACCCGTTTCCCAATGGGTATTTCCTTCCCTGCCGGATCCGGTTTGGTGGCGTTTGCTGCGGCCACAGGTGTTATGCCACTGGATATGCCCGAGTCGGTGCTGGTGCGTTTTAAAGGTGAAATGCAGCCGGGTATTACCCTGCGCGACCTGGTTCACGCCATTCCTTACCAGGCGATTAAAGACGGCCACCTGACCGTAGAGAAAAAAGGCAAGAAGAACATCTTCTCTGGCCGTATTCTCGAGATCGAGGGCCTGGAAGGTCTGACCGTAGAGCAGGCCTTTGAACTGTCCGATGCCTCGGCCGAGCGCTCTGCTGCCGGCTGTACCATCAAACAGGGTATTGCCGAAATCTCTGAGTACCTGCGTTCCAACATCACCCTGCTGCGCTGGATGGTCAGTGAAGGCTACGGTGACAAGCGCACACTCGAGCGCCGCGCTGCCAAAATGGAAGAGTGGCTGGCTAACCCAAGCCTGCTTGAAGGCGATGCCGACGCTGAATACGCTGCGGTTATCGAAATCGACCTCGACCAGCTGAAAGAGCCTGTCGTGTGCTGCCCGAACGACCCAGACGATGCCAAGCTGCTGTCGGAAGTTGCTGGCAACAACGTCGATGAAGTGTTCATCGGCAGCTGCATGACCAATATCGGTCACTTCCGCGCCGCCGGCAAGCTGCTCGACGCCCACAAAGGTAGCCTGTCTACCCGCCTGTGGTTGTCACCGCCGACCAAGATGGATCAGCACACGCTGATGGAAGAAGGTTACTACAACATCTTTGGCGCAGCCGGCGCCCGCATGGAAATGCCCGGCTGCTCACTGTGTATGGGTAACCAGGCACGCGTTGCCGATGGTGCAACTGTGCTGTCGACCTCAACGCGCAACTTCCCCAACCGTCTGGGCACCGGTGCCAACGTCTACCTGACCTCCGCCGAACTGGCTGCGGTCGGTGCAATCGTTGGTCGCCTGCCGACGCCGGAAGAGTACCAGCAGTACGTGCAAGGCCTGAAAAGCATGTCAGCGGAGATCTACCGCTACATGAACTTTGATCAGATCGAGTCCTTCCAGAAAGGTGCCGAAGAAGGCGCGCGGATCGCTTCTGTAGAAATTACCGAAGTGTCTGCCTAAGCCCCAGGCTTAGTACGAAGAAAGCCGCCCTCGGGCGGCTTTTTTTATGTCTGTGCAAGGCGATGACTGCGCCAGACTACTGCCAGCGGCTAACAGTCACCGAGTCACGAAGTCAGGGCTGGGCAGCGGCGATAAGCCCGAGCAAAGTCGTGCGTGACACCACCTCTTTAGCCGCAGCTTAAAATTTCTTAGGGGCGTAGCCCACCACCTCAGTCAAGCCCATCTCTTTGCCCAGCGCCGTCAGCGGATGCACCACCACCAAGCCCCTTACCGATTTTTTCAGCTTGCCCATATCCGCTTGTTCGGCTTTGCTCAGCGGGCGATGAAAGGCCATTTCCTTGAGGGCCTCCGCCTTGCTACCATTTTGCCGAGAACGCTGCCCCTTAATACTGGCAAGGCGCTTTTCCAAGGTGAGAATCTCTTTGTCGAACTGCAGCACTATCAGTTTATCGCCCCGACCAATCGCCGCCTGGCGCTTGCGGCGCAGCACGTCGAGCCGGTTATTCAATTGCTGGATTTCTTTACTCAAATTCACCACATGATCTCCGCGGTATACAGGGCGCCGGGGCACAGCCCGACCATTGCCACGCAGTGTAACAAATGTACCACTGGCACACCCCATCTCGGCAAGATTGCTTGCAATGAATGCTGTACAAATATACAGTATCAAAAAATCACAACGTAAGAGGTGAACCATGGCGGTAGTAGCCAAGTGGATGTGCGACAGGGACAACACGATGTTTGACAGCAAAAAAGACGCCGATGCCTACGACAAAATGCTGGAACTGGCTGAGCAGTTCAGCGCCCTACTGCAGCGGGAAATTCCGGGGGTCGACGACCACAAGGCCGAGGAATTCGGCATTTTGCTAGCAAAAAACAAAGACAGTCTGATGCTCGCCTGCAAGGGCAAGGTCGACGCACTTGAAGAGATTGGCAGCGAGCCCCCTGCCAATGTGCGGGCCATCGCCGAAGCCTGAGGCTTGCGATAACGCCGCTGTTGCCCCTACCTTGCGCAGCGGCTACGTTGACGACAGCGGCGCAGTTTCTGCATCGCGCTGCTCGGCTCGGCGCTCTTCCTCTGCCAGACTGGGAAAATATTTCATCAAATAGGGGCGGCGCAAAATCAAGAACGTGGTTGGCACAAATATCAGCGACAGTATTGTGGTCAGCACCGTTCCACCCGCCAGCACCACCGCAAATGGTGGCCAGAAGGTTCCCTCAGCAATCAGCAAGGGCACCAAACCCGCCACCGTGGTAAACGTGGTCGAGGCGATATGGCGCGTGCAGTCCGACACCGTCTCAACGATCTCGGCGCGGTTTCCCGCCATCGCCAGCGGCGACGCCTTAAGTTCGGTCATAATAACTATCGCGGCGTTTACCGCTAAGCCCATCAGCCCCATCAAGCCGATAATCGCCGTGAAACCGAAGGGGTAACCCGACAACCACAGACTCAGCATACCCAGCCCCGCCGATTGAATCGCCACCGCAAATACCAGCGCCGACAGGCGAAAAGAGTTGAACGCCATAACCACGGTGACAATGAGCAGCACCATAATAATGCCGACGCTACTCATCAACTTGCCCACTGCATGATTGCGTCCCTCGGCCTCACCGCCTACTTCCAGCTCATAACCGGCGGGTACCGAGAAGTTGTTGTTCTCCAGCGAGGCACGCAGGGCATTGAGCACCGCGGCCGGCAACACACCATCGCGAATATACACTTCAATTTTATTCATGCGCCGCCCATCGCGGCGGGTAATCTGCGCCTGGGCTGGCCGCAACTCGGCGCTGGAAATCGCCGACAGGGGGCGCGCGCCCGTCGGCAAGATCAGTGGAAACGACAAGAAGCGATCGACACTGGTCTCCTTTACACCCGCGCCGGACACCCGCACCGGCAGCTGCTCACTGCCGTCTAGCAAGCTACTGGTGACGAGGCCATCAACGCTGGCCGCCAGTAATTTAGAGACATCTCGCAAACCCACTTGGCTGCGCTGTGCCTCGCTTTCCTCTACATCCAGCCACAATTTGGGCACCACCTCGCCCAGTGAGTCGCGCACATGAACCACATCATCAAGCTGCAATGCAGTGCGCCGAACCTCGTCGCCGAGGCGTTTCAGCTGTTCGACGTCACTACCGTAAAGCCGAAGCTCAACCGGCGCGACCGTCGGCGGCCCCTGCCCTAGTCGGCGGACAATCGGCTGGTATTCAGGAAATGCGCTATCAAGTTCCCGTTGCAACACCGCCACTAGGCGATTGGCTGCCATCGGGTCACTAACCGTCGTCATCGCCTGGGCATAATTGGACAGGCCATCGCGGTTGTCGAGTAGGTTGTAGTAATACGATGGCGCGCTCCGACCGATAAACCAGTGCAGTGCCTCTACCTCGGGATGGGCATTAATCACCTCGCTCAGCCTCTCGGTCGCGCGCTGAGTCTCGCGAATAGCGGTGCCCGCGGGTAAATACACCTCGATGTCGATCATGTCCCGGTCAGAAGGTGGAAAAAACTGCTCAGGCAAGCTACCGGCAAGGGCAAAGCCCAACAGCGGCAACACACAACAGAGCAAGGCCACGCGGCGCGGGGCAGTTAAGGCACGGCCGAGAAGCCCTCTAAACCAGCGGCCAAACACCGGCGAGGAAACACCGGACGTTTGCTCGGCCGACAACCAGCGACCGGCAATCGGCGCAATAATAAACAGCGAGATAAGCCAGCTTCCCAGCAGTGCATAGATCACCGAGTTAGCCAAGGGACCAATAAACTCACCCGCCGAGCCCGGCATCAGTGCTATCGGCATAAAAGTCAGCATGGTGGTCAACGTCGACCCCAGCAGCGCCACCCAAAGGTGTTTAAATGCCTTTACCGATGCCGCAATCGCCGAGTAACCCGACTCGCGGTAACGGCGGACCATATCGACCACGACAATGGCGTTATCGACCATAAT
>JBFKEA010000025.1:0-17490 GCA_041619375.1 Spongiibacter sp. | reverse complement strand
CGCCACCGCGACCGCCCACAAAAACAGCGGTGAGGCAATGGCGCCAAAGCACAGCACGGCGAGGGTGGCTAATAGAAAGGCCGCTGCGGTGTGTCCGGAGGGGAAGCTAAACTCGTCGGAGGCGATAATGGCGGCATTGAACTGTGGGATAGCCGCGGGCGGGCGGCGCCGGCGACAGCTGTTTTTTAATACCCAATACAGCGGCAGCCAGATGGCAAAGCCGGTAGCAACACTGCTTAAAAATGTGCCGCTGCCGCTGACCCCCCACGCGCTCAGCAGCAGCGGCAACAGTAGCTGGGTGTAGCCGTCACCGCTTTTGGATATGCCGAAGGCAAGTTTGCAAAGCTGACGCTGGTGACGGGTGTTTACACAAGCGAGAAACATCCGAACATCAAACTGATTAATTGTCTGTATCAGGCGCATAGTCTCATCCTCTTTAGGGAAACCCTACGCCAGGCTGTTTTCAGTTATATGACACTGAGGTGGCAGTATTGCGACAGCTCAGCGGTTTTCGATGCGCAGTACCCAGCCTTGGTGGCGGCGCTGGCTATGCGCGCTGACGGCGATCAGTTCGCCAAAATGTTCTGCGATACAGGCTTCTGCAACCTCTAGAAAGGGGGGGCGGCCGGGGTCGGCGATTAATATACGTTCGCAGCCGGCGTCGATGGCGCGGTTAATCAACTGGTAGAGCTCTTCTGCCATGCTGTCCCAAAAGCAGATGTCGCTGCCGATCAACACCTGATGCGTGCTCAGTTGCTCAGTGGGTATATCGGCAAAGGCCCAAGCCTGGCAGTCAATACGCAAATGATTGGCAGCGGCCTGGGCGTGTAAAAAGGGAAAGACTGCCGGGTCGGCGTCGCTGGCAAGTACCTGGGCGGCAAAATGTTTCGCGCAATAGAGACTGGCCAGGCCCCAGCCGCAGCCGACATCCAGTACCGTGCTACCTTCGGCTAAGGGATTGCTGTTGAGGTACTCCATCAGCAAAAACGCGGCCCCCCAATTCTTGTTGCCGTGCAACTGGCTGACTGCTTCGCGCCGCAACCGCCGCATGGTCGGGTCGGCGGCAAGTAAATATTGAATCCCGTAATGTTGGCGGCGGTGTTTTAAGCTGGACATGGTTAATTTCTCGAAAGCATTTTCAGACTAAGGTCGCATCGCGGACGGCGGTACCGAGACGGTAGTATAATGCCTGGCGCTCGCCGGGAACTGGTGTCGGTGGGGTATACAAGGAGTTGTGGGTGGCTGAATACGATTTTGATGTGCTGGTGATAGGCAGTGGGCCGGCAGGGGAGAGTGCGGCGCTGAATGCGGTAAAGCACGGTCAGAGCGCTGCAGTAATAGAGGCGCTGGGCCAAGTAGGGGGTGCCTGCACCCACCAGGGTACGATCCCGTCTAAGGCGCTGCGTCATATGGTTCGCCAGGCAATGCGCTTTAATCGCATGCCGATTTTTCGCGATATCGGCGATCCGCGAACCCTTACCTACCCGCGTTTGTTGAGCCACGCCAACGAGGTGATTGCCCGCCAAGTGGCCATGCGCAGTCGCTTTTACTACCGCAACAACATTCGAGTGATCCACGGCCTGGCGACCTTTGTCGATGCGCACACCTTAAGCGTGACTGGGGCTGAGGGTAAAACGGAATGCTATAGCGCCGAGAAAATTGTTATTGCCACGGGGTCGCGGCCTTACCGGCCCACCAATATCGATTTTTCTCACCCGCGGGTTTATGACAGCGACAGTATTTTGCGAATGAACAATACCCCCCGCAAAATCATTGTATACGGCGCCGGGGTGATCGGTTGTGAATACGCATCGATATTCTCCGGTATTGGTATCAAGGTTGAACTGGTGAATACGCGCGACCGGCTGTTGGAGTTTCTCGATGATGAAATTTCCGATGCCCTGAGTTACCACCTGCGCCATCTCGGGGTGATGATTAGGCATCGCGAGACCTACAGTGCCGTGGACACCAGCGATCGCGAAGTGGTGCTCAAACTGGAAAGCGGCAAACGTCTGCACGCCGATGCATTGCTGTGGTGCAATGGCCGCAGTGGTAACACCGATGAGCTGGCCCTGGAGAATATCGGCGTGCAAGCTGACCACCGAGGCCAGTTGCAGGTGGACGAGCATTATCAAACCAGTGTCGACAATATATACGCTGCTGGCGACGTCATCGGCTGGCCAAGCCTGGCTAGCGCAGCCTACGATCAGGGGCGATCGGCTTCGGCATCAGCCCGTGGCAAGGAGCAGTGTCGCTTTGTCAATGACGTGCCGACAGGCATCTATACGCTGCCGGAGATCAGTTCGGTGGGACTCAATGAACGGGAGTTGACCGAGCAGCGCGTGCCCTATGAAGTGGGGCGAGCGTTTTTTAAAGATACCGCCAGGGGGCAGATCAGCGGTGAAACAGTGGGAATGCTGAAGTTGCTGTTCCACGTCGATACGCTGGAGATCCTTGGTATTCACTGTTTTGGTGCCGAAGCGGCGGAAATTATTCACATTGGTCAGGCGATTATGAAGCAGAAAAATGGCGGCAATAGCCTGCGCTACTTCCTCGGTACCACCTTCAATTATCCGACGATGGCCGAGGCTTACCGAACTGCGGCCTTGAATGGTTTAAATCGGCTCTGAGACTCGCCGCTGGCCGGCGGTTTAGGGATTGCGCTATAGGTGTAAATTTCGATTGACAGCGAGTCATTCTGAGCATAAATAGTGCCTTGAACAACCGTGCTATATGCCGATGGTTGCTTCTGTATTTAAACGTGCTGGAGTAAGCAAAGTATGGCTAGAGAAGTGGCAGTTTCGGAAGGCGTTGACGAGCTGGAATTTGGCTTCTTTGACGATAATAGTGTGATCGACGACGATGAGGAGTTAAGTGTGGGTGGGCGTGACAACAGTGTTCGCCGCCGTATTGAAGAACGATTGGAGCGCAAGCGTCTCATGGAAGAGCTGGATATGCTCGACGAATTCGATCTGTAGTTCGTCTTGAAAATCCTACCTGCTCGCGGGGTCTCTGCGGGCAGCAGCTTTTCTTTATCTCACCGTAATATCTGCTATTTCTCTACTGTGGTTGCCGCAGCTATGTCGCAAGGCTACCATGGACATAGTCGCCACACTGTGACGTTAACTTGCACTCAGTGTGGGCATGATGGCTCCCAAATAAAAACAGGAACGTTGGATGAACTGGAAATCTTTGTCGGCGATTGTGATTGTTGCCGCTGTCGGTGCTTTTGTATGGTTTGTCGTCGAGCGCTCGGCGACCAGTGAGTTTAACGACAGTGCGGGCTTGCGTGACGGCGAGGAGAGGGCGGCGATGCCTGCGGTAAAGGCAGCGCCCAAGGCAACGCTGGCGGTAGAACTTGAAGAAGATTACGAGCGTGAAGCAGCCAAGGCGCCGCCGCCACCGCGCGAGATTGACGGCAGTGATGAACAGCTGCGAGAGGCTGCAGCGGTGTTGTCGCCGCAGCTTGCTGAGTGGCTGCGGCCAGAGCACCAGGTGCGCAAGTGGGTGGCATTGGTTGATCAGATGGCACGCTACCGCCTGCCTAGTAAGCACCTGCCGTTGGTGTATGACAAAGAGCCTTTCCTGGCGATTAAAACGGCGAAGGGGATGACCAATGATCCGGGCAACTTTCGTCGCTGGGAGCCGCTTGTTGATGCGCTGACCGGTTTGGATGCCAAGAAAGTGGCTATTTACTACAAGAAGTGGTCGCCATTTTTGGAGGCCAGCTACAACGAATTGGGTAATCCCCAGTCTTTTGACAATCAGCTGCGCACGACTATCGAGCATTTGTTAATTGTTGAACCGATCCCCGCGACAACGGAATTACGTCGCCCGAAAGTGTTTTACGAGTACGCTGATCCGGTATTGGAAAATGCCGACCCGCTGAGCAAGTGGTTGTGGCGACTCGGTCCCGATAATATGGCCAAACTGCAAGCCTGGTTGCGCGAGCTGCAAAACTACTTGTAGCCTCCCCTTTGTCACTGTCGCCACCCAAACGGAGGGTGGCGGCATCGCCCGTCCGGGCTACACTCGCTTCAATAAAAAATAATGAGGCGGATATGGCTCTGAACCCTGTAGAACTTTCCGGCAGCCGCGTGCTGCTCGTCGGCCCCGGTGGTCAAGTGGCGGCGCCGATAGTGGAGGCCTTGGCCCCGGTATGCGAGTTGACGGCGCTTGCGCGGTTTTCCGATGAGGCGCAGCGCCAGCGCTTGCAGGACGCCGGCGTACACACGGTGCGCGGCGATCTGGCTGACCGTAAAAGCTTGCGCGACTGTCCGGCCGATTTTGACTATGTGTTAAATCTGGCGGTAGTAAAAAGCGGTAATTTTGACTACGACCTGCGCGCTAATGCCGAGGGTATAGGCAACCTCATGGCTCACTGCCGCAGCGCGAAAGCGGTGGTACATTTTTCATCAACGGCCGTCTATGAGTATGCAGGTCAACAGCCTCGCGGCGAGGATGCGCCCTTGGGCGACAATCATCGCGTGATGTTTCCCACGTATAGTCTGTCGAAGATTGCCGCCGAGTCGGTGTGCCGTTTTGCCGCTCGCCACTACGATATTCCCACCACCATTGCGCGCCTCAGCGTGCCTTACGGCAATAACGGCGGCTGGCCATTCTTTCACTTGCTGATGATGAAAGAGGGCATGGAAATTGATGTCCATCCCGAGGGCCCCAACTATTACAACCTGCTGCACAGCAGCGACTATATCGACAAAATTCCCTACTTGTTGGCGGCGGCGGAGCCCGAGGTTTGTACGCTGAACTTTGGCGGTTCCCAGCCGGTAAGTATTGAGCAGTGGTGTGGCTATTTGGGCGAGCTATGTGCGCTGGAACCGAAATTTCGCGACAACCCGCAGGCCTTTGGCAGTTTGCAGATCGACACCACTAAAATGCACGACTTGATCGGCGAAACCCGTAAGGACTGGCGCCAGGGGCTGCGCGAGATGGTCGAGCAGCTGGCGCCGGAACTGATCGCTCGTTAGTGATTGCCGTGGCTGATCTCACCAATGAGGTGGGGTTTGCCGCTGTGGGCGTCGCGCAGCTCAAAATCGACGCCTTCGGCGCTGTTTTCATAGCACAGCACGGTCTGGGCGGGTAGAAATACCGGGGTTTTAAACTCTACCGTGCAGCGCAGTTGATCGCTGCTTTCGTGGTCGATTAATTTGGCGATACAGGCGGCCTTACTCCACATGCCGTGTATCACCATTTTCTTGAAGCCCAGCAGCTTTGCGCTGATGTCGTGCAGGTGAATTGGGTTGAAATCACCGGATGCCCGGGCATAGCGTCGCGCGGCAGCGGGACTGATGGCCAGCGCCTGCTCGCGGCTGAATTGGCGCGGTGCTTTGCGCGCGGCTTTGGCGCGTTTGGCAATGCCGGTTTTTCGCCGTGACAAATAACGGCTGCTGTCTTCCCAGACACAATCATCGCCGGCGTAGGCGCGGCATTCAAATACAAATTCAACGCCGCGTTCAGTCAGTTCGTGCTCACTTAAGCGGCATTCCAGTCGCAGACTTTCATCAATAGCGATACCGCGCTGTTGGGTAATAGTATTGCTCAGGTGCACGCTGCCCATTGGCGACAGCGGGAAATCACTCTGTACCATCAGTTGCATCTGCAACCGGAAGGCCAGGTTGTGCAGATAACTGGGGGGCAGGGTGTCGCGGTTTACGGCAAAGCCGCAGGCGCTGGCATAGCGTTTTACTTGGCCGCGACTGCACTGTAGAGGGCCTAGGGTGATACTGCGCTGGGGAAATACCAATGGCTCGGCAGTTTTGCGTGGCAGGGCGGCGCGCAATAGCAGCGGCGCCAGTAGCGGTAGGCGTTTGATGTTTAGTTCCTGGGCGGCGCTCATGCTACTCTTACTCCTCATTTAGTGTAGCTTCACAGTATAATTAATGCCGCGCGGTAAAGTATTTGCTGACGTGGCAAACTAGGATTTGCGCTGCGGTCAATACTGCTGCGTAAATATCGTTGAGTAGCCTTAGATAGCGAGTGTAATGAGCGATACCACAGAGAAACGGTTTTCAGAACTCAGCGATTCCAGCTTTCTGATTCAATTGGCCTACCCGGCACTCCAAGAGCTTGGCTTGGATGTCGAGCGTATTGTCAGTGAATGCAAGATATCCCCGACTCTGCTAAAAGACCGCAATGCGCGCTTCCCCCATGCTGCCCAGTTGCAATTTTGGCGGGTGTTGGAGGCCGTGAGTGGTGACGAAAGTATTGGTCTGCACCTGGCAAATCACGTGCCGGTGTACCGCGGACAGGTGTTGGAATACCTGTTTCTGAGTAGCCCGAACTTTGGTGATGGCCTGCGTCGCGCGCAAAACTACCAGCGTCTTGTGACTGATGCCATGCAGTTTAAATTGGAGGTCGAGGGCGATGCAGCGCGTGTGGTGCTGGACTTTTTTGGTGATCACGAGCCGGAATTTCGCCATCGCGATGAATGCTTTGTGCGATTTTTGCAGCGCTATTTTGAGGCGTTAACGGACGGGGCATTCGAAACCCGCGAGGTCAATCTCAGTCACCCTCTGCAGGGTGATATTGCCGAGTATGAAAAACATTTCGCCTGCCCCGTGCATTTCGCCGCCAGTGAGCAGAGCTTGGTCTTTGCTGCCGATATTCTTTCTACACCGTCCAGTCACGCTGAGCCGGATTTGCTGAGGCTGCATGAAAAAGTAGCGAGTAAGCAGCTGGAGCGCCTGTCTCGCAAAGATGTGGTCGGCGATGTGAAGCAGGTGATTGCCGAGATGTTGGAACTGGGCCAGCCGAGTTTGGAGAGTGTCGCAGAGCGCCTGGGCATGAATGAGCGGGTGCTGCGTTCGCGCCTGACGGAGGCGGGAACAAGTTTTAATCAAGTACTGGCGGACTACCGCTGCGTGCTGGCCAAGCGACTGCTTGCGCGCACCGATGAAAGTATTGCCGATGTGGTTTATCTAACCGGCTTTTCCGAACCCAGCACTTTTTATCGGGCATTTAAGCGCTGGACGGGCTTAACGCCAATAGAATACCGCCAGCAAAAGCAGCAGGCGGAGCCGGGCTCCGCCTGAGGGCTTACAGCTTAGGCGCCAAACCACGATTGGCCGCAGACTCGCAGCGTATTGCCCTTAACGCCGCGCGACAGAGGGTTGGCAAAGAAGGCAATGGCCTCGGCGACATCGACCGGTAAGCCGCCCTGTGACAGCGAGTTAAGGCGGCGACCGAACATACGGGTGAACAGCGGAATGGCGGCTGTCATGGCCGTTTCAATGAAGCCGGGTGCGACTGCATTGACGGTAATATTGTGGGCATTCAGCTGCTCGTCATTTTTCATATAGTCGACATAACCGATGACGCCGGCCTTTGATGCGGCGTAGTTCGTCTGTCCGCGCTGACCGCCAATTCCATTCATCGACGACACCCCGACAATACTGCCGCCATTGCGAATCAAACCCTTATCCAGCAGCTTGCGGGTGATGCGCTGTGCGGCGGCAAGGTTGATGTCCAATGTCATCTGCCATTGCTGTTCAGTCATATTGGCGATGGTTTTGTCGCGGGTGACGCCAGCATTGTGAACGACGAGATCTATGCCGCCGGCTTTCTTGGCGGCCTCGGCAATTTTCGTCGGTGCGTCGTCGGCAGTAATGTCGGCTATTAGTGGCTGGCCGCCAATACGGTTCATTACGCTGTTGAGGTCTTGCTCCATGGGCGCGACATCGACGCCGATAACTGTGGCGCCGTCGCGAGCCAGCGTGGCAGCAATGGCTTCACCAATCCCACGAGATGCGCCGGTTACTAGGGCGGTTTTTCCTGCCAGAGGCTTGTGCCAGTCGACATTGCCGGCCTGCTTGACGGCGCTGACCGCAATAACCTGACCGGTGATGTATGCCGATTTTGGTGATAGCAGAAAGCGCAAGCTGCTGCCGAAATCATTCTCGGCGCCTTCTGCGACGGTAATGAGCTGGGCAGTGCTGCCGCGGGCGCCCACTTCCTTGGCCAGTGAACGGCTCAAGCCTTCCAAGCCGCGTTGCGTAGCGGCTTGTTCGGCATCAGCTGCTGCCAGGTGAGGGCGGCCGAGGATGACAATGCGGCCGCCGGGAGCCAGTTTGCGAATATTGGCATTGAAGAAGTGGTAGGCCTGTACCATTTCCAGCGCGTTGCGCATGCCGCTGGCGTCAAACACCAGCGCTGTATAGGGGGCGTCGGAAGCCGTGTTGGCGGCGAGCGCAGAGCATTGCAGGTGGGCATTGCTGTCAGCCACGACTTCAGCGTCGCTTTCGGCGAGAATCGCGGAAATATTAGCCAATAGTGCGGCGTTGTCTCCAGCGCCCAGCAGCAGCCGACCACTGAAGAAGCTGCGTTGCTTGCTATCGTAGCGGGTGAGCTCGCGGGGAGCATTGACCCCCAGAGCGCCTAATACTTTCTTGCCGGCGGCGGAATTGATGAACGTTTCTAAGCGATCGGTCATGGAATACTCCTGGCTGAGGTGGTGCCACTATTTTATTGGCGACGATTCTACGCGCTGTGTGACTGTGGCGAATTGACAGTGCCGCCCGGCCGGGCCTGTCGTCTCAGCCAATGTGGTGGCGCTGCGGCTTGCTACACTGCGCGGCCTGACAAAAGACCCGAGGACCTGTCATGGCTCAATCGATTAAACGCGTCGCCATTATTGGTGGTAACCGCATCCCCTTCTGCCGTTCGAATACGGCTTATTTTGGCGCCAGTAACCAGGATATGCTTACCGCCGCTATTGAGGGGCTGGTACTGCGCTATCAGTTGCAGGGCGAACGCTTGGGTGAAGTGGCTGCCGGTGCCGTAATGAAACACAGCCGTGACTTCAATCTGACTCGCGAGTCAGTACTCAGTACCTCTCTGCATCCTTCGACGCCTTG
This sequence comes from Spongiibacter sp., assembly GCA_041619375.1. Classification (GTDB taxonomy): domain Bacteria; phylum Pseudomonadota; class Gammaproteobacteria; order Pseudomonadales; family Spongiibacteraceae; genus Spongiibacter. The sequence goes on along the minus strand of JBFKEA010000025.1, from coordinate 8,617 downwards.
TTTTGATGTGCAGCAAGCATGCGGTACCGGCTTGCAGGCTATTAATTTAGTGGCCAACAAAATTGCCTTGGGCCAGATTGACGCGGCCATTGCCGGCGGTGTCGATACCACCTCTGACGCACCGATTGGTGTTAGCGAAGGGCTGCGCAAAATTCTGCTGCAGGTAAATAAGGCGCGTACCTTCGCTGACCGAGTTAAGCCCTTTTTGCAATTGCGCCCCAAAGATGTGGGGGTGCAGATTCCGTTGAACTCCGAGCCGCGCACCGGCTTGTCGATGGGCGGTCACACTGAGATTACCGCTAAGGCCTGGCAGGTTCCTCGCGATGAGCAGGATGAGTTGGCGTATAACAGCCACCAGAATTTGGCTGCGGCCTACGAGCGCGGCTTCTTCGACGACCTGATTACGCCATTCAACGGCGTGGGTCGTGACAATATTCTGCGCGCGGACACCACGGTAGAAAAATTGGCGTCGCTTAAGCCAGCTTTCGACAAGGAGAGTGGGGCCGGTACTTTGACCGCAGGTAACTCGTCGACGCTGACCGACGGTGCCTCAGCGGTATTGCTGGCCAGTGAAGAGTGGGCCAAGGAGCGCGGCCTGCCGATTCGTGCTTACTTGAGCTTTGTCGAAACTGCAGCGGTAGATTTCTATGGCAAAGAAGGTGGCGGCGAAAAAGAAGGGTTGCTGCTGGCACCGGCCTACGCCGTGCCGCGCATGCTGGCGCGTGCCGGTTTGAGCCTGCAGGACTTTGACTACTACGAAATTCACGAAGCCTTTGCCGCACAGGTATTGGCGACGTTGAAGGCTTGGGAAGATGAAACCTTCTGCAAAGACCGGCTGGGGCTGGATCGCCCGCTGGGCAGTATCGATCGCAGTAAGCTCAATGTGAATGGCAGCTCACTGGCCGCCGGGCACCCATTTGCCGCTACCGGCGGTCGCATTGTGGCGACGCTGGCTAAGATGCTCGAAGAAAAGGGCAGCGGCCGCGGCTTGATTTCCATCTGTGCCGCGGGTGGCCAAGGCGTTACCGCGATTATCGAACGCTAGGCAAGCGTCGCTTGTAACGCGGTGTAAAACGGGGCTTCGGCCCCTTTTTTTATGCCTGAATGAATTACTGGCCTTTGCCGTAAGACGCGCAACTGCCTATTTCATAGCCGATTACCTGTTCGTCGGCGCAGGCGGTGCAGGCATTGCTGTAGGTGCGATGGCTGCTCGCGTCGCAGGGCTGGGTGACGCAGCGAATACCGGTGTCGACATGCCCACAAACAGGCCGATATTCTCGGGTGCACATCGATGTGCGCGGCGATTCACAGCTGCTAAAACCCTGTTCTTCGGCCAGCTTAGCAGCGGGTGCGGCGCAGGCGTTCAGCAGGGCGGCGACAACTGCTGTAGCCAGTAGTCGGTGGTGGTTGAGGTGAAGGCGCATGGCGATGCGGCTGCGGTGTGAAGTGGTCTGGGCGATGGTAGGCAATCGTGGCATTGGGGGCAAAATTCTCATAGTTTTTAGCTATTGTTTTGATTTAAATAATCGAATTTATCATTATTTTTTGAATGTTTATTCTAGTTGTTGTCCATCGCAGCAGGGCGAGATTGGCGGTTTCCGTCGATCTGTGTTCACAGTCATAACGGTAAATACTGCTGTGGCGCCAGTGCTGAGTTTACGGGATAACACATGACAACAGGAGTGAATATGAAAAACATTGATATCGGTATCAGTAGCGCGAATCGTCAGCAGATCGCCAACGGCCTAAGCCACTTATTGGCCGACTCTTACACCCTGTATCTGCAGACCCACAACTTTCACTGGAACGTCACTGGGCCACGGTTTCGCGATCTGCATCTGATGTTTGAAGAGCATTACACGGAGCTGGCGACGGCGGTGGATGATATTGCGGAACGCATACGCACCTTAGATGTAGCTGCGCCGGGAACGTATAAAGCGTTTGCTGCTCTGAGTCAGGTAGAAGAGGTTGATGGGGTGCCCAGTGCCGAGGAAATGGTGGATATCCTTACTCGCGGCCACGAACAAGTGGTGAAAACCTGTCGTCAAGTGTTAAAGCTTGCAGCGCAGGCGGATGACGAGTCCACGGTAGCGTTGGTGGGCGATCGCATGCGCATACACGAGAAGACCGCGTGGATGCTGCGCGCCCTGAACGCCTAGTCGCGCGGACTGGGTTGTCGGCTTAGCTAGTTGAGATGTGTGCCGTTGCCTCTGGTTGTGCGGTCGATCGCCGGTTAAGCCGTTTCACTTGGTACATGCTGTGGTCGGCGGCCTTGAGCAGTGACTCGTATTCGGTGCCGTGTTCGGGGAACATGGCAAAGCCCGCGCTGGCACTGGGTTGGTAGTCAATACCGTCGATAACCAAGGGTTTTGACAGCAGCTCAACAAGTTGGCGAATACGGCGCTCAACGGTGTCTGGGTTGCCCAGTGACGGCAGCAGTACGGCAAATTCGTCGCCACCCAGGCGGGCGGCGACGTCATTGTCGCGAATTTCCGCTGTGATGCGATTGGCAACGCGTACCAGTATTTCATCGCCAAAATGGTGCCCGTAACGGTCGTTAGCCGACTTGAAGTGGTTGAGGTCGAAGTACAACACGCTGAACCGGCGGTTATGGCGTTTAGCGTTTTGTATTGTGTTTTCAATGGCTTCAATAAAAAAGCGGCGATTGGCCAGTCCGGTTAGGCTGTCTTGGCGGGCTTGGTGAAAGTATTTTTGTTGTTCGCGCAGTAGCTGGTTGCGCAATTTGCGGCCGTTGATATCGTAGTAAACAACAATAAAGATAATAAAGGAGTGCGTGGTCAGTAGGCAGGCAAAAAGTGCCAAACCTTGATTTTGTGCAGTAATAATATCTCTGAAAACGTAGCCTTGAAATTCGGCGGCGAACATCAGCGAGCCAATCAGTGCAATGAGCAAGCTCCAGAAGACACCGGCGGAAGCGCCAATGCTCAGCGTGGCCAGCGCAGGGATGATAACAGAGCAAATATTCACTGGTGAGCCGATTCCGCCGGTTTGCATCGAAACATTTACCAGCCCAACTGTTAGCGCGGCGATAAAGATATGCAAAGCAATGCTGCGTTTGGCGCCACTGCGCAGTACCAGTAGCGCGCAGCTAATACCCGCTGCCATGCCCAGCGAAAACTCGGTAATCAGTTGTTTGCCCTGTGACGTGAGGGGCAACAGGTATTGGTTGATTAGCAACAGCGCACTGAGGTACAAAAAAGTGCCGAGCAGTATGCTGACCAAAAACCGGTAAATGAACAGGCCGGTGCCGCTGGCTTTTGCCTTTGCCGGTATCCACGGGTCTATCACCCGCAATAGCAGTGCCTGGAGTGTTTCAATCATACTGCAGCGTCTTGTCGATTATTATGAGTGTCGGGAGGTCCGTTCCCAACGCGTTTAACTGCGATTGCGTTCTGCTGATTTTTTGAGCAGTGCGCGCCGATAATACGCATTTTTTTAACTTCGTGCCATATGATGGCGGTGTGGTCGGCGCCTGTAACAGCGCCGTTTGCCGTGCGTCTTTGTGTCATGCTTGTATAGCAGTGTTTAGGCAATGTTGCCGCTGACTGGGAAGAGTTATGAATAAGAAAATAGCCGTGCTGCTGTTGCTGCTAGGTGTAGTGTTAGTGATGTTAAGCAGCAATTTAGGCGATTATCTCAGTTTGGAGGGCTTGAGGGCGCTACAGGGTGAAATTGGCGCCTTCCAGTCAAGTCGCCCATGGGTTTTTGCCGGGTTGTTCTTTGCTTTCTATGTGTTGGTGACCGCGCTTTCACTGCCCGGTGCGGCGGTAATGACGTTGGCTGCCGGTGCGTTTTTTGGCCTGTTGCCCGGGTTGGTATTGGTGTCGTTCGCCTCCACTATCGGCGCGACACTGGCTTTTATGGTGGCGCGCTATATCGCTCGAGATGCGCTCACGCAACGCTTCCCCGAGCGCTTCAAAAGCATTGACGCCGGGGTGAGGCGCGAGGGCGGCTTTTACCTGTTTACCTTACGTCTGGTGCCCGCCTTCCCATTTTTTGTCATTAATTTGCTCATGGGCCTGACCGCAATGCCGGTCAGGCTTTTTTATTGGGTTAGCCAGCTGGGGATGCTGCCCGGAACCGCGGTCTATGTGAATGCCGGTGTACAGCTCGGAGAGGTAGATAGCCTGTCGGGGATTTTGTCTCCGGGTTTGATTTTGTCGTTTACCCTGCTGGGCATCTTCCCGCTGCTAGCCAAGCGCTTGCTGGAGGTCGTAAAGGCCCGCCGTGTCTACCGGGGCTGGGCGCGGCCAAAACGCTATGACCGCAATTTAATTGTTATTGGCGCCGGTGCTGCGGGCTTGGTCAGTGCCTATATCGCTGCGGCCGTTAAAGCCAAGGTCACGTTGATCGAAGCCGGAGAGATGGGGGGAGACTGCTTGAACACCGGCTGCGTACCCAGCAAGGCCCTGATTAAGTCGGCTAAGCTAGCGGCCATGCAGCGCCGGGGCGAGGACTACGGCCTGCAGAATCTGTCGCCGCAGATTAATTTTAAGCGGCTGATGGCCAGGCTGCGCGATGTTATTGCTGCCATTGCCCCCCACGACAGTGTCGAGCGTTACCGCGAGCTGGGGGTCGAGGTGATCAAAGGTTACGCCCGCTTCGTCGACCCGTGGACCGTAGAGATTGCTCTGGCCGATGGCGGCAGCCAGCGCCTCAGCGCCAGGTCAGTGATTATTGCCGCCGGCGCCGAGCCAACGGTACCGCGGCTGCCGGGCATGGCTGAGCTGGGTTTTGCCAGCAGTGATACCCTATGGACGCAGCTTGAAAGCTACGAGGAGGCGCCGCAGCGGGTGGTGGTGCTTGGCGGCGGGCCGATAGGCTGCGAGCTGAGCCAGTGTTTCGCCCGCTTGGGCTCGGCGGTCAGCCAGGTGGAAATGTTGCCGCGTTTGTTGCTGAAAGAGGATCAAGAGGTCGCGGAATTTGTGGCCGAGCGATTTGCCAGCGAGGGCATTGAGGTCTGTTGCAATACCAAGGCACTGCGTTGCGAGCGCCGCGGTGATGACAAATGCCTGATTGTGGCAGATGCACAGAGTGGCGAGGAGCGGGCCATTGCTTACGACCTACTGATTTGTGCAGTGGGTCGCAGCGCCCGGCTCAAGGGCTTTGGTCTTGAGGAGTTGGGCATCAGCTGTCAGCGCACGGTGGAGACGAATGACTATCTGCAGACGCTGATGCCCAATATTTATGCCGCCGGGGATGTTGCCGGACCCTATCAGTTTACCCATGTCGCAGCTCACCAAGCTTGGTACGCCAGCGTCAATGCCCTGTTTGGGCAATTTAAGAAATTTCGCGTCGATTATTCGGTGATTCCCTGGGTGACTTACGTGGACCCGGAAGTGGCGCGGGTCGGCCTCAGTGAGCAAGAGGCCAGGGAGCAGGGTATTGCCTATGAGGTGACGCGCTACGGTATCGACGATCTAGACCGGGCGATCTGCGAGGGCGAGGCCAGGGGCTTTATCAAGGTGCTGACGCCGCCGGGCAAGGACCGTATTCTGGGGGTGTGCATTGTTGGCGCACAGGCGGGGGAGTTGCTGGCGGAATTTGTCTTGGCGATGAAGCACGGCCTGGGCTTGTCAAAGATCCTCGGCACGATACACCCCTACCCAACCTTGGCCGAAGCCAACAAATATACCGCAGGGGAGTGGCGCAAAGCCCACCAGCCAGAGCGGCTGCTGCGCGTGTTGGCGCGGTTTTTCGACTGGCAGCGGGGGGGCTGATAGATGTGTCATAAGCGAGAGCAGTGGACGTGTCGCTTGGCGCTGCTGTGCTGTCTGCTGGCCACCACAACTATGGCGGCGGCGCAGACCGAGCACGCGGCGTGGCAGCAGTTGTTGTCGCGTCATGTTTATGTTCATACCGATGGTCGCGCCAGTGCGGTGGACTACCGCGGTATGGCGTCTGATCGCGCGCAACTCACGGCCTATCTCAGCGAGCTTGCCCAAGTGAGCCCCGCGCGTTTTGCCGATTGGCCGGCGCCGCGCCGACTGGCATTTTTGATTAATGCCTACAACGCCTGGACCGTGGAGTTGGTGCTTCGGCACTATCCTAGCATCGACTCCATTCGCGATATTGGCGGCTGGTTTGGTTCACCCTGGAAGCAGAAAATTGTCGAGATACTGGGCAAAACGCGCAGTTTGGATGAGCTCGAACACCAGTTGATTCGCCCGCAGTTCGACGAGCCGCGTATTCACTTTGCGGTCAATTGCGCCAGCGTCGGCTGTCCGGCACTGCTGCCAGAGGCCTACAGTGCGGCGCGCCTGGAAAGCCAGTTGGAGGCGGCGACGCGCGCCTTTCTGGCCGATCGGCAGCGCAATGGCCTGCGCGATGGCCGTTTGTATGTGTCGCCGATCTTTGACTGGTATCGCGAAGATTTTGCTCAGCCTTGGCGAGGCTTGCGTTCGCTTCGACAATTTTTGGCGCACTACGGCGCGGAGCTCGGTCTGAGTGAGGTGCAGAACGTGGCACTGCAGAGCGGTGTATTGCGCATCGTCTACAGCGATTACGATTGGACATTAAATGACCTCGCCCGCAAAGACTGAACACCGCGCGCCGCTGCTGACAGTGGTGTTGCCGCTGCTCAATGAGCGGGCGGTGTTGGACTCACTACTCAGAGAGCTTGCTCACTGGCAGGCTGCCTATGTCGAAATTGAATGGTTGTTTGTCGATGGCGGCAGTGTGGACGGTTCGCGCGAGTGTTTGGTCGAGGCCGGTGTGCCAGTGATCGACGCCGCACCGGGGCGGGCGAGACAAATGAATGCCGGCGCGGCCGCCGCCGCGGGCCAGTGGTTATTGTTTCTGCATGTGGACACCCAGCTTAATAGGGCCGCCATTGACGCATTGTTGCGCTGTTGTCGTCACGCTGGGCCGGGCTGGGGACGCTTTGATGTGTGTTTGCAGGGGCGTCCGATAACGCTGCGCCTAGTCGCGCGAATGATGAACCTGCGTTCGCGGCTCACCGGGATTGCAACCGGCGATATGGGAATCTTTGTCCACCGCGAGCTGTTTCACCTGCAGGGCGGTTTCCCCGATCAGCCGTTGATGGAGGACATTGAACTGAGTCGGCGGCTGCGTCGTCACAGCTGGCCGCGCTGTCTGGCGGCGCGGATCACCACTTCCGGTCGGCGCTGGGAAAGCCGCGGTGTATGGCCGACGATTTTGCTGATGTGGCAGTTGCGGCTGCAATACTTTTTCGGCGTATCGGCGGAGCGTATCGCCCGCCGGTATCGTTAGTTACGGGGAGGGGGGACGAATTTGCGCCGTATTGCGGTCAAGATATTTGCCAAAGTGCCATTGCCGGGGCTGGCGAAGACCCGTCTGGCCCCGGCGCTAGGCGCTGACGGCGCGGCGCAGGTTGCCGAGGCACTGCTGCGCTGCAGTCTCACTCTGAGCCGTAATTTACCCGCGCAAATGCGCGTCGAATTTCAGCTCAGCCCCGAGCCGCAGGCAGAGAGTTGGCAGTCGTTTACGTTTATGGCTTCGGCCTGTTGTCGCGACCAGGGCGACGGAGATCTCGGCCAGCGACTGCGGCGCGCGGCGCAGCGCGGCTTGGCCGAGGCCGATGCAGTGATTTTGATTGGCACCGACTGCCCGGGGTTAGAGCCCGCCCATTTTGACTGGGTGGGTGAGGTGCTGGTGGATAGTGACGCGGCGCTGATTCCCGCCTGTGATGGCGGCTATGTGCTGCTGGCACTGCGCCGGATGGACGCCCGTCTTTTTGCCGGTGTCGACTGGAGTACGGCGGCGGTGGCGGAGCAGACCCGCCAACGATTGGCGGCGGCGGGGTTCAGTTGGCGCGAGCTTGCGCCGCTGCCCGACCTCGATAGCGCGGGCGATATTGCCGCTCAGCCACCGGCGTTTATCGCGCGCTGTGCTCCGCTGCGCCGCTACCGGGAGATGGGCGGTGGCTGATGGGGAGGCGCTGCTGCGGCTGGGGAGTTTTGCCAGTTTATTTGCGTTGTTCGCGGCGATGGAATACTGGCGGCCCTTTCGCGTTGCACCGCGCCAGCGCTGGCTGGCGAATTTGGGGCTGCTGGTGATTGCCAGTGCGCTGCTGCGCCTGCTGTTTCCGCTGGCCGCTACCGGGGTGGCACTGTGGGCCCAGCAACGCGGCTGGGGGTTACTGAATGCCGTCGACAGTGCACTGTGGTGGCGTGTGCTGGTGGGAGTGGTGGTGTTGGACTTGGTCATTTACTGGCAGCACCGGCTGTTTCATCGCCTGCCGTGGCTGTGGCGGTTACACCGCGTACATCACGCGGATACGGCTGTGGATGTCAGCACCGGCCTGCGTTTTCATCCACTGGAGTTCTTGCTGTCGATGTTGATTAAGGTCAGTGTCATCATCGCGCTGGGCATTGCGCCGCTGGCGGTGCTGGTGTTTGAGTTACTGCTCAATGGCTGCGCAATGTTTAACCACAGCAATATTGCCCTGTCGCCGCGCTGGGAGCGACGTACCCGCCGCCTGCTGATTACCCCCACCTTGCACCGCATACACCACTCGCGCCGCCGGGAGGAAAGTCAGCGCAATTATGGTTTTAGCGTGCCCTATTGGGACTGGCTGTTCGGCAGTTATTGCGCCCGTTCGGCTGATGGTGAT
>JBFKEA010000024.1:0-17557 GCA_041619375.1 Spongiibacter sp. | reverse complement strand
GGAAACCTATGCCTTCAACGATTAAGAAACTCGATAAAAAACTGCAAGATGCGTCGAGCTTTGACGAGTGGCAGTCTGTAGCGAAGGATCACGATCGCTGTTCCGGGCGAGCGCACTGGAAAAAGATCGATAAGACCAGCCTTTACGATTACGCTTCAATCCGTTCGCGGCTGGAGCGGCTGCGTTATTTTCGTGAAAACGATGACAATATTGGCTTGCTGTTTACCTTGAACGAAGGTATTCACGGCAATATGGGCGGTATGGGCAAGCCGGTGTTGTACTCGCGGGCCAAGTTTGGCACCAAGGACTTGATTGGTGACTATGTCGACGCCATCGTCGATGCCCTCGACCACCTGAGTAAACTCGAAGGCGATCAGCCGGGCTTTGTGGAGCGCTTGGACTTTTTCCGGCGCGCTAGCAAGTGTTACGGGAAGTCGGCGCTGATGCTAAGTGGCGGGGCCATATTGGGCAACTTCCACGTCGGGGTGGTTAAAGCGCTGATCGAGCAGGATTTGCTTCCCGATGTGATTTCCGGCGCCAGTGCGGGTTCGCTAATTGCCGCGGTGCTAGGCACCAAATCTGATGAAGAACTGGGTTATTTCCTCGATACCGATAATCTGCTGCGCGAGTTGCGCATGGAGATGGATCTCGTCAATAACGGCCTTTCAACCAGCACGCCGCGTATCAATCACCGCATGCTTCAAGAGAAGATCGCCAAGCTGGTTCCGGATATGACCTTCCAGGAGGCCTTCGAAAAAACTGGCCGGCATATTAATATCTCAGTATCACCGTCCGATGTGCACCAGACCTCGCGGCTACTCAATGCGGTGGCGTCGCCAAATGTTTATATCCGCAAGGCTGTACTCGCATCCTGCGCAGTGCCGGGTGTATTCCCGCCGGTGATGTTGGAGGCGAAAAACGTGCACGGCCACCCGCAGCCCTATTTGGCGACGCGTCGCTGGATCGACGGGTCTTTCAGTGACGACCTGCCGGCCAAGCGTTTGTCGCGTCTCTACGGCGTTAACCACTTTATCGTCAGTCAGACAAATCCCATTGTGCTGTGGTTGTTACACGACGCGAAGTCCGATCAACCTAATGTGGTCAAATCGCTGCGCCATTTCACTATGCGCAGCCTCAAAGAGTGGTACAAGGTCAGCAATAGCCTGGTACAAAAATATTTTAAGTCATCGCCAAAAGTTCGCCGTTTGGCCAATATGGCCAATGCGGTTATCAGTCAGGAATACACTGGCGATATCAATATTATTCCCCGGTATCGTTTCTTTGATCCGCGCAAGTTGCTGAATGAATTGACGGAAGAGCAGCTGTTGTTCTTTATTCAGGAGGGCGAGCGTGCCACCTGGCCTAAAATAGAGATGATCCGCACCAATACCAAGATTAGTCGTAAGTTGACTGAAATTCTTGAGCGCTATGAAGATGAAGAACTCAACCGCTTAGGTAAGCAGCGTCAGCACCATCTGGGTGCGGAAATGCCTCGCAGTCGCCGGGCTTGACCACCCGCTGATTGCGCAAGGCTGTTGCAGTAGTTGAGCTGCACGCTGTAGTTCGTTCTATGTTTTTATTGCCCCTCAGATCAGTGAGTTCATGGAGAGTTCAATGGTAGCGGCGAGTGAATTCACCCCGTATTTGTCTGCATTTGGCGGCGCTCTGATTGGCTTGTCAGCGGTAGTGCTGATGTGGTCAGTGGGCCGCATTGCCGGTATCTCAGGTATCGTTGCCGGCGCTTTGCTCGATGGCCGTGCCGAGCGCAATTGGCGTTTAGTGTTTATTGCCGGACTGTTCGCCGGTGCGGCAATCACCGCGGGCTTTACTGGCGCGCTAGACGGTGTTCGGCCATTAACCTCGACGCCCTTATTGGTGATTGCTGGGTTGCTGGTCGGTGTGGGCACGGCAATGGGGTCTGGCTGCACCTCGGGTCATGGCGTTTGCGGTATTTCGCGCTTGTCGCGTCGCTCGCTGCTGGCAACAGTGGTGTTCATGGTCAGTGGCTTCGTTACCGTATTTGTCATTCGTCATGTACTGGGAGAGGGCTTGTGAAGTATCTCATTATCTTGCTGGCCGGTATGTTGTTCGGTGCGGGCATTACGGTATCGGGTATGGCAAACCCGGCCAAGGTACAGAATTTCCTCGATATTTTTGGTCAGTGGGACCCCAGTTTGGCGCTGGTAATGGGGGCTGCCTTAGCAGTCGTTGCGCCTGCTTACTACTGGGTGCTGCGAGCGGAAAAGCCTCGCTTTGAAGAGCGTTTTCATCTTCCCAAAGCTACACATATTGACCGAAAGTTGGTCGGCGGAGCAGTACTGTTTGGGGTCGGTTGGGGCTTGAGCGGACTGTGTCCGGCGCCAGCGCTGGTTGTGGTGCTAAGCGGTGTGGGTCACTTCGTCGTATTCGTCTTGGCGATGTTGGCCGGTATGGTATTGCAGCGGCAATTTCTGGCCCGATAGTCCATGTTGCGTTGACGGCGCAGGGTGTAAACTGCCTCACTCACAAAACAATAAGCGCGCAGCGCATTGGAGTGCATATGTCGGTAAGTTTGCAATTTGAACAAGACCTCGAAACAGTATGGACGCGACTGTTGGATCCAGACTTTCGTGTTGAACGCAGTTTGGCGCTGGGAGAGTTAAGTGCCGATTGCGAGATTGAAGATCACGGTGATCGTGTGACGGTCACTATGCAGCGCGAAGTCACCCGCGAACTGCCCTCGGTATTGGCCAAGGTGTTTAATCCCAAGCAGACGCTGAATTTTCAGGAAGAGTGGCAAGCTGACGGCGATGGTTGGAAAGGCAATATTCAGATCACTATCAAAGGGCAGCCGGTGACCCTGACGGCCGAGATGTCGCTGCAGCCCAAGGGTAGTGGCTGTGAATATCGGGTAAGCCATCGCTGTAAGGCAAAAATCCCCTTGGTTGGTGGCAAGGTAGAAAAGTTTGTGCTGTCGCAGACCGATGATGGTGCCGTAGAAGAGCTCGACTATCTAAAAAAAGTGCTGGCCTGAGCGCTTAGGCTGCTTGCTGCTGGTGAAGTAGCAGGGCGGCCTGTAAATCTTCGGGGCTGCGCAGGCGTTTGATTTGCTCAAATAGGTGCTGGGCCTGTGGGTAGTGGCGGCGCAGATAGCCCAGCCACTGCTTACTGGGGCCGCCAACATGGCGTGGCGCACAGGTTTGCAGGCTGTCTAAAAATAATTCGTATAACAGTGGGAAGATTTCTTCCCAGGTTTTTTCGCGATAGTGCTGTGCTGCGGCCTGGGCTTTGATTTGTAGGGCCAAATCCGGCCGTGACAGCAGACCGCGCCCCAGCATAATATCCTCGCAGCCGCTGTCGGCCTGGCATTTGTCGGCGTCGCTCGGTTGCCAAATTTCACCGTTGGCGACCATGGCGATGGCAAATTGCTGTCGCGCCGGGGCGATCTCGTGCCAGTGGGCGGGTGGGGTATAGCCATCTTCGCGGGTGCGTGCGTGCACAGTGAGCAATTGAGCGCCGGCACTGCTCACCGCGGAGACGACGTCTAAAAAGCGGCTGCGGTCGCGGTAGCCCAGCCGAGTTTTTACCGTTAAGGGTATCTCTGCGGGCATGGCTCGGCGGATGGTGCTGATGATCTGGTAGAGCAGTTCGGGTTCGTCTAGCAGTATTGATCCGCCGCGATGGCGGTTGACGCACTTGGCCGGGCAGCCAAAGTTCAGGTCGATGCCGGGTGCGCCGAGCTCGGTCGCGCGCCCGGCGTTGTCGGCCATGGGTAGTGGTTCGCTGCCCAATAATTGTACGTATACCGGGACACCGCTAGGGGTGTTGCCTTCGCTGAGTAATTCCGGGCAAAGTCGATAAAATACTTTGCTGGGTAACAGTTGGTCGGTAACCCGCACAAATTCGGTGATACAGCGGTCAATACCGCCCACTGCGGTCAGCAGTGCGCGCATACGGGCGTTGACGACGCCTTCCATCGGCGCGAGGTGGATTTGCATAGCGTATGGACCTGGCTGCGGCGTAAAATGGGCAATAGAGCGAAGCGGTCCATTATAGCCGCTTAGGCCGTGTTAGTGGTGAAGAGGATGCTATGAGCGGGCGAGTTAAGAGGGTATCGGCGGTGTTGCTGGCTGCGGTTACTGCGCTGGGCATACTGGCACTACAGCATGTGATGGTCCGTCCAGACCCTCAGGCCATCGCCGAAGAGGCGCTGATATTTAATGCCGATGATGCCCAGTGGTTTGGGGAGGAGCCGGCTTTTGCGCAGTCGATCAGTTTGCGGCGCATTATTAATGAGCGCGGTGAGCGCCTTGCTGAATTGGTGGTGGATGCTCAGGAGCGCCTAGTCGGTGCCGGGCAGTTACTGTTGCCGCCTTGCTTGCGTCTCGCCGAGGTGCTGGAGGGTGCGGTTTTGCTGAACAATTGCGGCGCCTATCGCTTGCTGTCGGTTTCTGCGGAGCACTTTCAGTATCGCGCGGCCTCACTGCGGAGTGTATTTATAGCGCCGCTCAGCGGCAGCCTTGATCTGCGTGACAACGCTGCCGCCAGTGCGCTACTTGCTGAGTACCGTCGCCGCTTGTACTCAGCGCCCTTGTCGCTGCGCGGTGCAGTCCAGCTTGAGCGTCGCAAAGTGGCTGACGGCAGTCGCCAGTATTTTATCTATCCCGGCAGTGATTCGCGGTTATTTTCTTTGCTGCCACTGCGCGCGGGTGACCGCCTGCATGCGGTCAATGGGGTGAGTCTGGCAGCCGCTGAGGCGCTTACAGAACTTTATGAGCACCTCGATAGCGCGGTTGATTTAACTGTGACACTTGAGCGCGATGGCGGTGAAATTATCGTAGTGATGCTATCGCTGCCGGAGTCTGACGGTGTTGCGGCGAGCTTAGCCGCCGAGTAGGTAGCCTAGTGCTGCTTAGAAATGATTGAATTTCCTTAATATTTTCGCGCCGTGTTGGGTAGTATAATGTGCCCAATCAATGGGTGGGTATCTGCCCGGCAGCACTGTATGGAGAGAGTAATGAGCGATTATAAGAAGTGGGAATGTGTTATCTGCGGGTTTATTTATGACGAGGCAGAGGGTATTCCCGACGACGGCATTGCCCCGGGTACGCGATGGGATGACGTACCGGAGGACTGGGAGTGCCCTGACTGCGGTATCAGCAAGTTTGATTTTGATATGGTAGAGGCCTAAGGGCTGCGAATCGCGCCGCCCGCGCCCGCGGGCTGGCCATCCTGTTGCACTGCGCAAAAAATACGTTCTGCTCTGCGCCTAGCGCAATGCCTCTGTTACACTACTGGGGATTTGGTCGCGTCAACGCGATAATTTCTGTTCAGAGGTAATCATGCATATTATAAAAAAAGCCCTGCTGCTTTCTTCTTTATTTTTGGCTGCGGCCTGCGCGCCCGAAGTGGGTTCTGATGCCTGGTGCAAGGCGATGACAGAAAAGCCCAAGGGTGACTGGAGTGCGAATGAAGCTGCCGATTATGCTAAGCACTGTGTGTTTAAATAAGTGCGATTAGTCGAGAGTTAAGGGATTTTGCCCCCGATAGAGCACAGTGGCTTGTTGTTGTGTTGCACTGTGCGCAGTGAATGTGCTGGCCAGACGCCGGCAGCAAGCCGGAGTGCTGTCAGGTGAGCGCTCTACAATGCAGTGCCCGCGGGGCGGGTTGGGAGTAGTACGGCGAGGTGGATAAGTCGGTTTTGATAAGACAGGTTTCCAGTCCCGGGGCGCGCCTTATAATAAGCGCGGTGTTGGTGCTGCTGTTGATTGCGCTATTGTCGCAGTTGTTTTGGAGTGTCGCCGCGCTGTTGCGCGAGCCTTCGCTGCCCTCGCCCGCACCTCAGCTTGAACCGGCTGACAGCCGAACTGGCGGCGCGAGCTACAATGTACAGTCGCTGTTGGCCGTGCCCTTATTCGGTGTACCGCTTGTTGAGCCGCAAGCTGGGCAGGCCATTCAAAAAGATGTGAAGCGCAGCCGCCTAAAAATTACTGTGCTCGGCTTGGTTGCGGGCAGCGATGATAGTGGCGTGGCGATATTGCGCCACGGTAGTAAAACCAAGGCTTATGGGGTGGGTGAGAAAATCGACGTCGCGGGCTCAGTGAGTTTGCTGGCGGTGATGCCCGATCACATAATCATTGAAAATAATCGCAAACAAGAAAAAATAGAACTTGAAAAGCGCGGCGTGCATCGCGGTGTTAGAACGTCTTCCGAGCCCTCGGCTGCCGGTGCAGAGGTGATCGATCTCAATAGCACGGATATCCGCAAACTGATCGGCGACCCGCGTGAAACCGTGCGCAACAGCCCGTTGCGGCTGGCGCGGTTTTTTAGTGCTACGCCGGTGATGGATGACGGCCGTGTGATTGGCTATGAGTTAAAGCCCGGTCGCGACCCCCGGCTGTTTAAACTGCTCGCCCTGCAATCGGGAGACGTAGTGTTATCAGTCAATGGGCAGTCTCTGGCGGATCTGCCGACGGTTGAGCTGATGAAACTGATGGAAACGACACAATCCTTCGAGCTGCTGGTGCAGCGCAATGACACGATTCTGAGCAAAAGACTGGATATATGAAAACACTTCTTCTGAGCTTATCACTGCTGTTACTGCTGGCATCACCGCTGCAGGTTTTTGCTGAGCGCTTTGAGCTGGATATGCAGAATGTCGACATCGGTGAATTCATCGATACCGTCGCCAAGCTCACCGGTAAAACGATTGTGGTGGATAGCCGCGTAAAGGGCAAAGTCAGTGTGCAGAGCCATCGTAAACTGGATGCCGACGAGCTCTATCAAATTTTCCTTTTGCAGCTCGGGGTTGAGGGCTATTCCGCGGTCGAGGCCGGGGAGGGTGTGCTCAAGGTAATTCCCAATCAGGCGGCAAAGATTGAAGGCATTGATGTGCAGCGCTCGTCGAGTGCAGTGGGGCGCAGTGAGTCGATAGTTACCCGCATTGCCCAACTGCAGAACGCCGATGCCGATGAACTGGTCAAGTCGCTGCGTCCTCTGGTGGACAACAAGGTCGGGGTGATTACCAGCTACTCCGATGCCAATATTGTGCTGATCACTGACCGGGAGTCGAATGTTCGGCGTTTAATGTCGATCATCACCGCGGTGAATTCCGTCGACTCGCAGTTAATGGAAACTGTAGTGCTGAAAAACTCGTCAGCCGAGGAAGTGGAGCGAGTGCTTAACAAAGTGCTGTCGCAGCAGACGCGCAAGCGCGGCTCCTCCAAGCCTGTCGTTGCAGCCGATCCCCGCACCAATACATTGATTCTGTTTGGCGATGATGAAGCACGCAGCTATCTGCGGCGACTGGTGATGGATTTGGACAGCGAAGTTTCCAGTCAGTCCAATATCCGCGTTAAGTATCTGAAGTACGCCAAGGCCGAGGAGTTGGCCAAGGTATTGAAAAGCATCAGCGACACCATCGTAAAAGGTGAGAAAAGCTCAGGTCGTGCCGCTGGCGGCAGCGTAGCGTCTATCAATATCGAAGCTCACGAGCAGACCAACTCTATTGTGATGTCGGGTAGTCCGCATATCATCAATGATCTGGAAAAAATCATTCGCGACCTCGATATTCGCCGTGCTCAGGTGCTGGTAGAGGCGATTATCATAGAATTGACCGACAGCAAGGCTAAGGAGCTGGGCGTGCAGTGGCTGTTTCGCGACACTAGCGGCGGTAATACGCCCGCCGGCGGTATTAACTTTGCCGGCGGTGCCTCAGGTAGTAGCTCGACCCCAGGCATTGTGAGTTTGTTGGCCGGTGAAGAGGTCGCTGCAGCCGCAGCATCTGGCGTGCGCGGCGCGGCGATTGGCTTGGGCAAGATCGCCGATGGCTTTAGCTTTGCAACCCTGATCTCGGCACTGGCCAGTGATAGTGAATCGAACATTCTGTCGACCCCTAGCTTGCTGACACTGGACAACCAAGAGGCCTCCATATTGGTCGGTCAGGAAATTCCGGTGATTACTGGCTCTACCGCCAGCTCGACAAATACCAATCCTTTTCAGACTATTGAGCGTCAGGAAGTCGGTACCAAGTTGTTGCTGACGCCACAAATCAACGATGGCGATGCCGTACAGCTGAGCATTGAGCAGGAAGTGTCATCTTTGAGCCCGGCGACCAATGCGGCTGATGTGATTACCAATAAACGCACGATTAAGACCACGGTGCTGGTCAATGACGGCGCGACGATTGTGCTGGGGGGACTGATTGACGATCAGGTGAACGAGCAAACCGCCAAGGTGCCGCTGCTCGGTGATATTCCACTGCTTGGCCGCTTGTTCCGTGCCGACACTAGCAGTATGGCGAAGCGCAACTTAATGGTATTTATTCGTCCGACCATCGTTCGCGACCAGGCCACATTGTCGGAGCTCAGTGGCCGCAAATATAACTTCATTCGCGCCGAGCAACTGGCCAAGGCGGAAGCGGGGATCAGTCTGTTTCCCTTTACCGAATTGTCGGTACTGCCTGAGTGGTCGGGTTTGGCGCCCTCGCCATTGGAGCTGCTGCCGCGCCAAGTGATGCCTGAGCCGGCGGTTAAGCGCGGGGCGCAGCCGAGTGCGCCGCAACAGTCCTCTCTGCCTTCTGCGCCGCGGCCTGCAGCTCAGGCGCCTGCCACTGCGCCAGTGCAAACTCCGCCCAAAGCGACAGCAGATGGCGTTGAATGGCGTCGCGATGAATGTGATCGCCGCGCTCGCGCCGGCTCGAAAATGCCGCGCCGCTGCAATGAAGTTGATGACGGATCGCTGTAATGGCACGTTCGCTGAGCTATGCCTTTGCGCGCAATAATCGCCTGCTGGTGGAAGAGGGTGAGCAGGGCTTGCAGCTGTTGTGCTGCAAGGCGACGCCGCCGGCGGCCTTGGCCGAAGTGCAGCGCGCTTTAGAGGCGCCGTTTGACCTGCATATCTGCGATGAAGAACAATTGCAGGACAAAATTAATGAGGTGTACCAGCGCCGTCAGGGCGATGCCATGTCGGCGATGGGAGATATCAGTGACGAGGTTGACCTCGATCGCCTCGCTGAAGAAATACCCGAGTCGCAAGATCTGCTGGACGCTCAAGACGATGCTCCAGTTATTCGCTTGATCAATGCCCTGTTTGGTGAAGCCTTGAAGCGCGACGCCTCGGATATTCATATCGAGACCTATGAGAAAACCATGTCGGTGCGGCTGCGCGTCGACGGTATTTTGCAGGAGGTTTTGACTCCCAATCGTCGCTTGGCGCCACTGCTGGTATCGCGGATTAAGGTCATGTCGCGGCTGGATATCGCCGAGAAGCGGGTGCCTCAAGACGGTCGCGTATCGCTGCGCATTGCCGGTCGCTCGGTGGATGTTCGGGTGTCGACGATTCCCTCGAATTACGGTGAGCGCGTTGTTATGCGCCTGCTAGACAAGCAGGCGGCCCGTATCGATCTTAGCCATCTCGGCATGCCGGCCCAGACCTTGGCGAAATTGAGCGATCTGCTGCACCAGCCCAATGGCATTATCCTTGTAACAGGTCCTACCGGTTCAGGTAAAACCACAACCCTCTACGCCGGCTTGATGGCTTTGAACGATCGCAAGCGCAATATCCTCACCGTGGAAGACCCGGTGGAATACGACATTGAGGGTATTGGCCAAACTCAGGTGCACGCCAAGGTGGGCATGACGTTCGCGCGGGGATTGCGGGCGATCCTACGCCAGGACCCGGATGTGGTGATGGTGGGTGAGATACGCGACCAAGAGACCGCTGAAATTGCCGTGCAGGCGTCGCTGACGGGTCATATGGTGCTGTCGACACTGCACACCAATACCGCGATTGGGGCGATTACACGACTGGTCGACATCGGTGTCGAGCCCTATTTGATTGCCTCCAGTTTAAAAGGCGTGTTGGCCCAGCGCTTGGTACGCCGCCTGTGTCAGGAGTGCTGCCAACCGATAAAGCTGGACCACACTGAGGCGCGATTGCTGGGGGATACCAGCCTTGAGGGCGAGAGTGCCTTTAATGCCGGTGGTTGCGATGCCTGTCAGCACACCGGTTACCGCGGGCGTCAGGGCGTATACGAATTACTGGTGATCGACCGCGAACTGGCGGAAATGATACATAACCGTGCTGGCGAACAGGAAATAATGCGCTACGCAAGTGCCCGGATGACCACCCTGATGTCAGAGGGGCGCCGTTTGGTGCTGGAAGGGCAAACCAGTCTTGATGAGCTGCTGCGCAGCGTTCGCGAGGGTGCCGATGCCGGCCTTTGAGTACCGCGCGCTGGATGCCGGCGGCAGTACTTGCCGGGGTATTATCGAGGCCGATTCCAGCCGTTCGGCGCGGCAAATGCTGCGCGACAAGCAGTTGTTTCCGGTAGAGGTGAAGGCCAGTCGCGAAAAAGCTGCAGGTCGGGGTGGCCTAGCGCTGTCGCGGCCACGTATTGGTATTGCCGATTTGGCGCTGTTTACCCGCCATCTCGCTACATTGATTCACTCCGGCATTCCCGTAGAAGAGGCGCTGGCAGCCACTGCCAAACACAGCCGCAAGGAAGTGTTGAAGCGAATCATTCTCGAGCTGCGCTCACGGGTGCTGGAAGGACACTCGCTGGCCGACGGCTTGAACGACCACCCCCATGTTTTTAACTCAGTGTATCGCGCCCTGGTCAGTTCCGGTGAGAAGTCCGGGGACTTGGCCGAGGTGCTCAATCAGCTCGCTGAGTACACCGAGGATAGCCAGAAGCTGCGCGGCGTGATCGTTCAGGCTGCGCTGTATCCGCTGGTGCTCTGCGTGGTGGCCATCGGCGTGATCACCGCCTTGATGACCTATGTGATTCCCAAGGTGACCGCGCAATTTGAACACTACGATCAGACGCTGCCGCTACTCACGCGGGTGCTTATCAGTATCAGCGACGGTTTGGCGAATTATTGGTATTACCTGATCTTGTCGATTGCGGGAATTATTGCCGCGGTTTTCTGGTGGCTACGAGATCCTCAACGCCGCCTGCGCGCGCATCGCTGGCTGTTGAAAGTACCGATGTGGGGGCAGCTGGTGTTGGAGCTGGATGCGGCCAGAATGCTGCGCACACTGGCGATATTGCTGTCTTCGGGCGTACCATTTTTGGAGACCTTGAAAGTCGCCTGCGCAACACTCAGTAACGATCATCTAAAACAGAGCATGAATCGCGTGCGCGAACAGGTGCGCGAGGGGAAAAGTTTTAGTCACTGCCTGCAAGACGAGGCCGAACTGCCGCCGATGGCGGTATATATGATCGCCAGCGGTGAATCCAGTGGCGAACTGGAGCAGATGGTGCAGCGCGCTGCTAGTAATCTCGAGCGCGAACTACAGGCGCGCGTGCAAATGTTTGTCAGTCTCTTTGAGCCACTGCTGATTGTGGTTCTCGGGCTGGTCGTTTTGTCTATCGTATTGGCCATATTGCTGCCCATACTGCAATTAAACAATCTTACTCAGTTTTAGGAGGTCGACGTGGAGTCGCTTGCATTGAGTTATCGCCGTCAACAGGGCTTTACGCTGCTGGAGATCATGGTGGTAATCGTTATTCTCGGCCTGCTGGTCGCGGTTGTTGCTCCCAATGTGCTGCAAAATCAGGATCGCGCGATGGTGGAAAAGGCGCGGGCCGATATTGCCGTATTGGAGCAGGCGCTGGACATGTACAAATTGGACAACCACGTTTACCCGACCACCGATCAGGGGCTGATGTCGCTGGTTACACGCCCGGAAACCGGGCCGCAACCGAAGAATTATCGCCGCGATGGTTACATCAAGCGCCTGCCGGATGACCCCTGGGGCAATCCTTACAACTATATTCAGCCGGGTGAACATGGCGCCTACGACTTGTATTCCACTGGCGCCGATGGCGAAGAGGGCGGCGAGGAGTTAGCCCGTGACATCGTTAACTGGCAGGAATAAACAGGCGGGCTTCTCCCTGCTGGAACTGCTGGTCGTTATTTTTATTATTGGCTTGATGAGCGGTGTAGCGGTGCTAACCCTGCCTGGTAAAGATGGCGAGGCCTTGCTGCGCGAGAACCGCGCTGTGGTGTTGCGGGCGCTGCGCAGTGCCCGCGCTGAGGCCGTTTTCAGCGGTCGCAGCCTGGGGCTGTTGTGGGAGGGTGACAGCGGCCGCTTTATGGTTCGCAGTGCTGAGGGCTGGCAGGCGATTAGCGAGGGTAAGTTGGCGCGGCCGCTGCGTCTCGATGACGCCGTGCGCTCGGAGATATACCTCGCTGGCGAGCCCTTGCGAGTCCCTGAGGCTGATAATAGTCGCGTGCTTACGCCGCAGATCGTCTTTCTTGGCGATGGCCAGTTAAGTCCCTTTGAATGGCGCCTGCAAGCGATTGATGGTCGCAGCCTGAGTGTTGACGACAGTTTGCAGCCAGTGGTGAAAAAATGAGGCGGCAGCGCGGTTTTACGCTGCTTGAGATTATGGTGGCATTGATGATCTTTGCCACCGCTGCCGTTGCGCTGAGCAATAGTCTCAGCGAGGCGACCCGCAGTACGGGGGCGTTGGAGCAGCGCCAATTTGCCGACCTGCTCGCGCAGAATTTGTTGATTGATATTAGCCGCGAGGGTTATGGCAACCGCAGTATCGGCGAAGCCCGTTTAGCGGGCTACGACTTTGTTTGGCGCCGCCAACTCAGCGATACCCCGCAGCCGTCAATACAGCGGGTCGATATCAGTATCCAGTTGGCCGGCGAAGACGACACGCTGGCCAGTCGAAGTGCATTTATGGCCAAGCAGGGAGGGAGATAATGCGTCGCGTTGCGGGCTTTACTCTCGTCGAGTTGTTGATTGCCATCGGTATTATGGCGTTATTGGGCACGATGGCCAGCGTCATGCTCAACAGTGCCTTGGCGAGCCAGGAGGTAGTGGCGCAGCGTCAGCAGCAGCTCGAGCGCCTAGCCCTGGCGCTGCAAATTATGCGCCGCGATTTCGAGCAATTGACGCCGCGGATTCCCCGGGACGAACAGGGTGATGCGATGGCGGCCAGATTGCAGGGCGAGCAGGTCGGTGAGCACAGTGAGGTCGAGTTTGTACACGGCGGCCGGCGCACTTTGCCTGGACAGTTGCTGGCAAGCAGTTTGGAGCGGGTGCGCTATCGCTTGGAAGACGGTGTATTGCTGCGCTATAGCGCGGCGGTGGCCGACCCGACGGCCAACAGTCCTTGGCAAAAGCGTTCTTTGCTCGACGGTGTCGACCGCTTTGTTGTGAGTTTTTACGACGGCAGTCGCTGGGGTAACTTTTGGCCGCCGAGTACGCAGTTGAACGCGCTGCAGCCACAGGGCCTGCGTATTGAAATGGATGTGGGGCCGTGGCCTGATATCCGCATGAATGTCATGTTGCCGGAGTTGCAACCGTGACTCAGCCGGGGCGTGAGCGCGGCGCAGCACTGCTGATGGTATTGCTGATGGTTGCCATCATGATGGTGCTGTCAGTAAACCTGGTCGAGGGCGTGCGCTATAACAGTCAACGGCTGCTCAATCAGCGCTATATGGATCAGGCCTACTGGTATGCCATGGGGGGGGAGCGTATTGCCGCTTTTGCGCTGGAAGATATCGCCGGTGAAGAGGTGGTGAGTCTCAATCAAAACTGGGCGCGTCGCGATATGGTGTTCCCGGTTGACGGCGGTTCGGTGGCGGGGCTTATTGAAGATCAACAGGGCTGCTTTAATGTTAACCGCCTGCATCGCCAAGATAATAGCGAGCAGGGCGGTGAGCGCAGTGGGGCTCAGCAGTTATTTGAATTACTGTTGTTAAATATTGATATTGATGTGCAGCGCGCTCAAATAATCGGGCAGCGGGTGAGCGATTGGATCGATGTCGACTTTGCCCCCGAGGGCGTCTACGGTGCCGAAGACCTGACATACAGTGGTGGCGACTATCCTTTTCTGCCGCCGAACCAGCCTATCGACTCACTTAGTGAGCTGAGTTTGTTTGCTGAGTTCGAGCAGGGTGAGCGTGAGAAATTGCTGCCATTTCTCTGCGCCTTACCGGAGATTGACACAAAATTGAATATTAATACCTTGGCGGTTGACGACGCCCCGCTGTTGGCGGCAGCAATAGGTAACTTGTTGGCGGTTGAGGACGTCGAGGGCGTGATTCGCGGCCGGCCGGACGAGGGTTGGTCGTCGGTAGATGCGTTTGTCAGTAGTTTGCCGCTCTCGGAAGAGCAGCAGATTATCGCGCAGCTACAAAGCGGCCTTGCCGTGAAGTCGCAGTACTTTCTGGGTCTTGCCGATGTGTTTTATGAGCAGCGGCAGCTGCGCCTGTACAGTCGCTTTGTGCTGCGCAATGGCAAGGCCTATGCCTATGCGCGGGAATATGGAGAAATTTTTTGAGCGAACGATTACTGCTATCAATGCCGGCGCCGGGTGAGTCCCAGCTGCACTGGTTGCACTGGGATGAGTCCTCAGCGCGGGCCGTCGACAGCGGCGCATGGGCGGTCGGTGAACCGCTTGCGGAACTCGGTGAGCGCTTTGCCGGATTGCCCTGCTACGTGGTCGTGCCGGGCGAATTGGTGAGCTGGCAGCGGGTGGTGGTACCCAAGGGCGGCAAGGTTGGCCTGGCGGCCTTACCCTACCAACTTGAGGAGCATTTGTGCAGCGACCTAGAAAGCCTGCACCTGGCCTGCGGCAGCATTCGCGCCAATGAAGAGTGTCATGTATTGGTGGCAGATCGTCGGCATATGGAAGAGTGGCAGGCGTTATTGGCGGCGAGCGGTTTGAAGGTCAAAGCGATGCTGCCCGACTACGCGATGTTGCCGGCCAATGTAGTGGTGGTCGATGAGCAGCGCGCGATTGCGCATGTGGACAACGCCGCTACGGCGATGCAGCGTCAAAACTTGTTGAGTTGGTGGCAACTGGCTGGCGGCGACAAGCGAACTGTCCAGCTGTATTGTCAGCAGGGGCTGGCGTCGCAGGCGGAGCTCGGTGAGTTTGGTCAGGTGGGCGAGACCTTCGATCACCGCTTGGCTGCGATCGCTGCACGCTGCCAACCGTGGCCGATAAACCTGCTTAGCGGCGACTATGCGCTGCGGGATGAGGCTAGCAGTGAGGGGCGCTGGCTGCGTTGGCCACTGTTGCTGCTGGTGACCTTGCTCGGGCTGCACTGGTTGCAACTGGGGTTGCAAGTTGCCGACAACCGCCGGCAGATTGAGCATTATGAGCAGGGCATGGTGGCGATCTATCGCGATACTTTTCCCGGTGCGCGGGTTGTTAATGCGCGTAGTCAAATGCGCAGTCAGCTGAATGCGCTGAATGCAGGTGGCGCTAGCGAAAGTGTGTTTTTGCCCTGGCTCGAACGTATCGCGCGGGCAAGCAAGGGGGAGTCGGCGCTGCGTATTCAGCAGATGAACTATGACGGCAAGGTGCTGAAGCTACTGGTCGACGCCGACGGCTACGATGCGGTGGATCGCTGGGTGGCGGCGTTGGCAACGCAGGGCTTCACGGTGAGCCGCGGTGCTTTCGGTCAGCAAGATAAGGGCATTACAGGGCAGTTGGAGCTGCGGGAGGCGAGGCCGTGAATAGCGTGCGTAACTGGCTCGATAGCCGCTCGGAGAGGGAGCGGCTGATTGTGGCATTGGGCGTCTTTGCCGGCGTGCCACTGCTGATATGGCTGGCTTTGTGGCAACCACTTTTAGAGGCTAGGTCCGCCTCGGCTGAGCGCCTGGAGCAGCGCCGGGAAAATTATATCTGGATGCAGGGGGCCGCGGCGCAGATTGCTGCGGCGCGCAGCAGCGGTCGACAGCTTGGTGCGGCTTCTGCCGGCTCTACACAGCAACAGATTACCAGTGCTGCGCGCCAGTATTCACTGGCGATCAGTCGTATAGAGCCGCAAAGTGCTGGTCGCTACAGCGTGCAGATCAGTACCGCTGACTACAACAGCGCGGTGCGCTTTATTGATGCGCTGGTGGCCAGCGGTGTCCCCCTTCACTCGCTATCGATGAGCCGGTTGGATGTGCCGGGTAAGGTGTCGCTGCGCGTCTCTCTGGGAGGGGAGTTGTGAAACGGCTATTGATATTTCTAATGTGTATCGTGTTGTTAGTCGCCGCCCTGCTGTGGCGTGCACCGGCGTGGTTGGTGGCGGATGCGCTGCACGGCGGGGCGGACGACCTGCAATTAGGTGCGGTGTCGGGCAGCCTGTGGCAGGGCTCGTTTAGTCATGTCGGCAGCTCGGCGGTCGTGGTGCGGCCGCTGCACTGGCAGTTTCGGCCGCTAGCCATGTTGCAGGGGCGGCCGCTGTCGATTCGTTTTGACGAGCCGGCTAAGGTGACAGCGCAGCTCGGTTATCGCGATAGCACCTTGAATATATATGAGCTATTGGCCGAGGGGCGCATCGCCTCGGTGCTAGCGGCGACAGGAATTCCCAGCATGGGCTTTGATGGTCACTTTTCTGCTAGCGCAGTGCAGGCAGGGTTCACCGCACAGGGCTGTCAGCAGCTCAGTGGTGAGCTGAGCATCGAGCAACTCAGCGGTGATGTCGAAGGCTTGGCCAGTCTCGGTCAGATTCACGCAGTGCTCAGTTGTGAAGATGGCACTCTGACGATTTCCATAGATGAAAACAATCCACAGAAATTGCGCGGCAGTATCACGGTAGATCGCAGTGGGCTACCTCGGGGGCGTATGCAACTTTCGCCGCCGGCCGGTAGTGAGCTGTATAACAGCCTCAGGCAATTCTTGGGGCGGCCGCGCAACGGCAGCGATTTTATCCTGCGTTTTTGACGGCGCGGTTGCCACTGTAAACGGGCTCAGGGTGTACTGCCGGCCAGACCACATTGCTTGAGAAGCTGAGAGTTTAGGGCTACGTGTTGACGGTGCTTAAGTAAGACTTCGGTCAATAGTGCATCGCGATGAACGCGCCACTGCTGGTAGTTGCCGGGCAGAGCTGCGCCGTTTGGCCGCAGGGCGTCGTCGAGTGTCGCTTCAATGTCGTGCACCGCCGTCATCAATGCCTGTTGGTGCCGGTTGGCACGTGCCGCCAAGGGCTGTATGTCGCCGACGAAGCGCCGATGTAGCACGGCCTGATAGCGTTTTGCCTGCGCGGTTGGCGAGCCATTGAGGCACAGCGCTCGACCGCTGATACGCTGGGCCAGTAGGGCGTTGGCGTGTCGCAGCCCCTGCAGCGCGTGACCTTGAAAAATCAACAGCTCGCCGCCCAAGCCGCGGCGAATATCGTTCAGCAATCCCAAGACCTCAGCGTGCAGATGATAGTCGCGGCCCTGCAGCCACACTGTTTGCAGCTGCTGCCAACGTTGCAAGGCGCGCACGGCGCTATCTTGCTGTTGAGGGGGGTAGGGCTGGCGCTGCTGAGCTGGGCTGTGCCACAGAGCGCGGTACTCCGGCCCGGCGAGCAGTGCATTGGCCAATTGTCGGGGCAGTTGTCGGTGCTTTGCTGTTTTGGCGGCCTGCAGGGTTGCTGTCAGTTCTTTGTTGCCGGCGGCTTGCAGCTGGGATGTGCAGGCGTCTACCTCATTGAGAAAACGCAGTGTGAATACTAGCTGGGCTGCGGCGTCGCTGTGGCGCCCGAGAATACTGTTCTTGTCAGCGAGCGTTTGTTGAAGTGCGCAGCGCTGCAGTTGCAAAAACTCCAGTAAGTTTATCTCGTTCGTG